>JAEYPA010000123.1 GCA_023411225.1 Bacillota bacterium
TCACTGTATATCCAGAATTTGAGGCCAAGGGGAATGGCATCGACTAAGAGAGCTTTACTATGAAAAGTTAAAAAAGTGAGAAAAAGCGAGTTAACAAGAGAAAAATAAAGATTATTATGGGAGGTAAAAATGCTAGATGTTGTAGCTTTAGGAGAACTTTTAATTGATTTTGTTACATTAGACATGGATTTTGCGGGGTATCCTACAATGAAAGCAAATCCAGGAGGAGCGCCATGTAATTATTTGGCTACATTGTCTGCTTACGATGCAAAGACTGCTTTTATTGGGAAAGTAGGAGATGATGCATTTGGAACAATGCTAATTGACACAATGAAACAGTTAGGAATAGACACTTCTGGAATATGCAAGGACCAAAATGTATTCACGACCTTGGCTTTTGTAACTTTAGATGACAAAGGCGATAGGACTTTTAGCTTTGCAAGAAAACCGGGGGCAGATACATGCCTTAGATATAATGAAATTGATCTTAGCATGATAGACAATGCAGAATGGCTTCATTTTGGGACACTTTCGCTAACCACAGAGCCGATAGTCTCTACTACCAGGAAAGTCATAGACTATGCAAAATCCAAAGGGAAAAAGATATCCTTTGATCCTAATCTGCGCCTACCACTTTGGAACAACCAAATCCTTGCAAAAAATCAAATCGAGTGGGGACTTAGGCAAGCAGATGTAGTTAAAATAAGCGATGAAGAAGTAAAGTTTATGTGGAATGACATCACATATGATCAAGCCATAAAAAAATTGTTAGTTGATTATGGAGTAAAGTTGGTATTGCTGACTCTAGGGGAAAAAGGGTCATATGTGGCAAATGAAAATGCATGTGTAAGGGTTAGAAGCAGGAAGGTTATACCTGTAGATACAACCGGAGCAGGTGATATTTTTGGAGGAAGTGCAATAAGCTGTTTTCTGAAAAAGAAGAAAGAACCACAGAATTTGGTAAAGGAAGATTTGGAAGACATAGGTAGGTTTGCTTGTGCTACAGCGGGATTATCAACGCAAAGGCAGGGAGGGATTCCTAGCATACCTAAGATTAGAGAAGTATATTCGGAAATGGAACATAATACTGAGATTTATTAATTTAATTATGAGCAAACTTTAAAGGTGTGGTTATAGGTTTTGAGTTGACGCTGCAAGCCTCCATTTTCTGCAGATTACACCCCTTGTATGGATAGGTACCCCCTTTACTGGTTTTGTCCAGTAAAGGGGTTTTTGTATGAAATACGATTATGTGTTTAAATTGAATTGTGTCGAGTTATATAGAACTGGGCAGTAGACGAAAACATCCTTCAAATACTATCCAATTGTATAATGATGTGTCCAAAAACTGGGTACATATCAGCATCCTAGGGGTTACTTATTTATTTTAATACATTCTGTAGGAAAGCTTTGGTTCTCTCTTCCTTAGGGTTTCTAAAGATCTCCTCTGGAGTTCCAACTTCAAGAATCCTACCCTCATACATAAAGACTACTTTATCTGCCACATCTCTTGCAAAGCCCATTTCATGAGTAACACAGATCATGGTCATTCCTTCCTTGGCAAGATTCTGCATAACGCCTAACACCTCCCCAACCAGCTCAGGGTCTAAGGCTGAAGTAGGCTCATCAAACAGCATGATTTCCGGCTGCATGGCAAGGGCTCTGGCAATGGCCACACGTTGTTGCTGGCCACCGGATAACTTGCTTGGATATACATCCATCTTATCTCCTAATCCCACCCGCTCAATGAGATCTCTGGCTATGGTTTCTACCTCTGTCTTTTCCATCTTCTTCACGTTAATGGGGGATATCATGACATTCTGAAGTACTGTCTTGTGAGGAAATAGATTAAAACGTTGGAATACCATACCCATCTTAAGCAAAAGCTTATTTTTCTCTTTCCTACTCAGAGGGGAACGGTTCTGCTCCTTGTGGCGGTCGTCTAACAATCTCCCTTCGATATAAATCTTGCCGGAGGTTGCCTTCTCCAAATGGTTAAGGGCTCTCAAAAAGGTGGATTTACCAGCACCGGAAGGCCCAATAATGACTACTACCTCGCCGGAGTTTACCGTAAGGGAGACATCCTTTAGAATCTTTAAATCTCCAAAATTCTTGCATATGTTTTCGGTTCGTATCATTTCCATAACATGCCCTCCTACTCGTATACAGAAAACCGCTTCTCTATCTTGTTAAAGATAAAGGTAAAAAAGCCGGTAATCACAAGATAGATTACTAGTGCAGGAGCAAAGACCAGATAAGAACCGCTGGAGGAAATGGTCTTGGAGATAGTGGTAATATCCATCAAACCAATTACGAAGACCAGAGAGGCATCTTTCAATGCCATAACAAATTCATTACAAATAGGGGGTATCATCCTTCTTATGGATTGTGGAATGATGATTAACCTCATGGTCTGTCCATAGCTCATGCCAAGTGCTTTGGTAGCCTCAGACTGACCTTTATCAATAGACTGGATGGCAGCGCGGACAATCTCTGCGCAATAAGCTGCTGAGTTTAAGGTATATGCAATAAAGGCTGCTACCAGCGCTCCCTTAAACACTGCATCGGGATCATTGGCACCGAATAACCCGCGCCAGCTAAAGCCACTAATCACTCCCGGTACAGCCAGATAAATAACAAATAACTGAATCATAAGTGGAGTGCCACGGAAGAAAAAGATATAGGCACTGCAAAGCTTGCTTAGAATCCATTTCTTCGAGATTTTCCCCAAGGCCAAGAAAAAACTGAGGAATAATCCACAAAGTAAGGTAACGGTTGTTAAAAATATAGTCAGCTTGGCTCCATATAAAATGCCACGACCACAGCCTAACATCTGATAGGTATAATTAACCAGGCTTCCTATCACTCCTGTTGCACTATCATCTGCGTAATAAATGTTACCTGCAAATCCCAAGTACTTCTCACTAATAGGGTTCGCTCCCTGGGTTTCGAAGGAACAGTAATTAATAAAATAAAGGTTATTATAGGTAATGGCTAGTTCCTTCATGGAACTTGACTCATCCTCTTTCAGCTTCTGTTCTACCTCTTCAGAAGCACAGGCAAGCATCTCATCTTTGGTTGGTTTCATAATTGCGAAAATAGAGGCAATCAAAAAGAGGCCTAATATAACGGCAAAAAAGGCCTTTGTGTTATTCTCCCAACCTTTTACATGAATGATTGTCCTACCAATCTCTTTTGCTTTATTCTTCAATATTATTCACCTGCACCAAACCATTTTTCCTGTGTCTTTTTGAAAAATCCTTCTTCCTGCAGTTTCTTCAGGGCCTCATTAATTGCTCCTTGTAAATCCTTATTGCCTTTTTTAATTGCTACTCCAAATCGCTCCGGACTACTCTCGTCCTGATATATCTTTACATACTTGTCTGGTGAATTGCCAACATAACCATCTGACACAGTGCTATCGCATAATACGCAATCGATTTCTCCATTGTCTAGCTGGGTGAAGCAGGTAATCACCTTCTCATTGCCAACAACAGTTGCCTTAATGGTTCCTGTATCAATCATTTTACTAATTACTTCATCGGAAGTGGTTTCCTTTTGTAGAGCTACACTCTTTCCATTCAGATCCTTCAAGCTGTTAAAGGTCAGATTACTTCCCTTTTTCACTACTATGGACTGATAACTATTTATGTACGGATCTGAGAAATCCATGTTTTTCTTTCTCTTTTCATTAATGGTAACACAGGAGATTACAACATCATAATTGGTGCCAATCCCTGCAAAGATACTATCCCAGGCAGTATTAATAAAGTTAACCTCTACTCCAAGCTTCTCTCCCAGAGCTTTTGCCAGATCAATGTCATATCCAACTGGAGTTACTCCGTCATCGGCAAATTGTTCAAATGGTGGATAGCCGATCTCCACACCAATACTTAGGGTTCCATCCTTGATTAAGCCCAGATTCACGTTATCTGCCTTAGGAGCTGCCGCCTGTGTGCTCGCCGGCTCTGTGGCTTTGGCTGTCTTTGCTGGTTTTGTTGATTGCGCCTCTTTCTTCTTGTCGGCTGACTTGTCCACTACCTTACTTCCACACGCAGCACAGGACATTACAAGAAACATACAGAGAAAGACAGCAATGATTCGATTTCTTTTCAACTCTTTTCCCTCCTTACCATAAATTTACATAACAAAAAGGCAAATGATATATGACTCATTTGCCTTTCCATTAACATTACTATATTTTACTCAAATTGTCAATATTTAAATATGACCTAATATCCTGTTTTTTTATCTTGCATTTTTTCCTATTTTGTTCATATAATTAGGAATAATTCTACAAGGAGATGTTACCTATGCCAGAGTCATTAATCACGAAGCAGGCAATTGCCAATGGTTTAAAACAGATCATGAAGAATAAACCTTTTGCAAAAGTCAGTGTGACCGATATTACCGCTGCCTGTGGCTTGAACCGTCAAACGTTTTATTATCATTTTCATGACAAATATGATTTATTAAATTGGATTTTCTGCAATGAGGTATTGGTGGTATTGACCACAGACCTAACAGTGGATACCTGGCCGAGGAATCTGAAACGGTTGCTGTGCGCTCTAAGTGAGCAGAAAGGCTTCTATAAAAATGCATTGAAATATTCCTTCCAAGATGAATTCCATGAGTATCTGTTCAGAATATCCAGTTCCCTAATCTATACCATTATTACACATATGGATGCAGACAGAAAGATTGCCGAGGAAGACAAACAATTTCTCGCCAGATTCTTCTCATTTGGTGTTGTCGGAAGTATCATCTCCTGGGTAACGGAGGGGATGAACAAGCCTCCAGAGGAGATGATTGAAATCATTATCACTCTGGTCAATGCCTGCAAAGCCTATGCTGTAAAACAATACATAAAATAACTTTCACCTTATAATTGGTTTCATTTTGTCATTTTACTTGTACTGTCAAAATCTACGACACTTGGTAAAGTCTGTCTAAATGCAAAGTCATTTTCCTGTAATATACTGTCTAACGAAGGAGATGACAAAGATGAATCAATTATTGAAAGAAAAGCGCTATGTCCCTTTCCTGATCCTGCTTGGCGTGCTGATTGTTCCGCTCCTATACAGCTACTTCTATCTTGGAGCATTCTGGGATCCCTACTCACGCCTAGAAAAGGTTCCTGTTGCAGTTGTAAATGAAGATTCTGGAGCTGTAATAAATGACAAAAGCAGGAATGTCGGTAGGGAGCTGTGTGACAAATTAAAAGAGGATGCCACACTGGAGTTTACTTTTACGGACAGCGCCTCTGCAAAAGATGGCTTAAAGGGCACAAAATACTACGCAATCATAACCATACCAAAGAATTTCTCATCTACCATCGCATCTACCGATAAAGCCACCAAAGAGATGGCCACCATTACTTATTCCTCCAATGAAAAACGAAATTACTTAGCTTCCCAGATTCTAAACAGTGCCGTTACCAAGGTTGAGATGTCCGTCCGTGCTTCCATTGACGAAGAGCTTGTGGCAGCCCTTTCTAACCAATTAAAGGAGACTCCTGATAAACTTCAGACGTTATCCAATGGTCTGGGACAATTATCAAATGGGGCCAATACTTTAACCACTGGCACCACATCCTTAGACAATGGAGCCTCGGCTCTTAATGATGGAGCTGCTACCTTAAAGAAAGGTGCCTCCTCCTTAGCATCTGGAGCAAATGTCTTAAAGAAGGGATGCGGTAATCTCCAATCAGGTTCTAGCAAACTCTTTGCCGGAAGTACAACTTTAGCTGCCGGACTTAAGACCTACAAGAAAAAACTTACCGAATTTCAGTCTGGCCTCAGCCAGGCAAGTTCCGGCTCTGCTACCTTAAAAAGTAATTTAAACTCCCTGCAAACGGGTATGAGTAAGCTGGAAGTCGGAGTAGGTACTTTAAATAAGGCTGCTGGTTCACTCTCTTCTTTACAGAAGGGTGCCACTGCTCTCTCCAGTGGTTCTGTTGCCCTGAAACAGGGTGTGAGTTCCTATACCTCAGGGGTAAACTCCTTGCTTTCCAATGTGGAAGCTACCACCCAGGCACTGGCAATCTACGCTGCCAAGACTGGCGACCCTACTATTACCAAGATTGTATCCGGACTTACCACGAAAGAAAACCTAGCAAACCTAAACGCATTGAAAGTCGGTTCAGTGGGCCTTAATCAAGCTGCTGACAAAGTAACCACCGGTGCGCAGGCACTAGCCACGGGAACCAATCAACTGACAAAGCTTCAAGCAGGTATCAGTTCCTTAAAAAGCGGCATAACTTCAGCCAATAAGGGTACCAAGGCGTTAGCTACCGGTAGTGCAGACCTTGCAAATGGACTACGTAAGTTAGATTCAGCTGGTAAAAAGCTCACCTCTGCTTCTTCTAAGCTAAGCTCTGGTGCATCCTCCCTTAATTCGGGTATGAAGCAACTGTCCGGTGGAATCGGTAGCCTCGACAAGGGAGTTGTAAGTCTAGCCTCTGGAGCTAATAAGATAAAGAATGGCTCTTCCTCTCTAAAGGATGGAACGACTTCTCTCCTTAGTGGAACCACAGCCTTACAGAATGGGGCAAAAGAGTTAACCGCTGGCATATCTAAAGCAAACAGCAGTGTAACAGACTCCATCAAGACTGCCAAGGAGCAACTGCCTGCCTTAACCGGCTTAGACCAATATGCTGCAACTCCAGTAACATTGACCTCGGAGCCATACGCACCTGTCCCTAATTACGGAACAGCCTTTGCTCCTTACTTCTTATCCTTATCCTTATGGGTAGGGGGGCTTATGATCTTCTTTGGAATTTATTTTGACCCAGATCGTAAGTTCAAATTATTGTCCCGTAATTCTAATCACCCATTAAAGAGAACGATTGTCTATTTACTCATTGGGTTGGCACAGGCTGTCCTATTATGTTTCGTATTGATTATAGGCTTAGGGCTTAATGTGGAGAATCTTCCATTATTCTTCTTTGGCTCCTGCCTAGTATCTCTGGTGTTTGTTACTATGATTCAGCTATTCCTGTTATTCTTCAAGAATGTAGGAAAGTTCTTAGCAATCGCTTTGTTAATCCTACAGCTGACTTCCTGCGGAGGTACTTTCCCAATGGAAACAGTACCTAAGATATTCAATCATTTGTTCCCATTTATGCCAATGACCTATTCTGTAGGGCTATTCAAGGAAGCCATTAGTGGAACGGGTGACAGCGCACTTATTATGAAGAATGTAAGTACATTGGTTGGGATATTGGTTGTTACGTTAGCAGTGACTATTATCCTTACGATTATCAAGAAAAAGAAATCCGGCATTGACCTGATAGAAGAAAATGCTTTAAGGCCAAGAGCTTTCTAATTTGATGGTGGCCTTTTGGGAGGCCACCATTATATCCCTTCTCTGCTCCACACTACCTTTATTGTCTGAAGAATAATCCTCCAGTCTTCTAGAAAAGATACATGATCCACATAGTATACGTCCTTTTCTAACTTATCTTCCCAGGTAAGAGCATTCCTTCCATGTACCTGTGCATATCCAGTAAAGCCCGGCCTCACTTCGTGTCTCCTTGCCTGACGTTCATTATAGAGAGGCAGGTGCTGCACCAACAACGGTCTCGGTCCCACAACTGCCATATCCCCTTTTAGGATATTAATGAGTTCAGGAAGTTCGTCTAAGGAGGTGGAACGCAAGATTCTTCCAAACTTTGTTAGACGTAACTCATCTGGGAGTAGTTTGCCACTCTTATCTCTCTCCTCTGTCATTGTCCGAAATTTATATATCTTAAAGATTCTTCCTGATCGTCCAGGTCTGTATTGAATAAATAGCACCGGTGGGCCAAGCCTTACTCGTACAAGAAGGGCAAGGAGCCCAAGGAAAGGGCTAAGCATAAGAATGGCCAAAAGGGCGCAACAAAAATCCTGGGGACGTTTTATGTACCTTTCATAGAACCCCATTTTATGTTTTGTACTCTCAGGAGACTTCTTATGTTTCTGCTCCTTTAAAGACTTCCTGTAGGCAAGCACCACAATGGTAGCTCCTACTATAGTGGCAAGTAACATCCCATATCTTCTCTTCTTCACCTACTCAAAACACCCGCTTCCTCCTTTATTAGATTCCATTAGTTTTGATGAGTTATCCTTCCACGTAGTTTACCGAGGAGGCTTTGCAAAACCTCATTTTTACATACACTGCCTACCACTACATATGCTATGATACCTACTAGTATGACTATGACTAACTCCATGATGCTTGGCAGAAAGGGAAGGAGAAGCATGGCTCCCTTAACACAGAGCATCATGGACAGGGTTGCAAACACAATGGAACGTAAATAGGTACCTTGCACTTTTAGTTTACTATACTTTTTTAAGGTGAATATTTGGATTGTTGCAACTGCTGCTTCTGTAATGATGGAAGCTATGGCGGCACCATTCTGTGCCAGATTCATAATGAGGACTGCATTGAGTAACACATTGGTAAAGGCCCCAATGGTAGTGGAGAGCAGAATAATATTTTCTTTCTCCAGACTGACTAAGACCTGGTAGCCGATGTAATTACTGAGGGAGACTGTGACAATGGAGACTGCCAGAATCTGTGTCGTTACGATGGAGCCTAAGAAAGCACCACCAAATAATAGGGGAACCAACAACTCAGAGACCAGTATCATGCCCACTGCTGCCGGTATGGATAGGAGAAGCAGGATTTTTAAGCCTAGTACCACCAATCCATCGAATTCTTCCCTTTTACCCTGGTTCTGATAGATACTGAGCCTTGGCAAGAATACTGCACAGATGGACACCATCATGGTCTTTATAGCGCTGATGCTTCTCACGGCATTGGCATAAAGCCCCACGGTTTTCTCATTACACATATAGGTAAGCATGGTGGTATCTGCAAGAGTATAGACCTCGATGGCTATGGTGGCGGAAAACAGTGTGAACACTGCTTTCCTATGTTGTTTTAGGTTTAGGTTACGAATTACGAGATGAATGTGTTTTCTTAACTGAAGGATATTAAATACGTTGTTTAAGCCTGTACCTACTACCAGAATGACTGCATAAAGGACACAATCCTTCGGACTCTTCACAAAGAGAAACACAGCAAGAATCGACAATACTTTCACGATTACATTTCTGATTAAGATAAGCTGATACTCTTCTTTGCCTTGAAAGAACCAATCTACATTACAATAATTCAATAAGATAGCAATGCCGGCGATTCCATAGAGAAGAAACCCCTTTCCAAAGCCACCGGTCAGATAGGCCGTAAGATAGTAGCAGAGGCAACAGATTGAGGTGGAAATGGCATTCATTAGAAAAAGTTCAGAGAACACTTTACTGACATGTTCTCTCTCTTCGCCGGCTTGTGCAATGACACGGATGCCGTAGGTGGGAATCCCGAGAGATGCAATCATGGTAAAGTACTGTACCATGTTCTGGGCGGAGGCCACTTTTCCCACACCATCTGCCAGAATCACCCTGGAGACATAGGCAGAGATAATCAGTGGGAATATTACATTGATACACCTATATATCATATTGCAGACCGAATTCTTTACTAAGCTTTTCAAGGTATTCACCCCTTAATCTCCCTATTTATCCATACTTAAACCAATACTACTCAACATATTGATATAACTATCAAAGAAACGCTCCCCTGACAGATACCTCCTATAGAACTCTTTATTTTCTCTTTCCAGACGTCTTCTTCTATCTCCACTCATCATTTTTACCTTATAGATCAAAGCTTCTGCTTCTTCCAAGGTGTCATAAAGAAAAACGCCTCGCAGGCCCATCCTTTCAAAGTATTTGTTCCCGCCGGTACGGCTTGCTATGACAAGCTTCCCTAGGGATAGCACTTCAATCATTACTAAGTCAAAATAAGTCTCTTTATTGGGTAGCAGAAAGACATCAGAAGCTGCGATATAGGAATAAGGGTCCAAGGTATAACCAATTTCTATCCAGGAAGGATGCTTTAGTCTCATTAATGGCCCTTCTTCTCCGGCAATCAGCATTCTTATATCCGGGCTTTTATCCAAAATGGCTTTGCCTAGTTTCTTAAGATTGCCATAACCCTTTACCTCATTGTGTCGGCCCACATAGGCAATCATAAAATTGCGACTACCTACCCCTAACTGTTCTCTAATTTCCTTTCTGGAGATAGACGGAGTTTTAAGAGAGATACCAGTTGGAACATATCGAAAATGTGCCTTTCTTTTCTCCGCAATTCTGTCATAGGCAGGCCAGTTGTTCCGATAAGGTTCTTCTGCCTCCGGGCACGGGAATACGATATAATCCGCGTGAGAGAAGCTCCACCGATCCATCTTCTTAAGTAGCGCCATTCTTTTCTTCACATATCTCTTCTCGAACGCTGTAGAACTCGCACCATAAAGCTCCTCGGCCAATGGAATCGGGGAATGCGAAGTAAGTAAGACGTGGCCGGTATATTCTCTTAGATTCCTTCTTTGTTTATACATATCCATAGTACTATGAAAATGAATGGCATCATAATCCTTAAAGACACCGGCCTCTTTACGTGGATGATAGAACATGGTGTGGTATTCTATCATTCGCCGAAGGGATCTCTCCACTGCAGTCAGTTTGGGGGACTTATGGAGGATGGTTTTCAGCCAGTCCTCCCTTCGCTTTTTGTCAGGATTAGATCTAAGAAAATGAATTTGCTTCGTCAATCCACGTCTAACTACCTCTTCATGGATATAATACCCTACTCCTAAGGGGCCACCTGCAGGAGATAAGGCATTCTCATCCAGATATATTAATATCTTCATCAGATACTCCTTTCTTGTCTTTTTTCATGAGAAACATATTGATTAAGAGTAAAGGCACATAGGATAAAGCAAGATAAAATAGCAAGAAGAAATCATACATGACAATACCGAAGGCCAATAACAAGGTATAAAAGCAATATATAAAGTAATCGTAGCTCCCTTTGGACAATAACATTTTTTGATAACTGTGAATACAACACTTAATGGTCAGAAAGGGTACTGCCAATGCTCCCAGATAGCCAAAGTAAAAAAATGCCTGCCCTTCTAGTGGTATAATCTGCGAAAAGTATACCGGATCATACCCTAAGGTCAGGTTAAATAGTTCCGTGGAACGTGGCATATGAGTAAAAAATCCTTTGATGATTGGAAAGGACCTTAAAAAATCACCAACAAAGTAGCCGGCTTTATCTGAAGACCTCATATCCAGTACCCCAGCCATATTGATAAATCCGCTAAAATAGGCATTAAGTTTGAATGCCAAGCCTGATATTGCATTCGACATCCTATCTGAGGATAGAAAAGGGATCACTAAAAACATATAGATAAACAAGCTAGCGGATAATACTACTACTAATCCAACAATTAACTTTCTCTTGTCCGGATACAAGCGGGTAACTAAGATTAATAAGCTTAGCGCTGCAATAATACTTGCTGCTACATCATCTGGCACCAAGATAACCAATATCACTGCAATTGCTAACGTTGTTAGGAGCAGGGAACCATTGGAGGATTTGGAGGTTCTTTTCTTATATATATAAATGGTAAGTAAGTACGCAAGGGCAATTCTTGTCACTGCAAGCAACCAGTTGATGGGATAATACACGTAAGGTGTAATCGTACTCACAGCAACTTCGGATGTTCTTTTCCATGCCAGTTCCTGCTCATCACTAAAGAAAAATAGAGGCCGGAACTGAAGAAGGAAGCTTGGATATAGAATAATTGCTATTATAATGACTACTACACAAGCTGTGATTACCCTCCATACATATCGATTCACAAACTGATCCTTCTCTCTATTAAAACGTTCACGAACCTTTTTGTTCTGCTTAGGAGTAAATACAATCAACCCAATGGTAACCGAGATCATCTCAAGGATTTGAATTACGACAGCATCCAGTACATAGGCCTCAATTCCGGAATTGAAGCCACTTAAGTCAAAATCACCATTAAAAATAACAAAAGCAGGTAACACATATAGCTTAATAAAAAATACGAGTAAGAGGATAAGCTTAATATCATATCCTAAAGGATTCATAAGGCTAATACAGCAGATGTAACATAAGATATAAACAGCCGGTAATAAAATAACGCACCGATAAGATCTATGAACATCCGGCAGGCAACACAGCATCAGTATCCCTATCCCTATCATCAGCATACAAAATAGTACCTGAAGTAGTTGCATTTTATTTTTATTAATCGGTACCATACTCTCTCACAATCCATTGATATATTGATAGGGCTTTCTTAGTCACAACACTCCACTGATACTTGTTCTTCACATAATCATATGCATTCCCAGAAAACGAACATAATTCCTCCCTGCTATCCATTATCTTAAGAAGGGTATCTGCAATACTTTCCGGATCACCCTTAGTACTCCAGCCGCAACCATTCGCCACGGCTTCCTCTGCCATATTGGTTTCAGGCGTAAGCAGTGTGGGACATCCGTTAGCCCATGCTTCCAGTACTATCACCGGTTGCCCTTCGCTGCGTGACGTTAATACCAGTAGGGAACTATTCTTAAGTACACGTTCTTTCTCCTGACCAAATACAGCCGGATGATTAAATATGATTTTTTGAAGATCATTATCCCTAATCCGCCTATTGATTGCTTCGTCTTCTTCTTCCGGACCATAAAGATTGATTATCACGTGTTCCTGTAAGGAGACCCTTATTTTTACGCAAGCGTCAATTAATAAGTCTAATCCTTTTTGATAGACATTTTTCCTACCAATATAGGAGATGACAATATGATCAGTATTACGATAGGATGACAGTTGTTCTGGGATATCAATCCCATTTGGTATCACGATTCCTTTCTTATTGTAACGAGAACGTTCCTTTTCTCCTTTTGAAAGGAATTGAATCGCACTTGCCTGATTAATTAATGTTCGAAAATACAAATTGCACGCCATTACTTTTTTCAGATATTTTTGCCTAAAGGATACTTCCGAGAAGCAGCCGTGGGGAACAATAATATAGGGAATTCTCTCTTTTATTAAAAGCCTTGCTATCTGAACAATTCTAGGTATTCCAAATGGACTGTGAAATAGTACAATATCAGGATGATTAAAAGGTGCAGGAAAGGAGTGGTAATCATCACTTGAAGCATTACTTAATATTGTCACATTCTCTTCTATGGGCAAACAATCTTTCCCATAGTTATAAAAACCAACTCTTGCCAAGTCGGCTTGTGCATGGACAATTTGTGGCACTATACTATTTATTCCACTTGCCTGATTGTTATTAAGACCGGCATAATGAATCATAATCAATGATCTATCCTCACATATCTCCCCTCTCTTCAACATATGAACAGATTTGTGGATATGTGACTTTTCTATCAAATCTAACCTCCGCTAATTGCCTGCTTCCCTCTCCCAGGGCTTTTCGCAACGCAACATCGGTATACAGTCTTTTGATTACACGGGATAATTGGTCGATATCTCCATTTCTACAATTGATTCCTGCTTTATAGGTAGTGAGCAGCTTTCGATATTCCACGCATTCCTGGGTATTAATCACTGCCAATCCGGCAGCGGCATAGTCTCCCACTTTGTTAAGAATGCTGCCTGCAGATCCTGTACGAATCGGATTCACTGCAAAATCACACCTGCAAAGTAGCGCTACCATCTGGGGATAATCTAAGAAACCGGTAAAGGTAACCGGGACTCCAGACTTCCTAGCGTATCTTACAAGTTCTTCTTCTAAAGGCCCTTTCCCCATAATAATAAAACGTAACTTTGCCGTGTGATCTTCCTCATACACCTTTACCATGGCATCTATCACACTACATAAATCATAACTGATCCCTATGCATCCTACATAAGCCAACCAAACTTCCTCTTTCGGCTTATTCAATAATGCCTTTCCACTCTTTACAGTATCAAACCTGGTAAGGTCAGTCCCAAGATGCACAATGGTCGGCTTTCTGATTTTTCTATTCACTTGGGCGGCACGATTGGCATAGGTCTGGGAAACAGCCACTATCTCGTCTGCCGCTGCATATATTCGGTTGGCTTTACGCTCCATAGGATAAAACAATAAGTCATTTATTATCGGTATATGAAATACCATCCTAAATGCTTCCGGCCATAAATCCTGTATATCCAGAATTAATTTTACCTTTTTCTTCTTGGCATACTTGGCCACAACAGCTGCAACATCTAAAGAAGGCACTGCACAATAAAGTACATCTGGTACCTTTCTGTCATATAAATACTTTTTCACATTGCCTGCAAAAACTTTATGGCTGTACAACCTTCTCAGACATATATTCTTAGGGTAACAGGGTTCCTCCACCAAAGTTACCTTAAACGGCAATTCCGATCTTCTGTTACTGCGTTTCTTCTTCGTCACGTGATAAAAATCACTTGTTATCAGTTCTACTTTATTATTTTCCGATAACAATCTACCTATATAGGAAAATCGGTCATTGCCTTTTATCGAAAAATCACTGGTGAAGTGCGCAATCATAACAATATCTTTCATACCTACCTCCTACGATATGCAGGGAAATACTCGCTATCCCTATTACTTCCCGTCTCCATACAAAGAGCTTCATAGATTGCATTATTCCATATCTTCTTACCTACATAGAAATCAAACTCTGTATTCTGTGAAAACTTCTTCTTAAATGAATATAGAGAATCATCTGGTGCATTGGAGATTCCTCCTCCACGATGAATCAAGCGATACCCATGTTCCTTTCCCCAAAGGGTTGTTGCATACTGAAGGATATATTCCGGTGACAGATGTAAGTATTCATTTAAGGTACCTGAAAGATGAATATGTATGATTCCATGGTCAATAAAATCAAAGCAGGCTGCTATGGTCTTACCTTCCAATATAGCCTCAACAAACAGGATCTTGCTCCTTAATAACTCTAATGCTGTATCAAAATATTCTTTACTAAAATAATAGAACTCCGGCGCATTTTTACGTTTCATTGTTGCGTAATATACTTCCAAAAATGTATCCATATTGTCTGGATGTTCCGTAATTCGATACCTGATTCCTCTGGCGAGTTCCTGACGTATCTTCTTTCTACAACTCTTTGTAAATTCATTTTGCACAGGGTCCTCATAAGCTTCAAGATTGGTCCCTAGTGTCTTTCGAAGGTAGACCGGATGATATATCTCCCTAAAATCTTTGGCATTGCATATAACCGGATGAAATCTCACGAACTCGCTGACTATATGGTGTTCCATGCAATACCTTTCAAATGCCTCACCAAACTGCTTACATAGTGTCTGACACTGTCCTTCTACCGCACTGATTACTAGGGGCCCCCCATATCCATATGGAGTGACCAGATCATAATACTGTACCCCATGAATGAGCTTACTAATAGGACGTTTAATAAACATATGCTTTACTTCACCCGCATCACTACTGTAGTGATAAGTCTCACAGACACCTCCTTCAATTCGTTCACATAGCTTCCCATACTGCTCACTAAAGTAAATATCCATTTTGCCTCACCTTACGCCTAGATGTGGGCATCGGTTAAACTCCAACCTATTCCCATCTGCCACGCCATCGCCTATTTTTAAATGAATATGAGGTGGGGAATTCAAATATGCTTTGTTTCACAAATAGACCCTACATGGTTCCAGGGATAGGAAAGTTAAATTTATTGTCAATAATCAATATATAATGTATAATATTGCCATGCTGATGGTCAGCAACAGCTTACATAATTAGATTATTTAGTTTGGAAGGAGTTTTCTAAAATGTGCACATGCTTTGCAGTATATAGTCAAAACAATCCAATTTACGGCATGAACTTTGATTCAGACGACATTGAATTAAAGCTAAAGATTAATAAGTATGCGGATGGTGATGTTTTTTACTTTTCAGGATTAATGGATAATACTTTTACAGATATTGCTGGTATTAATAGTAATGGCTTATTTATATGTACCCAAGCTTTAGAATATAGCCCAAATTTTCAACCATGTAGTACAGATAATAAGGTATATGCTTTTGATGTTGTTGAAGAATCATTAAGGGTAGGGGGCAAAGTATCAGATTTTTTGGATATTCTAAATAATAGAAATGCTTTCTATTCTAGAAACCCTTTTTATCCCAATATGGGCTTACATACGATGATTGCTGATAAATACGGTGATGCTATAATCCTCGAAGAGGGAATAAATACTAATGAAATAAGCAAAATAGATGGGAAATTTATTGTTATGACGAATTTCCCAAATGGCAATTTTAAAAATCAAAAATTCGATGAAGTCTACGGATGTGGCGCTGATAGATATATAAACGCATATACGAAGATAAATGATAACATTAATAACTATGGAATAAATGATGCTTTTGACGTCCTAAAAAATACACGTCAGGATACAACTATTTGTTCTATCGTATTTGAACCATTAAAATTGGAAGCATATATTTGTTTTAAAATTGATTTTGATAAAAAATGGAAAGTGTCAATCAAAGAAAAAACAATTCATTCTTTGAACGGATTTAATAATAACAATCCAATTATTTTTACGACTGAAGGAGTAAGTACTAAACAGCTTTATAAATTTTACGAATAAAGAATCATACCAAATCGCAATATAATGTTGTTTAAAATAACACACTATTTATTTCCTTTGTATTTTCTACAAAACCTTTCCTTATTCTGTTATTTCTCATTGCTTTTATTTATCCCATATGCTACAATTTCTATGCTATATGGTAAATAAATGATATTGATGTAATGTTATTATAAATAACATTATGTAAAGGAGTTAGAAAATGAAGAAACTATCTATGTCATTACTAGCTGAGCTAGTAGCTCAGAAGCGAAAAGAAAAGTCAATGACTCAGAAGGAGTTGGCAGAAGCAACCGGAATAAATCGTTCTTTAGTTTCTAGGCTAGAGAAAAAGGATTTTATACCTTCGATTCCACAGTTAGAACGGTTAGGCGAGGTGCTAGGATTTGATCTGAATGCTGTGTTCATCAATTCCGAAACAACAACTACACTACGCTCTACTTCTCCTATGAATATCGCAGTTGCAGGTACCGGATATGTTGGATTATCGATTGCCATTTTACTTGCCCAACATAATAAAGTTACTGCAGTGGACATCATCCCAGAAAAAGTCGAGATGTTGAACAATAAAAAATCCCCCATCCAGGATGATTATATTGAAAAATACCTGGCGGAGAAAGAACTAGATCTGACAGCCACACTAGATGGGGAGGAGGCCTACAAAAATGCTGACTTTGTGGTGATTGCTGCTCCAACTAACTATGACAGTCAAAAGCATTATTTTGATACTTCCGCTGTAGAGGCAGTTATAGAGTTGGTTCTTAAGGTCAATCCAGATGCCTTTATGGTAATTAAATCAACCATTCCGGTAGGTTATACTGAATCAGTACGCAAAAAATACAATACTTCCCATATCCTTTTTAGCCCTGAATTCTTACGGGAATCAAAAGCACTCTATGATAACCTGTATCCGAGCAGAATCATCGTATCTACAGATCAGAAAGATGAACGCGTAGTAAATGCATCACATACCTTTGCCGCTCTTCTACTGGAAGGTGCAATAAAGGAAGATATCCCAACATTATTTATGGGATTTACAGAAGCGGAAGCAGTAAAGCTCTTCGCAAATACATATTTGGCACTTCGGGTGTCCTACTTTAATGAATTAGATACCTATGCAGAAATGAAAGGACTAGACACAGAAGACATCATACAAGGTGTATGTCTAGATCCTAGAATCGGAACTCACTATAACAATCCTTCTTTTGGGTACGGGGGATACTGTCTTCCTAAGGATACAAAGCAGTTATTAGCAAATTACGATGAAGTACCTCAAAATATGATGAGTGCAATCGTAGAAAGCAATCGGACAAGAAAAGACTTTATTGCAGATCGGGTACTACAGATGGCAGGATACTATGGATATGGGGAAGATAATACATATGATGCAAGTATGGAAAAAGAGGTTGTAATCGGTGTATATCGATTAACCATGAAGAGTAATTCTGACAACTTCCGTCAAAGTAGCATACAGGGGATCATGAAACGTATTAAGGCAAAAGGCGCTACTGTGGTGATATACGAACCAACACTAGAAGATGGAAGTACGTTCTTTGGAAGTAAGGTAGTAAATGATTTGAAGAAATTTAAAGAAATGAGTCAAAGTGTTATAGCTAATAGGTATGATAGTTGCCTGGATGATGTGAGAGAGAAAGTTTATACAAGGGATTTGTTTAAGAGGGATTGAGGGTTAGAATTTAAATTTGAAAATGAGCCATTCGCTCATTAAGACTTTGAGCCACTTTTAATCTAGTGATTGGTTCAGAAACAACTCACATTAAGATGAATATTTATATATGATTATATCATGTAACGAATTTTCCAAAAAATCTGAGGTGTATTTGGTGGACTCAAAAGTATAGATTCGAATATTAAAAATACAGAATATAATCGGCAGCTTTAAAGAAATAGCCCAATCCGTACCATAGTTCGAATTGGGCTATTTTTTGGCTTTGGAAAATGCTTATACCTGTCCAATCTTGATTATAAACACTCCGTTTTTCAAACGACCAAACAGACCTACACAAAAAGAATTATTTGGTGAACAACCTTTTCTGGAATGGTCCATTCTATTTTGCTTTTCCACCCATTCATTCCAACCTGACCATTTAATAACATCCTCTGTCAGAATAGACAATCAGATGCTCGTTTTCGCACAACCCCTATATCGCCTGTTCGAGCATTCGAGTTACTAAAGTAGAATCCATTTTAAAAATCTATTTTTCTAAATCTCGAAAAACAAATTACGATTTTTTAAAATTATCTATACTAACAATCTCTTCATTTATTCAGCTCAGAAAACAACACCAGCATCTGCATATGCAATGAGAAACGCAAGAGCAGAAATGTATTATCCAAGTCCATTATGAATTCTCTATGTCAATACTTAAATACCTGATTAATTCATATGCATATCCAACCTATTTTAATTTCCTGAAAATTTTAATAACCATATTTGGATACATTATGCAATTGCATATAATACTAATTACTCCCGTGATTAATGCCACCTTTATTGCAAGTATTGCCCAATATATATATGATATTTCTTGCATTTCTAAGAATCGAGTTGCAACAAATGAGATTAATATAACACATACATCAATAGCTATATGTTTGACAAAGTGCTTGAACGGCCTATTAATTATATTATTAGATAAATATATCGCTAAATAAACTGTTCTATATATCATAGCAATTAATGTTCCAATTGCAACACCCACTAATCCAAAATTAAAAACACAGGCGATTGAGATAATTACATTAATAAACGCTTCGATAATTGCACTATTTTGAGTTTGTTTGTAATGTCCTGCAACAAAAACCATGGCATTGTATGGTAGCCTAATGCAATATGCCATCTGTGCAAATGATATCAACATGCCAAATAGAGGAACAATGTAATTAGCATCTTCAATTCCCAAAGTATATACTTTTACAAAGGGAACTATTAAAATGCTTGTACATGTAAATAGAAATGTTACCCCGGTATGCATTATCCATTCATACAGTGCAAATGTATTAAGCAATACATCTGATTCCTGTTTTGCGTACATATTGCCTAATAATGACTGTATTCCGGTTATTGATGAGGAAATAACCATTTTAATTCCATTTACAACTAAAAAATATACATTATAAATTGATACATTTGACAATGTAGAGAAAAAAGTAAGTACAACGGTATCAGTATTTGTGAGTACAACATAAGCAACATGTTGTGCTACACCATTCCACTTTTGCTTTATTGGTTCCTCTGTTAATTCAATTCTTTTATTAATTTTATAGTGTTTTTTTACATACAACGACAGTACTAATGGGCGGATAAATAATATTATTGATGCACTCAATTTAAAAATCAGTATGGATGCACCAAGGTTTACTAGAAAAACACTAAAAACCGTAATAAGTATTTGAGTGATAATTTGTAGTGCAAGTAAAACATATACAGATTGATCTGCTGTAACCAACACTCTGTAAGACAAGCAAATATAATATTCGATAAATGTGCTAATTGATATAACTAATACCAAAGAAGACGTAAACCAAAAATCATAGGTTCCATTTACCAAAAGCGGATAAAAAGCAAATAATATGCCAACATATGCCACCAATACTATCCCAATTTTCTTAAAAAAACGATCCGAAGAAGTAATTATTCGACTAATCTCTTCCTCATTGTGATCTGCTAATGGTTTATACAATGATGATTGAACAACAACACCTATTCCACATTCGGCCAACGAGATAAAGCTCAAAAAATATGTAATGGAAGATACTAAACCATTAACATCAGATCCATAGTATTCTAAAATTAACTTAGGTATTATAAAGCCACATATAAATGTTGTAACCTGACTCAATAATCCTAATAATGTATTTAATTGAAGTTTTTTTCTTCTATCCATAGGAATGGTTCCTTCTTACTAATATAGAATAATTAACAATACTGTAATATAGTTATCTTGAAACATCTAGCTTCCATAGTTTCCCAAGTTCAACATCATATGACGAAGGTAGAATCCTATCAAATCCACCTCCATTAGTGAAAGTCATTTCTCCAAAATAAATTTTTCCCTCAACATTATACAAATCAACTCTAACATGTGAAAATCCAGTGGATAACACAGTTGCAAGTTCAATCATTTTTGCAAAATTAATAGGTTTAGGTATCTCTTTGTCGTAATGTCCGAGAGCTTCCTGATTCCAGGGTTGAAGATTCCAATTCAAGTCATACACATTTCTTGTATGATTTGAATATCTACCTATATCCACCCAACAAAACAATGGTTTTCCATCAAAGCACAAAAACTTATAATCCTGAAGATCCCCTGTTTTAGTCTCTATGTATTCTTCTGCAATGATCTTGGGAACAATTTTGGAATAATGAAGTTCAAACGTCTTATATCCAAAATCCGTGTTTAACCAATCATTTATTGTCCTTTTAGTAGACTTTAGATTTAATTTTTCTTTGTCCTTAACTATTATATTAGTTCCACTTCCATGGTTTGTTTTCAAAACAAATCTATTAGGCAAACTATTAAAATCAATTTCATCAAAAGAATTCCACACTCCCAAGAGAGGAATCAAATACTCTTCCCCAATAACCTTTTTTATCCAACTTCTTACTAAATATTTGTCCGTATACTGCGTCTTTAACGGATTCTCATCATACAGTTTCTCCCACTGCATTTTTTCCGTATAGCATGTAGGATTATTCCAATTCAACTCATGCCCAATTCTTTTCTTGTATTGTTCGCTTATCATTGCAGGATACTCTTTCTTATCCATTTTCTTTCTTTTCTTTACCAACCTAATTGTTCGTAATCGCATCCAGTGTCGATACTCTTCAAGAAGTCCAGGGAAAGTTTTTTTCATAAAGGTAATCATTTTTCTCATAATATACTCCTATTATTAAGGTAGAACTTCATTTTCCACGTCACAATTAATGAATTCATTTCTGCATACTGCCAATATTAACCAGAATGAAATGTTACAGAAGTATGACTCTGACATTCCATGGATAAAAATGCATATCAACATTCCGTAAAGAATATAGGATTCTTTAACATTCTTGGTTTTTCTATTAATATTTGCAAAAGACTTAATAAGAATCATTATTGTTAATACTACTCCACCAATTCCTAACTCTCCAAAAGATTCAATAATGGTGTTATGTGTATGAGCATAATCCCAACCAATGAGGCTCTTAATTATTCTGTTACTACAATAATGCCCTGGTCCATATCCCCACATCCAATAGCCACCGCTAATGACATATTGCAGTACTGAAGCATAGATTAGAGTTCGATTTGATCCTCCTGAATCAATAATTGATTTTATGTTAAATCTAGATAAATCTACGTCTACTGAAGAAACAAGTGGACTTATTATCGCACACAAAATACCGACACCTAGTAACAACTTCATCAGCTTTCCAGTAAAATGCCCGCTTCTCTTTGCCTTCAACAAGAAAATCAGTATACTAGCAGCCATAAAAGCTAATAAGGCACCTCGTGATCCACTGAGAAAAGCCAATAATACCACTATAATGCACAAACATAGTTTTATGCTTTTACCTGTTTTAGAAATTATATATGATACTATCATAATAGTTGCTAATTGAGCACATGACATACCAAACGAATTTGTATTCACAGTGTTTGAGATTGTCAGTCTACCATCCACTATACTGCCGGAAATAACAACCGTAAGCAAATAACCAATAATCATTGCCCCTGCAATTTTAGGCAATACCAACGAGAGTTTTCGTATGTCAATTTTATAAAAATTCCCAATAATCGTCGTAACAATTATTATGTATAACAACTTAAATAATCCATTTGAATAATTAAACTGGGACTGGTTAAAAGAAATCACTGCAGTAATACAAAGGCCAATTAAAGGAATCAAACATTTTGTATTTATATGAGTATTCCTTTTCCTCAGAGAATTAATAAATATAAGAAACACAAGAATAGTGTAAATACTATATAATCCCTCCAATGCACCATGAAAGTAATAAGCAATTGTTGAAAACAAGAAACAAATACCTATATAATGTTCTGGACAATTAATAAACGGCAGTGCCAACAAAAATAGCAGCCCAAAGGTAGTAAAACTTATCGTAGGCAGAAACATAGACAACAATATAATAACAAATGTATACAAACAGGCCCATATATCATATATATTAACTTTATAATTATTATTTTCAAACATAGCAAATCCAACTCTCATTAATAGTATTTAGAAGGAAAAATCATCGTTCTCACATATAGTGCAAATTACATTAACAGTCGCTACAACATATTCCACTTCTTCGTTAATGTGTTAGTACCTTGTCGTAATATTGATCTTTCCGATTCTATTCTTGACTTCCAATCTTATCCAAGTAATCTAACGCCATATTTTCATCGGTCATTTTCACTGCTGTATTATATCCATTTATCAATATCTTTTTTCTTTCAAGCATATCTAGCGCCTTTACATCTATCATTTTTTCCAATAAAGATTCTTCTTTGAGTGGTTCAACTAAGTATCCATTAATTCCATCTATTATTACCCCATCAATACCTTCTCCTCGTGTTCCAATCGCAATACAGCCTTGCGCCATAGCTTCTAAATACACTAATCCCAATGTTTCATTTGTACTTACCATTACGAACAAATCAGCTTCTCTCATATGGCTAATAACTAATTCTCTAGGAACTCTGCCTACAAACACCACTTTTTGTTCAATTTTTAGTTGTTTACATAAATCTTTTAGATTAGCCTCTTCTTCTCCACTACCGATTATCTCGACACTAATGGCTCCCTTATACAATGAAACGGCTTTTAATAATACATCAACCCTCTTTTGTTTGTTGAGATTTCCGGCATAAATTACCTTAAGACTATTTATCTCTCGCTCGGCCTTATCAAAAACTCTTTTTTGGTCCCAGATAAGATCACCTGATATACCTGAAAAGATAATAGGCGAATAAATCGGAGACAAACCCACCTTATTCGCTCTTTGAAGGAGGTTCTGTGATCTAAACGCAATCACTTTGAATAAACTACTCATTTGCTTTATCGTATTCATTTGCTTTATCGTATTTTTACTTTCCAATTCTCGTATATCACTTCCATGAATAATACAAGCACTAGATTCACTTCCATTTATAAACATTTTACAAAAATCAAGGCATGACATTGGAAAATGGACAAGCACAATATCCGGTATAAAAGATGTATGATTTCTTAAAAGATACTCTTTTATCCTTTTTGCTAACAAATGTTGTTGAAAGCTAAAAGCTTTGTTTGCATGTGGGATGAGTAATTGTACTTCTCCAAAAATCACTTTGACGCCTTCATATTCATTTTCTTTGATCTCTCTCGTTATTTTCCTAGAAAACATCAATTTAGCAGGATTCTGATATGCGTGTAAAACGAATACATTATGCCCTTTCTTAGTCCACTCCCTTGCAAAATAATGAACGGCTTTGGTATCGTTTCTCACCATATATTCATTTGGTTCTGGATAAATTGAACTAATTAATAAAATATTCATACAAAAGTACTCCTTTTTATATGTAAGCCTATCACTAAGCCAAGCAAGAATCATAACTTTCATTAGATTACTTGTGATTTATGAAAGAATAATAAACTATAATATTAATAACATTTTTTGGATATACCACCTATTATGAAGTAAATCGTACCCTAGGTCAAGGACACTTAAATGCCGGCGCCTAAAGTGTTCACATGTGATATATCTTTCTTAAATAAAAACGTTTATTATCAGAAGAATTCTCTCCATCCAAAGCTTTCTTTTGTCCGAACTCCTCAGGCATCTTTTCAATAACCAAAGACTTGGGTGGATTTAGTATCTTAAATAGCTAAAAGATTATTTCCATCAACCAATCTGATGATGGAAATTCATCCGAAATACTCTGATATTCCACATCTATAAGTTATATTAAAGTCTCCACCAACTCATTCCAGATGCTTTTAAATCTGCAACTTTATACAATCCTTTTACGTCTAGCAGAACCTTTGAGGAATCTTCACTGTCTTTGAATAATGCTTTAATATCTGATACATTCATTTTCTTAAACTCATTGTGTGCAACTGCTACAATAATGCAATCCGCATCTTTTGCATCTTCAATGGTTTTCAATTCGACACCATACTCATGAATAGCATCATTATAATCTGCCCAAGGATCAACAACAATTGGCTGAATTCCATATGTTTCAAGTCTTTTTATAATATCATCAACCTTACTATTTCTAGTGTCAGGACAATTCTCTTTAAAAGTAAGTCCAAGAATAATAACCTTTGATTTTCTTGGCGCCTGACCAGATACAATCATTTTCTTAACAGCCACATCTGCAACATATGCTCCCATATTATCATTTACAATACGGCCATTCAAAATAATCTGGCTATGATAGCCTAATTGTTCTGCCTCATATGTAAAGTAATATGGATCAACACCTATACAATGTCCTCCAACAAGTCCTGGTCGGAATCCTAATGCATTCCATTTAGTATTCATACCGTCAACCACTTCATTTGTATCTATTCCCATGCGATCAAATACCATTGCAAGTTCATTCATGAAAGCAATATTAATGTCACGTTGGCTATTTTCGACTACTTTTATTGCCTCTGCCGTCTTAATATTTGAGACAGGATACGTGCCCACTTCTATTACAAGATCATAAACATTTTTTATTTCTTCAAGAGCGTCTGCATCCATACCAGAAACAATCTTATGAATATTTTCGAGTCTATGTACTTTGTCACCAGGATTGATACGTTCTGGGGAATAACCAACCTTAAAGTCTAACCCGCATTTCATCCTAGACATTTTTTCTAGGATAGGAATACAAACGTCCTCTGTGCACCCAGGATAAACCGTTGACTCATAAACGACTATAGTCCCTTTTGTAATATTACGCCCTACAATTTCAGATGCGCTAATCACAGGTGTAAGGTCAGGCGTATGGTCTGTGTTAACTGGTGTAGGAACAGCAACAATAATAAATTTTGCTTCCCGCAATTTCTCTTCATCAGAAGTGAATTCAACGGAAGAAGCCTTTACTCCATCATCTCCAACTTCCTTTGTCGGGTCTAATCCTTGCTTATACAATGCTATCTTTTCTGAATTTAGATCGTATCCTATGACTTTAACTTTTTTGGCAAATGCAACTGCAATAGGCATACCTACGTATCCCAGCCCCACCAATGCGATTTTTTCTTCCCCTGTTAATATTTTTTTATAAAGCGACATTTTAATTCTCCTCTATCTTCGATAAATTGTTATATAATTAAGCAATTAGATCGTTTGTTATTCATAAACCAATACTTTAAAATATCAATCCTAATAATAGATTATTGTGATTTTAGGTCTTCACTCGGAATGACTTAAATACCAGCTCGGAAACATGTTTTCACCCAACACATATTATTGTTAACCTAGATAAGTCACAAAGTTCACCTATTGATACAATTTTTTAATACTATATCCTTTTTTTCTTTATAATTCATGTTTTTTACACTTATTGCTTTCGATATATTTTTTTTGGCAAATCTATCCCAACCTCCTATTTTTTTAGCAGGATTACCTCCAATAATTATTGCAGATTCATTAAAGCTATTGGTCACCACTGATCCTGCAGCAACAATCACATTATCGCATAAACTCACACCGTACAATATTGTAACATTAGAGCCAATAAAGCAATTGTTTCCTATTACAATTTTTCCAAAAATGTCTGTCTTTTCTTCTATTACCTTCGAAATACTATTGTCATGTGTAACAAACGTCACATTGCCTGCAATAGTAACATTATCACCAATCTCAACTAAATACGGTTCAGAAGTCATAATATTGCAACAAATATTGCATCCAGATCCAATTTTCATTCCTGACTTTCTAAAATATTGGCAAACAACTTCCTTATTGTTTTTTTAATCTTATATTTTATCTTCGTCAGAAGATATCCTATTTCTTTCATTTACCATTCCTCCGCAGCATAAGATCTATCTTTTAAAAATCTGAACAACCTTATTTGTTGTTTTCCTTGCTGCAAGTGTCAGTGCCTTGAAGCTTCCAAAAACTGATGCACAATATCTAAGTCCATTTCTTACATCGCCACTCTTTATGCAAACATAACCCAGCTCATATTTGTGCATTGCATAGATACATCTTCTCTCTTTTTTACTTAAAGAATTCATAATTGGCCTAACCGATTTAAAAAAAGCTCTCTTATACTGTATGAGTTTCTGTGGGTCAGGTCGATTCTGTGTGTCAGAAACATCTACACAATGTAAATACTGATCAACTTCTTTTAGTTTATACTTAGATGTGAACTCTACTAAAAGTTGTAAATCTTGATGTCTTAATAAAGACTCATCAAAATACCTAGTTGTGTCAAGTAATTCATGTTTAAGTAGCAAAGTGCCTGTGGCTACATCCGATAATAAACACAAAATGTCTTTATATATATATCCATCTCGATATTTAGAAGTTTTCCCTACTATCCTACCATTTTCATCATATAAGCTAAATTTGCACGAAACACCCCCCCACGAATTATCAAGTTGCTCTAGAATTTTTATTTGTTGTTCAATTTTCTTAGATTCCCACCAATCATCATCATCTAAGAAAGCAATATATTGACCTCTAGCTTGCCTAATACCAACATTTCTTGCAACGGCCCCATTAATATGCCTTTCTTGCATAACTAGATGAAATCTTTTATCATAAGTGTATTTCTCCACTTGTAACTTTAACTCATCTGTATATATATCTTCTGGCTCATTATCATTCACTAATAATAGTTCGATATTATTGTATGTTTGATTCAAAACACTCTCAATTGCTCTGGTCAATTTATCCGATCGTTTATATGTCGGCATTACTACGCTTACAAGCCCATCCACATATTTCATCATACTTTACTCCTTGCAAAATTCCTAAATATCCAGCCTCTTAATTTATTAGGAACCATCTTCTGTACAATTAATCTTTTTACAACGTTTTTTACATACGTAAACCGATTAATCATCTTGTGTTTTAACATATATTTTTGCAGCCTCTTTTCACTTTCAAAATATTTGCTTCCACCTCGTCGCTGATACATTTCTTCACCTACACGAACATTCACAAGTACTGTCCCCGTATTAGCAAATGTAAATCCTTTTAGCCACATTCTAATCCATAGATAATAATCCTCATTCCAGAACCAATCCTGGTATCCTCCAGCATCTTGTACAGCAGATTTTCTATACATTACAGAAACGTGATTCATTGCACAGCGTGTTTTCATATATTCCCTAATCTCTGGATTTGTCTTCGGCACAGATCTTTTACCTACAATATTGTTCTCATCACCAATATACTCTGTGATATCCCCTCCAACAATATCTGTTTTCGGATGCAATGCAAAATACTTCAATTGTTGCTCGAATCTAGTAGGTACAGAAACATCATCACTATCCATCCTAGCTATAAGGTTATATTTTGCATTATCCACTGCAATCTTTAGAGCATTACCAAGTCCTTTATTTTTCTCAAGACGGATTACATTGAAAATGCTATATTTGTTCTGATATTTATTGATTACTGCATTGATCTCCTCGCTTACAGTTCCATCAACAACAAGAACCACTTCATCTGGCATAATGGTCTGCATTTCAATAATGCTACTCAGTGCCCGATCAAACAAATTAGGGTTATCATTTTTATATACAGATGTAGCAATTGAAAATGGCTCATGTTCAGTCATATCAATACTCTCCTCCACTTCTTACTCAACAACTCCGTCCATGATTTTCCTAGCCTCTTTCTGTTTCTGCTCGTATTCATCTTGAGATACCTTTTCAGTCCTCAGCAAATAATCGCCAAAATCCTCAGCTGTCACCATATCATCCTGAGTAATTCCTTCTTGCTTAATGACTGCATTCTTGATTGTACTAAGTACTATTCTAACATCTTCAAGGAAGGATACCTTCTTAATATACTTCTGGTCCCACTCAAGCTTCTCTTCCCATGAGATGGCATTTCGACCATTAACCTGGGCTAAACCACTCAATCCTGGCTTTGCTGTGTGTCTAGCTCTCTGCTCCTTTGTCATAAAAGTCATATCTCTTACGAGCTGTGGTCTCGGACCTATTACAGACATAGTTCCATTAAGTATATTCAAGGCTTCTGGAAGTTCATCGAGAGATGTACTCCTAAGCCACGCACCGAATTTAGTAAGTCTATCTTCGTCAGGAAGTAGATCACCCGTTTTGGGGTCTCGCTCATCCGTCATAGTTCGGAACTTATACATCTTAAAGACAGTTTCTATACCATCTTTCCCAACCAAACCAGGACGATTTTGGGTGAAAAGAATAGGAGACCCAAGCTTTAATTTAACCAAAAGCGCCAATCCTAAATACAATGGACTGAACACAACTATGACACCTATAGCACATATAATATCAACGGTACGCTTTATATATTTTTCGTAATAATTCATTTTGCGAATTTCTATAGGTTCAATATACTTTACCTTATATGTAACTTTATCAGCTTTTTTCTTCATAACATAAGCTGTGACTGTTGTTGCTGCAATAGTTACTCCTGTAAATATTGGTAATGTTTTCTTCTTAGACACGGCTATCCCCCCTATGTATATTATTACAAATATTTATGATTTTCTTTATCGATACATAAATCCAGTAACCTATTAATTACAACACTACTGCTATCACCACTACAAACTTCCCGTCATTATCTTTCCACGAAAAGATAAACAATATGGTATGAAAAACATAATGTTATTTATGTATTGATTTGAATCCGTTTTTCCATTCTCTTCTCCAGTAATCCATTATCCTATAATCCTACGGCTTTCTTGAAGGAATTATTACCCACAGGGCGAAAGCGAAGTAGGTGGCAAAATAATGGATAAAACTATGCTTCAAGTCACACGCCTCTTAAGTCCCATCTATAACGCCAAAAGTGTAAATGTTCCTTACTCAAAACAAGCCCTAATAACCTCAATAATTCTATCTTGCTGCTTAGGTGTCATTTTATTATCGGAAGGTAAGCAAACTCCTCTCTGGAAAATATCCATACCGACATCAACAGTACCACCAGCAATATATGCATTACTTCTCCCACGTCCATTACCATCTCTCACCACAAATGGATTAAGTCTAAAAATCGGCTGCATGTGCATTGGCTTCCAAATAGGACGTCCTTCTGCATTGATTGACGTGATAGCATCCAATATTTCGTGAGGACAGCTCATCCCTGTTTCAGGTATATATGCCATGTCTTGCTCACCCCGAATCTGTTTACACATAGCGCCTTCATCTATAATCAGACAGCTTAACCAATAATTTGGCTCGCAGTCATCTGGAACCGGGTTCATACTTACTGGCAATCCCTTAAATCCCTCTTTATAACGATTATAAATTCCCTTCTTCTGGGCAATATGCTTATTCAAATAGGAAAATTGTCCTCGCACAACACCGGCAATAACATTGCTCATTCTATAGTTATATCCAAGTTCTTCATGCTGATACCAGCTTGCATTCTCACGCGCCTGAGTAGACCATTTTCTCACCTTGTTTGCTGCTTCTAGATCGTTTGTCAAGAAACAACCACCTGATGATCCTGTAATAATCTTATTTCCATTAAAAGAAATAGTATTATATTTTCCAAAAGAACCAGTCTGCACTCCCTTGTATGTAGCGCCCATAGACTCCGCAGCATCTTCGATAAGAATGGCATTATGTTTGATTATAACAGTTCTTAACTCATCTATTTTACCTGGCGTTCCATAAAGATGCGCAACAACTACCACTTTAACCTCTGGATAGATTTCAAATGCCTTTTCAAGCGCAACTGGATCCATATTCCATGAATCTTTTTCTGTATCAATAAATACAGGAATACCTCCTTCGTAAACGATAGGGTTTACGGTTGCGGCGAACGTCATATCGCTCGTAAAAACTTTTCTTCCCTCAAGCGCTCCATGACCAACTTCCGGTACACCATATAATTCAATACCAGCCAGTTTCATTGCCAAATGGAGAGATGCTGTTCCTGCAGAAAGCGCTACTGCATACTTTACACCAATAAGTTCAGCAGCAAGATGCTCAACTTCATTAATATTAGCTCCAACTGTAGACATCCAATTGGTATCAAAAGCTTCTTTCATATATGCCATACTCTCTGGGTACATCGTTGGGCTTGCCAACCAAACCTTCTGAGGAAACTTTTCAAAATTGTGTTTACTAGGATTAAACATCTCAGATCTCCTACATTTGTTTTATTTTTATTCTCATATTATTTTCTAAGCTAGATTGATATTATCCCTAGTGTTAGTTTTGTAATATATAATTATCGGTAACTACAAAAGCAATCAGGATATCTGCCTTCCAGTTTTATTCTCGTTTCGTAGTGGTCAAAACTAGCATTAAGAAAAAATCGACTATTTCTTAGCTATTACTTATTGACTTGTTCTCCCATAGAGAAAATTTATAAAACAGGAACAATCCTAAGCCGCAAAATCCTTAAAAATACAGGGCTGCCCTTGGTTGTTCCTATAATATATTTATCGTTATCTTTTCTTTTCAAATGCTTTTATTTCCATCATTCATCCTTCTTAATCTTCACTATACAAGTTACACACTTGTCTTACCTCTCTAAACTAGCTGCAACCTCTTCTTTTAGCTCGGCATACGCATCAATTTTTTCATCAACATCATGCTCTTCTGTTGGATGATATGTACATACAAGCTTTTTCACATAGGCTTTGATATCCTTTTTCTCATCATAAGCGGCTTTCATTAACGCCAACATATCTTGTAAGAATTCCTCTGTATCAAACACCAATGGACTTCCGATATGAATCAACTTATTCTTTGTCTTTTTCATACCTTCTTCACTCATCAGCTTTTCTTCATATAGCTTTTCCCCTGGTCTTAATCCCGTGTACTCAATCTTGATATCTACATTCGGTTTAAACCCGGATAGCTTAATCAGATTTCTTGCAAGAGTGTCTATCTTCACAGGTTCACCCATATCCAAGACAAATATATCCCCGCCATGAGCATAGGTTCCAGCCTGCAATACTAGACTGGCGGCCTCCGGAATAGTCATAAAATAGCGGATAATGTCTGGATGAGTAACGGTAACCGGCCCACCCTTAGCTATCTGTTCCTTAAACCTAGGAACCACAGAGCCGTTGCTGCCTAATACATTGCCAAAACGTACGGCTACGAATTCTGTCTTAACCTGCTCCGGCACAATCTTTTTACGGACTTTTTCCAGCTCATTTACGGAGTGTGTATACAACACTGGAATCTGATCTGCTTTTCCTTCTTTAATCATCTTATCAAAGGATTGAATCACCATTTCACAGAGGCGCTTGCTGGCTCCCATAATATTGGTTGGATTCACTGCCTTATCTGTACTAATTAGAACGAATCTCTGACAACCGTTCATCATAGCAGCATAAGCTGTCTTGTAGGTACCTACTGAGTTATTCTTAATCGAATCATTTGGACTGATTTCCATTAATGGTACATGCTTATGAGCTGCAGCATGATAGACGATATCCGGTTTATATCGTTCAAATACACCGTTGATTCTTCTGCTGTCTCGAACAGAACCTATCAGTACCTTTAAGTTAAGATTAGGATATTTATCCTGCAACTCTAGTTGAATAGCATAAGCATTATTCTCATAGATATCGAAAATAATCAGCTGCTTTGGATTGTGCTTTGCTATCTGCCTACATAGTTCACTACCAATAGAGCCACCGCCTCCAGTTACCAATATAACCTTTCCTTGTAGATGGCGGTATATCTCATCCATATCAACTTCAATCTGAGCTCGTCCCAGTAGATCCTCGATGGCTACCTCTTTCATTGCATTTAAGGAGACTTCCCCCTTGACTAATTGATACATTCCTGGGAGACTCTTAAGCTCACAGCCAGATTCACTACATATATTCAGAATTTCTCTCTTATCCTCTTCTTTAGCACTAGGAATGGCAACATATATCTTATCAATTTGATATTTCTCAGTATTGGTAAGGATATCTTCTCTGCCCCCTACAATTGGGACCCCATCTATAAACCGGTTCCATTTGTTAGGATTGTCATCTATAATACAACATACTTTATCGTTGGTCTCTTTCGACATTCTAAGATCTCGTAAGATCATTCTTCCTGCAGCTCCAGCTCCAATAATCATTACTCGATGTATCTTTGCTCCCTCTTCACTATATACCCTCTTTCCTCGTTCCAGAAGGATAAAGCGGTAGGAGAATCTCACACCCAGGGTTAAGATAAACTGAATGAAGATGCCAAGAACGTAATAGGTAATAGGCATACGCCTGAGTAATAGTGTAATAGCGATTGTATGAAATAATCCTGTTAGCATTGTCGCTACTATGACTCTAGATAATTCCAGATAACTTGCAAATCTCCATATACTTCGATACAGCCTAGAAAACCAGAAAACAATTACACAAAAAATAGTATAAATAGGTACAAACTTCAAATATGGGTATAGGTAACTCTCTGGAATCATCTGAAAGCGACAATCAAATCGAATCCAAAGTGCTAAGAAATATGCTGCATTCACTGCAACGATATCATAGACAATAAGATATAAGGTGATTAGCTGCCAATGATGCAGCAATCCCTTTTTATTAACCTTTTTATTTGTATTGATATGGCAATCCATTACTATCTCCTTTTTCAAAAAACGCAACTACATTTACGCAACCAGCCTGTACCACATTGGGTAAGGCTGTTTATTCGTAAGTGTTCAATGCCTGCTATAAGCCCAATGATAGTACTTTATCCTTATCTAGTTTGTGTCTATAGTAACTGTGTCAACATAAAGAAAAAGAAGTTTATTTTATACTAGTTCTCTTATGTCCAATCTTACACACAATATCATAAGGTAATTCAACTTAATAACCTGCAAGTCGATATAAATCAATAATTATCTACATGTTTTAACGTTTCTCTTTTTTATCTTACGCCCAATAACCTTGGGCTTTTATCAATGCTGAAGTACCTTATCAATTTATCATTAGTGTGTTAGGACTATTTCTTGTCCTTGCCATAGTATTTTGTATAATATCCCTTATAGTAACGGTTATAGTAACCGCCTTTTTCCATCTGAACCTTATTCAGTACGGTTCCAAGGATTCGACATCCTGTTACCTCTAGCTGTTTCTTCACATCCTGCAGAAAACGATAGTTGTTCTTCCCACTTTCCACAATGATAATTGCTCCGTCACATTTTGGCGCAAGTACAGCTGTATCAATAACGGAACCTAGTGGAGGAGAGTCAATTAACACCACATCGTAGTGTTCTCTGGCATAGGCAAGTAGTTCATCCATATGCTTATTGCCCAACAGCTCCGTTGGATTAGGAACCATTCTTCCTGCAAAGATAATATGTAGATTAGGGATGTTGGTAGAGCATAGTACTGCACTTAAATCTGCCTGTGCAGTTAGGTAATGAGACATGCCATCAATGGCACGCTTTTCTGCCTTCTCCTCTTCCTCCATTACCTTACGGGCATGATGACGTCCCACTAAGACGGATTTACGCATATCTGCATCAATAATTAATACCTTTTTCCCTGCATCTGCCATAGAGTGTCCCAACTGAATCACTGTACTGGATTTACCTTCATCCGGCGTACAGCTGGTAAAGATAATTACCTTGATATCATCCCCACAGAAAGTTATGTTGGTTCGAAGGGAGTTAAAGGCTTCTTTCTTGGCATAGCTTAGTTCTTCTAAACGTTCAAGTATTACATTGGTCATCTATTCTACCTCTCTCCTCTTCAGCTTGTATAGTATGGACCCCTTCTTCTTGGTACTCTCACCCTCAATGTCATCAGGAATCATAGCAAGGGTGTGTAATCCAAGGTATTTCGTTACATCCTCTGAATTCTTTACTTTATCATCTAAGATATAAAGTAAGATGAATAAACCTGCAGTTATGCAGAATGCTAATATGGCTGCGATGATTGCATTTTTCGTATTGCTTGGGCTGACCTTCTGTTCCTCCAGATAAGCTGGAGATACAATGGTTGGCTTGTCAACCTGCATGATTTTCTCAATATTCTTCGTCACAACCCTAACCAAATCGTCTACTATACTTTTTGCCACCTTGGCATCGGTATAGGTAACTGTTATATTCAACATTCGAGTATCTATTGGATTATCAATAGCAACAATAGATAATAATTCTTTATAATTCATATGTAGTCCCAGATTTGTAATAACCTCTTCCATAACAGGACGGCTTTCAATTAGCTCTATGTAATCGGAGGTAAGACTGGTACCAATCTGGAGGTCAGTCAGGCTGATTGCCATATCCGATTTGGTAAGTACATAGATCTTTGCTGTAGATGAATATTTGGGAGTAATTAGGAAGCGGCTTCCTAGGAATCCTCCCACCCCACATAAAATAGTAACTAACAGGATAATGACTGCTTTCGATCTTAATAGATAAAATATCTCCCGTAAGTCAATCTCCACATCTTCGCGCTCTTGGGTCATAAATGTACCTGCTTTCTATAAGTATTTCTTTTGTAAGAACCTGGCTGGGTTATCATAGACTACCTTTTCCAGATTCCTCTTTGTGACTTTTTTATATAGCTTACTGATACAGTCCTCCATGATAGGGGGACGATTGATTTCATCATGACAGTCACTTCCAAGAAAATGTATCAGGTTCTCTTCCATAAGACCTCGAAGGGTCTTAGATTGATGATTAAAAATACCACCTAAAAAATCTTCACAATTGGCTTGCATGTAGCAACCCATTTCCACAAGCTCCTTAATCCGTTCAGGATTCTCCATCAGGCAGCCCACCTTTTCCACATGAGCAATGACTGGATAGTATTCCTCCTGAATAAGTTGCCGTAAGCCCTCATTGATACGTCTAAAATGCTCTCCTGGCAGGAACTCAACCAAAAGATATCGACTGTCTGCAAGTGTCAAGATATGTCCACTGGCTAACTCAGACAAAAGGCTTTCTCGGTAAAGAATCTCATTGCCTGTAAGAACCTGAAATTCTTTATCTATGTTGTGTGCTTCTTCATTGACTTTACTACAAAGTTCCCTAACTAACACATTGTCTTGAGGTTTTCTTCCTGGGTAACTATGAGGAGTTGTAAGAATTGTTCGGACACCCTGCTCATATGACATTCGTAACATTCTTTTTGTTACTTCCATATCCGGAGAGCCATCATCAACTCCCGGAAGAATGTGAGTATGAAAGTCCAAATATCCTCTCTTTTGCATATACAATCCCTTCCTATTCTCACCTTATTTTATGGTGTGTTTGAGGCGCCTTGTCATTCCCACTAACACAAGAATTCCGGCAATGGCTACAGCTGATATGATAATTCCATCATATACCCCAGCTTGGAGATATTGTTGTAAGAAACTCATATAATATTCTGGGCCGACACCCAAACTTGTATTCAAATCTATAGTTTTTAGTAGAATAATCGCAATCAGGTTAATTCCTGTTGCTGCCACCATACCGTAGATAATATAGCGTACTGCATGGTGTTTATATTGATACATAAGCAACAAAATAGCCACTATGATTACTAGCATAATAAAGCTAATAATACCCATCATAGAGATTCCGTGGCTGTATCGCTCATTGAATTCGTATATTGTCTTTGCAAAGCTTGGTTTAAGATACTGCGTATATGTATGTTCTGCTCTATTAGCTGCTTCCTTCATGGATTTATCCAACTGCACCGACACGCTGATGTTATGATCCAAAAGATATTCATCCATTACCTTGGTAAATGTCTCTTTAAACCGAGTAGTATCAATCGTTGCTGTCTTCCCATCATAAACTGCATCCACATAATTGGTCATATCTAGATAGATTTGATCTTCCACAATCATTTGCTCTGCCAAATCTTCAGGAAGGCTCATGCCCTTTAAAAGCTCTTTTAGTTTAGTCTTTACTTTGCTTTGTGCGTTGGTAATGTAGCGACTCTCACTCATAGCTTCATTTACGTTATGTTGTCCGACAAAGCTTAATTGATACTCCAAGGCAAACAATATGTTCAACATACAGATGGTGATAAAAAATGAAAGCGTCAGACTAAGCACAAATCTAAGTTGTTTTCTTTCATGCATCCTTATTCCTCCTGAATAGTTGGGCCCGATGTCTTCTCGGCATATACGTAAAATCGTTTTGTTCGATTGCTGTTTACTTTACCAAAGGGATAGCAGGTATAAAGAATCAGTGTTTCCTTGGTGTTCTCCAGATGATAGGAACTATCATCCAGCAGGTCTGCTACTTTGGTAGCCGTCACTTTATAGGTATATTCTCCATAAGTTGTATGGACTGTAAGAATATGATTTTCTGCGATTGTCTCTAGAGGTGCACAGAATGTGGTATCGTGTCCACCTGCAAGGATTGTTGAACCTTGTCCCGGTAGACTACTTCCTGTATACACTCCGATTCCATTCGTTAAAGTCTCCTCTGTGTCTCCATAATAAAGGGGAGCTTTAAGACCGATTGCATCACATGAGATCTGACCAAATTGGTTCCCTACCAATGGAAGCTTAACTTCGCCCATTTTAAGAATTCCATCTTTCTGAGGTGTTGTCACTTGGTTCATATCGTCATAGGTGTACTCTGGTGCTCCTTGAATTGCTGCTAACTTAAAATCATCCACAATCATATTCACTAGGAGCTTTCCTCCTGCCAGATACAGGAGTGCTGTCAGTGCAATAAACAGGATAGGATAGCCAATATAAGCAACTATTCTGTTTTTGCCTTTTCTTCTACTTCTTCTCATGTCTTTGGGCGAAAATAATCTTCTTACATGCGATAAAGATAGTAATTCCAAATATGGTTATTAATCCAATAGCTAATATCCACACTTTTTCCATATTATATCCTGTATTCTTGATTGGAAGGTCTCCACTGTAAAGTGTTTTCTCTCCATCTGAAACTGTTAAAGCTGAGTTCATGTATTCTTCTTTGGTTACAGGAATGTTCTTTTGATCTGAGCTATCCAATTGTTCTGGTTTTTGATAATAGGCTTCGTAGTCTTTCACTATGGTCGGTTCCTTCTGTATCACAGGTTTATTGGCTTTCCCCGGTTTTGTATCTGGCTTCGGCTTTTCGCTTGCTATAGGTTCCTTACCAGTTTGCGGTTCATTTGTAACATCAGGTTCTTGACTTACATCTGGTTCTTGACTTGTACTTGGATTCTTACTTTCTTCCGGTCCTTTGCTTGCCTCTGGGGTAGGAGATGTGCTTTCCCCTGGGGATGAAACCACCTCTGCGAGATAACCAGATGCAACTCCGGTGGCAATGTTGGAACTTACCATTGCCTTTGCTTTGGCTGCCTGTGCCGGTGTCAAATCAACGCCATCAGCTGAAAACTTAGCCCTAAGCGCACCAAGTGCTGCAGCAGTAGCTTTGTAGTCTTTACCTCGATAATGAAAGGTCTGACTGCAATAACTAATGACTCCTGCCTCCGCAGAATTAATCTCTCCAGCAAACACATTCACCGAAGAGATTAATATAGATGATATTGTTAGTACAGTCAACCATGCTGCCCTCTTCATCTTACTCTAACTCCTTTTACTATTAAAGAAAGCTCCAGACTTCTCTATCTGGAGCATTCTATGGTTACTTCTAGTATATCCTAACTATTTTTTAATAAACGTAGTCGCGTCTAGAATATCTCCAAGTCTATAGGCTTCTTTACCTAATACTTCACATACACTCTCTGAGAAGTTATTTAACAAATCCTTATTATAGTTAAATTCATAAGTTGAACCAGTATCCGTATACTTAGCAATCGTGGAATCACCACACTTAAATTCTGCACTCTTACAATCTACACCTACTAATACTGTATATGTAGTAGCAAATTTAGTAAATTCAACTTTGTAGTTCTTCTCATCGGAGCTAAACTTAACGTTGTTGAAGGTAACGCTTCTACTATTTCTAGTTAAGGTAACATTAAACACATTCGTATCAGCTGTCTTCTCTAGCTTTACAAATCCAACCTCTGTTCTACTACCAACGGTAACTGTTATCTTCTTGTTAGCAGTATCATCAACCATACTCTCTACTGTTATAGTCTTTCCATCGATTGTCTTAGTAAAGTCTTTTGCATTCTTCCAACCGGTAAAGATATCACCCTTATTCCTGTCTAAGAAGCTTACTAATCTATCAAAATATAAATCTTTATATTGGTTAAAGGTCTCTGCGTTAAGGTCTCTGGTCACTTCTTGATAACCTTGAGATCCATCATAATGCATTGTGTAGGAAGTATTATAGTCAAATTGAATAGTCTTGTTCACATCTTCCAATACAGTAACGGTACAAATCTTACTTACGCCATTGGCTGTTGCGGTAATAGTTGCACTACCCTCAGCAACACCAGTAACTACACCATTACTTACGGTTGCAACATTATCATCACTAGACTTCCAAGTCACTGTCTTACTTAAACCATATACAGAAGCCGTGATTGTAGCCGTCTTGCCTTCAACCACTTCCAGGTTTGTAGGGTTTAATGTAAGTGTTGGTGCTGTAACAATAACCTTACAAGACTTGGTAACTCCATTTGCTTTTGCATAAATCGTTGCTATACCGGCTTTAACACCCCTTACAACACCTTTACTGTCTACCGTTGCAATGCTATTACTACTAGAACTCCAAGTAACTGTCTTACTAGCACCAATAGGATATGCTTTTAATATGTAAGTTTGTGTAGGGAAAATGCTTATCGTTGAAGCACTTAATGTAAGAGTAGGTGCTTTAACAGTTACTTTACAGCTTACCGTAAGACCATTTGCTTTTGCATAAATATAAGCAACTCCTGCAGCCCTGGTGGTAACTACTCCACCTCTTACCGTTGCTACTCTACTATTGCTTGTAGTCCAGATGACAGTTCTGCTTTTACCAACTGCGTTACCCTTTAAAGCGTAAGTTTGATTAGGATATAAACTCAAACTGGATTTACTCAAGGTAAGGGATTGTGGTTTTACAGATACTGTAGATTTAATTGTTTTTTTACCAATCTTAGCAGTGATAATCGCTGTTCCTGCTCTTTTACCGGTTACAACTCCTCTGCTACTTACAGTTGCTACACTCTTATTACTAGAGGTCCAAATAGCAGTTTTTGCTTTACCATCAAGGTAAGCTGCTAATGTAACAGTACTTCCTGTTCCAGCGGAATAGATAGAAACTTTCGATGCATTAATAGCAATAGATGGAACTGTTACAGTTACCTTAGAGGTAGCTGTCTTTCCATTAGAAGTAGCTGTAATGGTAGCAGAACCTTTCTTTTTGGCAATCAAATTACCATATCTATCTACAGTAACAATCTTAGTGTTACTACTCTTCCAGGTAATAGTCTTAGATGCTCCTTTAACAGTTGCTTTTAAGGTAGCTCTATTCTTTTCTCCTACCGTATTAAGGGTCAGAGATTTGCTACTTAACTTAATAGATGGGTTAATTACGGTTACTTTACACTTTGCAACTACTTTCTTGTTCTTCTTAGAAATGGCAGTAATGGTTACTGTACCTGCTTTAATGCCCTTTACAACACCTTTACTGGTTATGGTTGCAACTTTCTTATTTGAAGTTGTCCAATTAACATTCTTGTCTGCCTTACTTGGAGTTACACTTTTTACAGATAGCTTAACAGTGCCTTTCACATTAATGCTTGCAGATGTCGTATTCAAGGTAATCTTGGTTGGTGCCTTTGACGCTGCATTAACGTTTATCATTGGAGTAGCACCAAAAAGTACTAAGCTGGCAGCAAGCAAAACTGCAACCATACGTTTTGTAATAGATTTCATATTTGCCTCCTTTGTTATGATGTAATAATTTATAATATTGGCTATGTGTCATATGCTTAATAGAAATTAACAGGGTTTTCTATAGTAAAATCTGGCACAAGTCGATTTAATTGAGTATACCATTATATGTCATATTAGTCAATATTCTGTTATTTATTTGGATATTATTTGTATTATATACATATATGCATAGATGGTTCCTAATATCAGAATAAGGAGGATAGTATCACCTATAGCATCCCTTTGCAAAAAAAAATCTATCACACCTTACAAATGGGATAGACTTATCATATCATCTATTATTCCTATTCCTGTACGTGATTCAAAGTCTCTTGTTCACTATTACCTTCTACGTCACCGTAGTACTTGTTATAACTGACTTTATAATATCGGCTATAATACCCATTCTTTTCAATATGAACTTTATTCAACACTGTTCCTAGAATTCGACAACCTGTCAAATCTAGCTGATTCTTTATGTCCTGCAGGAAATGGTAACTATTCTTACCACTTTCCACAATTAGAATCGCTCCATCGCACTTTGGTGCAATGACAGCAGTATCGATGACAGAACCAAGGGGAGGAGTGTCGATTAATACCACATCATAATTCTCTCTTGCATAGGTAAGTAGTTCTTCCATATGTACATTGCCTAATAACTCCGTTGGATTGGGAACCATTCTTCCTGCAAATATAATATGAAGATTCGGAACATTGGTAGAGCATATTGCCTCCGTTAGCTCCACCTGGCCTGTTAGATAATGGGACATCCCCGCAATTCCACTCTTCTCTTCCTCTTCCTCCTTCAGCTTATGGGCATGATGCCGACCTATAAGAACTGACTTGCGAAGATCTGCATCAATTAACAGAACCCTTTTCCCAGCGTCTGCCATAGAATGCCCCAGTTGAAAAACTGTACTGGATTTGCCTTCATCCAGAGCACAGCTGGTAAATACAATTACTTTAATATCATCTCCGCAAAAACTGATATTGGTGCGAAGGGAGTTAAAGGCTTCTTTCTTGGCATAGCTTAATTCTTCTATTTGATCAAGTACCACACTCGTCATTTATTCTACCTCTCCTATGCTGCTTATGCTTCCCCAGAATTCTTTTCTTCTTTGCTCTCTTACCTTCCATATCATCCGGAATCATAGCAAGGGTATGTAGTCTCAGATATCTTGTTATATCTTCAGAAACCTTTACCTTGTCATCCATAATATGACGGAAGATAATAACACCTGCTGTTACACTGAAACCTAAGATTGCTGCAATTGCTGCATTCTTGGTATTGCTTGGACTAACCTTCTGTTCCTCCAGATAAGCCGGGGATATAATGGTAGGCTCGTCCACCTTCATAATACTGGCTATCTCCTTCTTAGAAACATTAACCAGCTCATCCACAATACTCTTTGCCACTTTGGCATCCGTATAAGTGACTGTGATATTCAAGATACGTGTATCAATTGGATTGACAATGGACATGTTGCTCAGTAAGCTTTGATATCCCATATTCAAGCCCAAATTCTTAATTACCTGCTCTAGTACAGGTCTGCTTTCAATTAATTCAATGTAATCGGTGGTAAGACTTGTTCCTAGCTGAAGGTCCGCCAGACTGACGGACAGATCTGATTTACTCAACACATAAATCTTTGCCATAGAGGAATACTTGGGAGTAAGTAAAAACCGGCTTCCCATAAATCCCCCTATTCCACATAACACAACAACCAGCAGAATAATGATTACTCTTGATTTAAGCAGATATAGTAGCTCCCGTAAATCTATCTCACCCTCATTGTTCTCATGTCCCATGTAAGCCCCCTCTTTCTATAAATACCGCTTCTGTAAGAATCGATTTGGATTGTCGTAGATTACTTTATCCAAGGTCTTCTTCGCAATCTTCTTATAAAGCTGTCTGATACAAGTAGCCATAATCGGAGGAGTTCCTTTCCCCTCATAGTAGCCGCTTCCAAGAAAGTGTATCAGGTTCTCCTCCATCAGCCTACGAAGAGTACTGGCTCTACGGTCAAATCTACTTCCTAGCAAATTCTCACAGTTGGCCTGTATGTAACAACCTAGCTCCACAAGCTCTCTGATCCGTTCAGGATTCTCCATCAAACAACTTACGTCTTCTACATGGGCAATCACCGGATAGAAACCCTCTAAAATAAGTTGGCGCATTCCTTCATTAATGTGGCAGTAAAGTTCACTGGGAAGGAATTCAATGAGAAGATAACGACTATCTGCTAGAGTCAAAACATGTCCCTCTTGAATCTCAGCTGCAATACTGTCTCTGTAAAGGATCTCATTGCCTGCGAGAACACAAAATCCATTGTCTATATTCCGTGCTTCTTCATTGACCTGGTTACATAGTGCTCTTACTTTCTCATTGTCCTGAGGACACCCTTCTGGATAATTATGAGGAGTTGCCAGAATAGTTCGAATACCCTGCTGATAGGCCATCTGTAAGATTGCCTTGGTGGCTTCCATATCCATAGGCCCATCGTCTATACCCGGAAGAATATGTGTATGAAAATCTAAATATCCTGTCTGCTCCATATACAATTCCTTTCTGCTTCCAACTTACTATGATTGTTCTTTCCCAACCACACCTGTACAATATACCAAATATTTCCAATTAGGTCAATCATTAGAAATCATTTCCAATCAAAAAACCGCAAAAACATTTTTACAGTTTTCACGGTTTTCTTGTAAGCTTATTCATGATTCTATTATATTAAAAACAATTCTAACTTATTTTCTATGAGTCGCTATTTTAATCTCCCCATATTCCTTTAAAGCATCCTCGATTCCTCTTCCATCCGCCTCACCAAGCAGGGTTTCTCTGTCTTTTTTTGCAAGTGGTCCTCTTTCTACATTGCCAGGTCCATTCATACAGCCACCTTCACAGACCATACCTTCCATAAAATCCTCTGGAAGTCTATTTAACTTCAACAGCATTAGTGCTTTCTTGCACTCTACTGCCCCATTTGCCTGACAAACAGCGACATCTGTCGCCTTGCCCATTTCCTCCATGGCTTCAATAACAGCTTTTGTCACGCCACCTGACTGGGAAAAACGTTTGCCATAGATGCTAGCTTGTTGTTTTTTCCCTTTATAATCTGACAAGTCAATCTTCTTGGCACGGAACATGGCATTTAACTCCTCAAAGGTAAGGGCATAATCGGCGCTGTCTTGGGCAACGCTTTCTAGGACCTCTCCCTTTTTGGCAATACAAGGCCCGATAAATACCACAACAGCATCAGGATCCTCCGCTTTAATCAGCCTTGCCGTAGCTGCCATAGGAGATACGGTGGTAGATACGTGTTCTAAGAGTTGTGGATAATGCTTCTTAATCATATTCACAAAGGCAGGACAACAGGAGGTAGTCATCTTCTTATTCTCCTGGTAAGCCTCAAGCCATTCTTGGGCTTCACTTTTTGCTACAATATCGCCACCTAAGGCAACCTCATACAACTCCTTAAAACCGAGGGCTTTTATAGCTTCTGTTAGAACGCCAATAGACGCATTTTTCCCAAATTGACCTTCTATAGCCGGAGCCACACAGGCATAGACCGGATGGTCACTTGCCAGGTATTTAATGACATCTACCATAAAAGACCGGTCAGAAATAGCTCCAAAAGGGCAGTCCTTAATACATGCGCCACATTGAATGCATTTATCCTCATCGATGATTACAATATTATTCTCATCCATAGAAATGGCATCCACCGGACAACTTCTTTTACATGGACGCATTAGATCTGCAATGGCATTATATGGACACTCTTTCGCACATTTGCCACATTCCTTACAGCGCTCCGGATCAATATAGGCACGGTCCTTGGTCATGGAGATTGCTCCAAAGTTACAGGCCTCCTGGCAACGTTTGCTGACGCATTTCTGGCAGTTGTCAGTTACGGTAAAACGGGTAATGGGACAACCTTCACAAGCAGAGTTGATTACTTGTACAATGTTTTTGTTATCCTTATTGGCTAGTGGAGACAAGCCTTCAGCCAGACGGACTCTTTGGCGAATAATCTCTCTTTCCTTATAGATACAGCAGCGGAATCTGGCCTGTGGACCTGGAATCATATCGTAAGGAATCTGATCTCTTCGTTCCTGCAGTTTGCCATTAAATGCTGCCTTCGCAACGGAATAAAGCACCTCATGTTTAATACTTCCAAGTCTAGCGTTCTCTTCAAGCATGGTAAATCCTCCATTTTCTACTAACGATGTTCGTCGTCATCAATCCTGCCGAAAAACGGCTCTTATATGCTCAATAGTAGGTTATTGCAACTTCTTTCCCCATCTTCTTCACAACTTCCTGCATCTGTTTCACCAGATTCATTCGTATACTTAAATCAAAAGGCAAGTCTGGATTCTGATGCGCCACATTAATTGCTTTACCTACATATAGATGTAAATCGGTACAGTTCTCAATAAGTGCCTTGGCTACCAGGGAGGCCCCATTTTTTTCATCTAATAAAGTGAAGAAGTTCTCGTCGATATCCCCCTTCTCATACTGCTTCAGTAGGTTAAGGGTTCTGGACAAGGTCAATACGCCCTCTGTGACCAGATCAATGCCCTCAATATGAGCAATTGGTGGAATATTGGGATCAATATAATTCAGATCGGTGACAATCTTTCTTTTGGTTTCTCTTGCTACGATATTTGCAGTGGTGCCTCCACAGACAATGGTAGTCACATCTCCTGCCATAAAATCCAGGACGGCTCTCGTGTCGTCCTCTTTTCTAATCGGTGGTCCGGTAAATATGTGCACCACCTTTTTGTTAATGATCTTGGCCACCGCAACTGTGGTATCATCACCCGGAGACTGCATATATAGATCATCACAGGCCTTAGACAGAGTATTGGCCATACGGTTTGCGGTAAATGAGGTCTTTAAGGATGACTTGGCGTACTCTGCCACTTTCGCCCAATCCCAACCGAAATTCAGAATCTTTCCAACGCCGGCATGTATGACTCCGTCACTAAAGAGGATAAAATAATCCCCTAAGCGTACATGGAATCGATATTCCCTGATATTCTTATCCCGAATCACCCGTTCTTCATAGGGCAGGTTTACAATATTGCCATCGCGAAGACAGATACAGCTTGGGTTATCAAATTCCACCAGGTAAGCTTCCCCGGAATGGAAGATTTGCAGAATGCTGAACGTGGAATAGGCAACCTGGCGTACCTTACAGACTGGCAGAGTCATGGCTATGGTCTCCACACAGTCGTCTAAGTCAGCCCCATTTACCAGCATTGTTCCAAGAATTTTCCCAGTCAGGGTGGCCAGGATATTGGCTTTTACTCCACTTCCCATTCCATCTGTCAAAATAAGAATGTCAGAGTCCGGTGTTTTCAGTATCTCTACCTTGTCACCGCACAGCTCCTCGTTATGTTTATTTAAGCTTTTATAAGATATCTCTACATTAACTCCCATAGAAACCAACCTTTCTAGCCCATCTCTTGTTCTGTCAGTTGTCAATAGTCTCTGGTCCTTTGGCATGCATGATAATTGGTTGTATCTTCTTCTCTTCTGTCAAATTACCATCATATAAAATCGTATCTCTTAGTTTAGTCAGGGTAACCTTGGTCTCAGCCGTAGTTTCTCCCAAGAGGCCAGCGATTTCCTGGGCAACCATCATCTGTTTGTCGATGACCTTCTGGGCCATCTCGATGGTCTCCATTTTCACCTGATATGCTTTGTTTTTCTTCTCTTCATCCTCTGTAATATCTACCATAATACCAAGAACTCCGTCCTGATCTGGCACATAGACAATATTCTGCAGGGTAGTTACCCCGTATTCGTCATAGGTAACCTTTTTCCCCAAAAGACTATTATGGGTATTGAGGACATATTCAAAATCTCTATGATCAATAATCTCATACAAGTATTTCTGTTTGGCATCGGCGGGGGCTACATGAAAATACTGTTCCGCACCTACATTATATTCGATAATCTTCATTTCAGCATCTACCATAATAATGGCATTTGGTGTGATATCTAACACCACGTTGGCCATGGAGCTGGCTCTGTCATGCATATAAGGAATACACATACTAAGCTCAGCCTTGCCCTGGTAAACTGCAATGGCTTTCTCCCTACAGGAGCTGTAGCCACAGGCTCCACAATTAAACTCATGGGAGGCATCTATCTTGCCAATCTTTTTTAATATCTCACGAATCTGGGCATCTGTTGGAATCTTATCTTCATTCTTACGAGGAATGAATTGTTTATGGAGATCTAGTCCTTCCTGTTTAAAGTACTCCTCTTCCTCCACAGGTTTCTTCGGAATACTTTCTTCCATATCGAGCTTCACTTTAAACCGGGAAATACCCGAGGTATCAACAGCCGGACCTTTGATACAACCACCATTACATACATTAAGCTCGATAAAGCTATCCGTCACTTCGCCTTTTTCCATACTCTTAAGAAGTTCCATACAGTTATTGATGCCATGGACATAGAATTTGTGATAGTGATCTTCGGTACTTGAGGCCACAACAGAGGAAATAACTCCGCTAGTGATTGGATACAAACGGTTTACCTCAGGACTTGGATTGTCTAAAGGCTGTTCCGTAAGACGATCTAGTTCAATGCCTTCCTCCTTCATCCAGTCCTCTAACTCAGTAAAATTAATGACAGCGTCTATTGCTCCGGCGGTCCTTGGATCTGATAGGGCTTCTCTCTTCTTGGCAATGCAAGGTCCTAAGAATACCACTTTCACATCTGGTCCCAGTTCTTCTTTAATCAGCTTGCCGTGGGCTACCATGGGAGACACCACCGGCGCCATAAACCTAGTCAAACTAGGGAAATAAATCTCTATCAGATCATTGGCACTTGGGCAACAGGTCGTGATGATATTGCGCATGGTGCCTTCCTGCAATAGCTTCTGGTATTCACGGGTCACAAAGGCAGCCCCCTCGGAGGTCTCTCTGACCTGATAGAAGCCTAACTGCTTCAATCCATTTACTACCTGTCCGGCCTTCTTAAAATGCATAATACCAAGATAAGACGGTGCCAGGGAAATGATTGTTTTATATCCGTTTTTAATAAACTCTTTCACCTTATCTAAATCACTAATCAGAGTCTTTGCATTTTGTGGGCACGCATCCAGACAATGACCGCATAAAATGCATTTATCATTGAGAATCTGCGCCTGTTGGTTTTTGACGACAATCGCTTTAACTTCACAGATTCGTACGCATTTATAGCAATTTTTACACTGTGCTTCTTTAAAGCCGATAACGTTCATTATGTAAGCCTCCTAAGTACCTGCTGGTGAAAAAAGGTTTCGGTATCTTTTGGGGATAAGGAAAATAGCTCATCGTCTATCTTAACGCACACTCCATTGACACACTGACCCATACAAAAAGAGCCATTCAGTTCCACTTTATCCTGTAAACTTTCTTTCTCGAGTAATTCCTGCAGCTTCTTTACAATCTCCCTGGAACCTTTGAGATGGCAAGAACTGCCGATACATACGGTTATATTCACGATTACACCTCCTATAGGCAGATTTAATGTTGAGATTTCATATTTCTATAAACATGCAAAAGTGAGCCTTTAGAGCTATGAATTCAAGAGCTAATGAGTTTAAGTTCTCAAGGCCTTTGTTAATATTTTATCATACTTTAGGACGGAAATAAAGAGCAAGGATGAAAAGATACCAATTGTATGAAAAGAAAAACAAAGTAGATTGGGAAGTGTTATAATAGAGCTATTAAAACAATATACTCAGAAAAGAGGAAATAAGATACTTATGATAAATAGTAGTGAAGCCGTGCGTAAGGAGATGCTTCATTACCCCATGGCACGGCTTTTATTTAAAAAATGTTATCCTACAGTGATTATTCAATTAATTTCCGTAATCTATAATACAGCGGACACTTATTTTGTTGCGGCAATTAACACGGATTCTGCTGCTGCCGTTGGAGTTGTGTTCTCTTTAATGGCAATCATTCAAGCAGTTGGATTTGGTATTGGAATGGGTGCCAATTCCCTGATTAGTAGATGCCTCGGAGCAAAGAATACAAAGAAAGCCAATATCTACGGTAATACAGCGGTGTTTTCCGGAATATTATTTGGCATTCTGTTGATGATCGTTGGATTATGGAACATTCAAGATTTAATGAGCTTGATTGGTGCCAGAAAGACTGTACTTCCATATGCAGTTAGTTATGGACGATATATCCTGATTGCGGCTCCATTTATGTGTATGTCCTTCGTTCTGAATAATATAATAAAGGCTGAAGGGCAGGCATTCTATGCCATGATTGGTATGACGGTTGGAGGACTTTTGAATCTTATACTAGACCCTCTCTTAATCTTTACTTTTCATATGAATATTGCTGGCGCAGCCATTGCAACAATGATCAGCCAAATTGTCAGTGCTTTACTACTGTTTGCCTATTTTGCTGGAAAGAAGTCTATCGTGCAGCTCAGTCTCAGAAGCATCAGTAGGAATGCTTCTGATTATCTGAATATAGCAAAGACAGGAACGCCAACCATTTTCAGGCAAGGGCTTGGAAGTATCGCTACTTCTGTCTTGAATGTGCAGGCGGCCGTTTATGGAAATGCGGCTGTTGCGGCCATTTCTATTGCCAATAAGGTCTACATGCTAATTAGAAATGTGATTCTGGGAATCGGACAAGGTTATCAGCCAATCGCAGGCTATTGCTATGGGGCAGGCAAAAAAGAAAGAGTAAAAAAAGCCTTCCTTCTTTCCTGCTTTGCCGGAACTCTCATCTGTTCTATATTTGCCGTGTTGGTATTTCTTTTCAGAGTGCCAATCATGACTTGGTTTCGAGACGACGAAGAAGTGATTGTAATAGGTGCCCATGCACTGGAATGGTTCTGCTTCTCTCTCCCTTTCATGGCGTATTCAACTTATGTAAATCAAACCTATCAGTGTCTTGGTTATAGTGTTACAGCTACCTTCCTGGCGTCTTTAAGACAAGGAATTATCTTTCTTCCACTGGCGCTTTTATTGCCAAAACTCCTGGGACTGACAGGTATTGAGATACTACAACCCACAGCTGATATTATGACTTTTGTGGTATCGCTTCCCTTTCAAGTCCTATTCTTTAGAAAACATCTGAAGGAGAAAGCGTGAGTGGTATCACTACATAACCTGATTGTTAAGATTACTTCCAACAATATTAGCACTACCGATGTAAGTATGGCCTTCGCTATCGTTATTAAATACTGCCCCTCAAAGCTTCCTCTTATCATTTGTAAGTAGTGTTGGGTCACATCTTTTAGGTTTGCGAAGGCTTCTTTATAGAATTCTAAGTGGGACCACCTCTTTGGTATAAACATCTCTGGCAGATAAAAATGAAAGTTTGTTAGATACAAAAGCAGAATAGCAAGGAGTAGGATGGCTATCTGCTATACCAGTTACTTCATAATGTTTGTCTTCAAACCAAATCGTATTGCCGGTTCCGTTGCAATCACCAAATAAAGCGAAAGAAGTTTCCTCATCTATAACGCACTGGGTTTCTTGGTCCTTCGGCCAAGTACCAGTGGTTAAAGGTACCGGCATAAGATCCATCTTGCCGGCTACTTGATAAAGTTCTACCGTTCTTTCGATTCTTATAGACAATGCTATTACTTATTCACCAGATAATAAGTCCGTCTACATAGAGGGAAATGTTCGGAAGAACCATCTAGAGCTGAAAGTAATTGACCACGGTACAGGAATCCCTGATGAGAAGAAGGCAAAGATATTTGATCGCTTCTATCGGGTGGATGAGGCGAGGCGAGACAAGGAACATTTTGGCTAATGAGAGGGTGCAGCATATCCCATATGCTACACCCTCTATATGTTTTATATAGTATTTACATTTATACTTTATTAGCGTCCTTTAATGCCTTCACTACTGCTGCCGCTGTTCGTTCCTCCACCTCCAGATAAAACTTTGGTTCGTGGATATCCTTGAGATAATGAGCGTCGGAATCATGAAGAATTCTGCATCTCCTTAAATAAGGATTCTGCTCTTTGAGCTCTTCCACCTTTTCCTCTTCCTTAATCTCTACAGCAGTAAAACGGCTGTCTACTGGGACAAAACCAAGGTTATAGAGAAGGCTATGGCTATTCTTGTCAATATGAGCTGGTATCATGACACCATCATACTGCTCCACCAAAGGTTGCACCTGATCGAAGGAGATTCTGGTACTTTGGATTAAGAGGTTTGGTTCATGGCCAATAACCTGGTCCTCTTCGTCGCACAGAAGTTGTGGACCAAAGATAGATTCCTTATTAGGAAATAGATTCAATTTACTATATACAAGAGAATCAAACTCTAATGCTTTCTCCAAAGAAGGAAAAAGGCAGACCACATGGACTTCTTCTTCTGTGGTCAACTCCATGCCAGGTACTGCAAGAATTCCGTAATACTCTGCCCAGTGAAGGACAGGTTTGCAGTTACGGCAAGTATTATGGTCTGTTACGGCAATGAGATCAAGACCTTTTACCACTGCCATTCCTACGATATTAGCCGGGGTCATATCCTCATCTCCACAAGGAGACAGACAGGAATGGAGATGCAAATCATAGGCTAGCTTATGCATGTATAAGCTCTTCAATCTGGCGAGCGGTCTCATAGATAGGCTGGTTGGTCGCAAGAACAATGATACCCTGCTCCTTTGCCTTGGCGATAAGCGCCTCGTTTAAGACAATACCCTCTGCCAGAATCACTACTGCAGCCTCTGTAAGGGATGCCACAGCCAGTGTATTGATATTGCCCATTACGGTTATCCATGCAGCTCCGGCCGGAGATTTACTCATTGCAATACTAAGTAAATCACAGCAATATGGGCCTGTAATGGTTTTCTCAGTATCTCCCTCTTCATTGATTACCTTAAATAAATCTAGTTTTAGAAGCTCTGATACAGTCATGGTAATTCCTCCTTGTTATTTAGTTATATGTAGCTAAGTTCTCCAGAACTTCGTCATATCTTTTTTGTCTGCTATATTAAAGGCAATCATATCATAGAGTAAATTATAATCCACACTATCTGTCCACTTTATTCTAAATAGTTCTCGTGTATATGAATACCCTGCTTCCTTAATCTTTTGTTCAAAAAGAGTAATCACCATCTGTTCCGGTGCCACAGCAATATGACCTTTCGCCATACTGAAAGCAATAATAAAAGTTCCATGGTCAGTGAACATTGGCTGATTCCATCTGATTTCTTCCTTCAAATGAGGAAATGCCTCTTTCATATTATTCAGAATCGATTCCATCCTCTCCCTTTTATCAGGCTCAGAAATTTTGTTTATGTATGGTAGAAAAACACTCCTATCCGTCATAGCAACAGCTCCTTTCTCCGTACACGATATACTTCTTACTGACCCTTAAGATAATCCGTAAACAATGGCTCCCTCTTTTATTACATATTCAATCTTCCGGAGATTGTCTATATTTTTCACAGTATTATCCTTCAACACAACAAAATCAGCTATTTTACCATGGTCAATACTTCCTAGTTCCTTGTCTATTCCCGCTACAATCTTCACTCCATTTTTATAGCATTTTAAAAGTTAAGTGGAAAATGCTCCTGTTTGCAATAAGCCATTTCTTCATAAAAACGCGTCCATATGGGATCAGCACCAGTTCTTATACTTTGCCTTATTTTATCCAACGCCTTTATTCCAATGGAATGAGCGGATACCTTGAGGCCTTCTTTATGGGCACATTCTACGATGACCTTTAGAACATCTGATTAGTAATCTCTAACCTCTGTAGGATTCTCTATTAAAGATAAATTTGATCCTGGTGTGCACGTCTTAATGAAATCCACGCCATCCTTTTTTAGTTTTTTAATAGCGGCTTCTACTTCCTGAGGATTTTCTAAATCAATAGATAATCCTCGGGAATTTATCATTACGAATGAGTAATGCAAATATCACCTTAAGAAACGTGCATTATGATCGTTTTGATTCTATACTATTGACATTTATTAGCTGGACTATTGGTCATCTAATTTATTGAATTCATCGGATAGATGATGTATGTATTCCTTTAAAATGTGGATGCAGTCCTTCTCTTTGGCTACACCACGAACAACATCTTCTGCCAAAGCACGACAGGTAGGGGCGCCACAGGAGCCACAGTCAAGTCCTGGAAATTTCTTAACCAGTTCTTCCACCTTTGCAACATTAGCTATACTATCTTCTACATTTTCCCCTAGTTTAAATACAGGTTCATATTGAACATCCGTACTCCAAAAGGCATTTTTAGGAGCCGGGGTACTAAGTCTTGCACAGGCTACTGGCATGTATTTACGAAGTCTCTTTAGCTTCACCTTTGCCACAAACGGATTTTCTACCGTAAGCACACCACCTACACAGCCACCGTTACAGGCATTCAGTTCAATAAACTCCAGATTCCCGAACTTCTGATCCTCCATATCCTCTAAAACACGAATTACATTTTCAATGCCATCTGCTGCCAGATAACTGTCTGTAAGGAGCCCTCCGGCTTCTCCACCTGAGCTGCCCCAGGAGATACCAATCTTTCCAGAGATGGAGAGTTCTTCTACATCATCTATGCTTTCTTTCATATAATGAACCAAGGAAGGATAGACCTCTTTAATAGCAAGAACAGCATCCAACTCACTTTTTTCCATTCCCAAAGGGGAATGCATGGCTGTTACTTTTGCTGGACAAGGTGAAATGAAGATGATACCTATCTTTTCTTTTGGCAATCCAGTCTTTTCCATTGCTTTTTGTCTGGCTAGGGAAGCTGCCAAATCTACTGGCGCACAAATCGGAAGCAAATGTTCTATAAGATTTGGAAATCTGACACGGATTAACCTCACTACAGAAGGGCAGGCTGTACTGATAATTGGCCACTGCTCCTTATGCTCTTCCACATATTTTCTGGACATCTGAGAAACTAACTCTGCAGCTCCACCTACCTCATACACATCGTTAAAGCCCATCTTCTTTAATGCGGTCAAGACAATGTTAACATCCTCCAGATTGTTGAATTGTGCATAGAGGGAAGGGGCGGGAAGGGCTATCGTATACTCATAATTATTAAGGACATCTATGCTGTCATAATAGGCTTTCTTTGCATGATGGGGACATATGCGGATACACTCACCACAGTCGATACAGAACTCTCTTGTAATAACCGCTTTTCCGTTACGTACACGGATTGCCTGTGTTGGACAACGTTTAATACAGTTAATGCACCCCATACATTTATCCTGATCAAGACGAACTGACGTATAAAACTTATCCATTCCTTTTCCTTTCTCCTTTCAGCCGAACATGCTGTCATCTTCATCCTTTGTATTTAGTTATCGGCAAACACCTTCATTGTAACTGTTGTACCGACTCCCAATTCTGTCTCTATTATCATATCATTGGAATATTTCTTCATGTTGGGTAACCCCATTCCGGCGCCAAATCCTAAGGTCCGGATATTGTCTGGTGCTGTCGAATAGCCTGCCTGCATGGCAAGCTCAACGTTAGGAATTCCAGGTCCTTTGTCTTTTAGCACCATCTGAATCTCCTTTGGAGAGATTGCTACCTCAATGGTCCCACCATTGGCATGAATCACCATGTTAATCTCACCTTCATACATAGCGATTGCTACTCTTCTTACCACATCAGGTGAGAATCCCATCTGTTTAAGCTTCGCTTTTACATCACTGGAAGCTTCTCCGGCTCTGGTAAAGTCCTCGGAGGATACCTCATAGTGTAGCTTAATGATGTCGCTCATACGATGCACCTCCACGAAGTCCCTTTTCGTAAAGCATTCCGCAAGCGGAAAACATTCGGTGGCCCGTAGATAGTAGTACGATTCCACAGTCATTAGCCAGCTCTATCATATTATCATCCGGACGCTTGCCTCGTACAAAGACGATGCATACGATATCCATCATCTCTGCTGTCCGAATTACTTGGGGGTTACATAGTCCAGTCAATAATACAGACTGATCCTTTACAAAAGCCAATACATCGCTCATCATATCAGATCCACAGGCGGTATGTACTTCCTTATCCATAAAATCCTCACCGCTTATTACCCTTGCTCCTAACATGTCTCTAATATCTCTAACTGTCATTCTTTATCCTCCTTAAATGATAAATTCCAGCTACTTATTCCCTGTTACTACACTAAAAAATAAAATATGATTTTGTTATTTCTAATATCTGGTTTCTACCAAAAGTATAGCATTTCCCTTGTCTTTTTTCAATACAAGGTAGAATTCATTCCCATAGTTATCCATCCCTAAATTGCAAATTGACGACTTTGCACAAATATATATAGCAATTTTTATACAAAGTGCTACTGTACTTTTTTCAGTACACAAGCATATTTGTAGATTTATTATCAATTATATGATATAATTATCTTGCGTGTATGGGCTTTACGTTTAACTGCAGATGGAATTATCCCTTCTATCTGTAATATAAATATATCAAGGAGGTAAAGAAAATGGGTTCTAAAACGAGCACGATTCCTTTTGCTGGAACAAAAGAACAAGAAGCAGAACTTTTAAAAGTCATTGCTGAGCATAAAGATGACAAAGGAGCTCTTATGCCTATTCTTCAAAAAGCGCAGGGAATTTATGGCTATCTTCCAATCGAGGTTCAAACCATGATTTCTAACGAAATGGACATTCCATTGGAAAAAATCTATGGAGTTGTAACATTTTATTCACAGTTCTCTCTTAACCCTAAGGGCAAATACCAAATTTCAGTTTGTCTTGGTACAGCTTGTTATGTAAAGGGTTCTGGTGATATCTACGACAAATTAATGGAGAAGCTTGGAATCAAAGGTGGCGAATGTACACCAGATGGTAAGTTTTCATTAGATGCATGCCGTTGTATCGGTGCATGTGGACTAGCGCCAGTTTTAACTGTAAATGATGATGTATATGGTCGTTTAACAGTTGACGAGATTGATGGTATTCTCGCTAAATATACGGAATAATGATGACCGAACTTTCTCTTAATGTATTAGATGTTGTAAACAATTCGGTACGCGCTGATGCGTCTTTGATTGTGATAAAAATAACAATCGACACTAAAAAGGACATTATGACAATTCTGATTGAAGACAACGGAAAAGGAATGACACCTGAACAGTTACAACAGGTAGAAGACCCTTTCTTCACCACACGAACAACCAGAAAAGTCGGTCTAGGAGTTCCATTTTTCAAGTTGGTTGCTGAAGCCTCTGGCGGCAGCTTCTCCATCACGTCTACCCCTGGAAAAGGAACGAGTGTACTTGCTACTTTTGGTTATTCTAGTATCGATAGAATGCCTTTGGGAGACATCACAAGTACCATACATACTCTAATCACATTGAATTTAAATATAGATTTTGTCTATTCTTATCGTGTTGATGAAAGCGAATTTATATTAGACACAAGAGAATTCCGAGAAATCATTGGAGACATTCCATTTAATGCGAAAGAAATTTCCTCATATATTAAAGAATATTTGGAGGAGAATAAGAAAGAAGTCGATGGTGACCTTATCGTTTATTAGAAGGTCCCCAACTTGAACAACGCTTTTATATTGAATTAGGAGGTATATTCTATGAAATCTTTAGAAGAGCTTAGAGCCATCCGTGAGAAAATGCAAGGTCAAGTAGGACTGAGATCTGAAGGAGAAACACAGACCAGAGTTGTTGTTGGTATGGCTACCTGCGGTATAGCAAGTGGTGCAAGACCAGTTCTTAACACACTCTCTGAGGCTGTTTTATCTAAGAACTTAGACCATGTTATTGTTACTCAAACAGGATGTATTGGATTATGTCAATATGAACCAATTGTAGAAGTTATGGAGCCAGGTAAAGAAAAAGTTACCTACATAAAAATGACCCCAGAAAAAGCACTTGAAGTAGTTGAACAACATCTCATTCGCGGACAGATTATTAAAGATTACACAATCTCCGCGATTTCAAAATAACTGAAGGAGGATAAAGCATGTATCGTTCACACGTATTAGTTTGTGGTGGTACCGGATGTACTTCCTCTGGAAGTGTAGAAATCATCAAAACATTACAAGCTGAAATAGAGAAACAGGGCCTTAAAGATGAGGTTGCTGTTGTACAAACCGGTTGTCATGGTCTTTGTGCCTTAGGACCAATTATGATCGTTTATCCTGAAGCAGCCTTCTATTCCATGGTAAAGCTTGAGGATATCCCAGAAATCGTTACGGAACATTTGTTAAAAGGACGTATTGTGAAACGTCTTCTTTACAATGAAACAGTTACTTCAGAAGGTGAGATAACATCCCTTGCTGAGACAGATTTCTATAAGAAACAACATCGTATTGCATTACGTAACTGTGGTGTTATTAACCCAGAATGTATTGATGAATACATAGGAACCCATGGTTATGAAGCTCTTGGTAAGGTTCTTACCACCATGACTCCAGATGATGTCATCCAGACATTATTAGACAGTGGTTTACGTGGCCGTGGAGGCGGTGGTTTCCCAACAGGATTAAAGTGGAAATTTGCTAAGGCTAGTCAAAATGATCAAAAATATGTTTGCTGTAATGCCGACGAAGGTGACCCAGGTGCATTTATGGACCGTTCTGTATTAGAGGGTGACCCACACGTAGTATTAGAAGCTATGGCGATTGCAGGTTATACCATTGGTGCTAATCAAGGTTATATCTACGTTCGTGCAGAGTATCCAATTGCTGTTCAACGTCTTCAGATTGCAATTAAGCAAGCAAGAGAATATGGTTTACTTGGTAAAAACATCTTCGGAAGCGGCTTTGATTTTGACATTGAGTTAAGATTAGGTGCCGGAGCTTTCGTTTGTGGTGAGGAAACTGCACTGATGACTTCTATTGAAGGTAATCGTGGTGAGCCTCATCCAAGACCTCCTTTCCCTGCAGTAAAGGGTCTGTTCCAGAAACCTACTATTCTAAACAACGTTGAAACTTATGCCAACATTCCTCAGATTATCTTACATGGTGCAGAATGGTTTTCTTGCATGGGTACAGAGAAATCCAAAGGAACTAAAGTATTCGCTCTTGGTGGTAAGATTCATAACACCGGTCTTGTAGAAATCCCTATGGGTACTACTCTTCGTGAAGTTGTAGAAGAGATTGGTGGTGGAATTCCTAACGGAAAGAAATTTAAAGCAGCTCAGACTGGTGGACCATCCGGTGGATGTATCCCTGCAGAGCATTTTGATATTCCTATCGATTACGATAACTTAATCGGCATTGGTTCCATGATGGGATCTGGCGGTTTAATCGTATTGGATGAGGATGACTGTATGGTTGATATTGCAAAATTCTTCCTTAAGTTTACCGTTGAAGAATCCTGTGGTAAATGTACTCCTTGCCGTATCGGTACTAGACGTCTGTATGAAATTCTTGAAAAGATTACCCAGGGTCAAGGTACTTTAGAGGATTTGGATAAATTGGAAGAGCTTTGTTACTACATTAAAGATAATTCTCTTTGTGGTTTAGGTCAGACTGCTCCAAATCCTGTTCTTTCCACTTTAAAATACTTTAAAGATGAGTATCTTGCCCATGTAGTAGATAAGAAATGTCCAGCTGGTGCTTGTAAGGCACTTCTTAGCTACGAGATTCTTCCAGACAAATGCGTTGGTTGTACCTTATGTTCAAGAAATTGTCCAGTTAGTGCAATCACTGGTACTGTTAAGAACCCTCACGTTATTGATAAGAGCAAATGTATCAAGTGTGGCGTTTGTATGCAAAAATGTAAATTTGGCGCTATCGTGAAGAAGTAATGGAAAGAACGACAATTTAAAGGAGGTTAATAATGGAGACAGTAACTTTAAAAATAAATGGTGTCGAAGTTGTCGCACCAAAAGGTTCTACCATTTTAGAAGCTGCCCGCATCGCTCATATTGATATTCCCACCTTATGCTATTTGAGAGAAATCAATGAAATCGGTGCCTGCCGTATCTGTGTGGTAGAAGTAAAAGGCGCAAAAAGCCTTGTAGCTTCTTGTGTATACCCAGTAAATGATGGCATGGAAGTCTGGACCAATACCCCTAAGGTATTAGATTCCAGAAAGAAAACTCTTCAGTTGATCCTGTCCAATCACAATAAATCCTGTTTATCTTGCGTACGTAGTGGAGATTGCGAACTTCAGCAGCTTTGTAAAGACCTGAATGTAGATGATGTAAACCTATACCATGGTTCTGTTACAACTTCTAAGCCTGATACCTCTGCTGCTCATATGGTACGTGATAACAGCAAATGTATTCTTTGTAGAAGATGTGTTGCAGCATGTGCAAAGACACAAAACATCGGCGTAATTGGCGCAAATGAGCGTGGATTTAAAACCAACATTGGTTCTGCCTTTGAAATGGGTCTAGGCGAGACCAGTTGTGTATCCTGTGGTCAGTGTATCGCAGTATGTCCTGTTGGTGCAATCTACGAAAAAGACTATACAGAACAAGTATTTTCTGCAATCGCAGATCCTGAGAAAGTTGTATTTGTTCAGACAGCTCCTGCTGTTCGTTCCGCTCTTGGCGAAGAATTCGGTTATCCAATCGGAACTGATGTACAGGGCAAGATGGCTGCGGCTCTTCGTCGTTTAGGCTTTGATAGAGTATTTGATACTAACTTCTCCGCTGATTTGACTATCATGGAAGAAGCTCATGAATTTATAGATCGTATTCAAAATGGTGGTGTGTTACCAATGATTACTTCCTGTTCTCCAGGATGGGTAAGCTACTGTGAACACTACTTCCCAGATATGACTGAGAACCTTTCTTCCTGTAAGTCTCCACAGCAGATGTTTGGTGCTGTTGCTAAGACTTATTTGGCTGAGAAATTAGGCATTGACCCAGCTAAGATTGTAATGGTAAGTGTTATGCCATGTACAGCTAAGAAGTTTGAAATTGGCCGTGATGATGAGAATGCTGCTGGTGTTCCAGACGTAGATATCGCTCTTACAACAAGAGAGCTTGCTCGTATGATTAAACGGGCTGGTATCAAATTCACTACTCTTCCTGACGAAGAATTTGATCATCCACTTGGATCTGGTACTGGTGCAGCTGTTATCTTTGGTGCAACTGGTGGTGTTATGGAAGCAGCTCTTCGTACTGCTGTATGGAAATTAACTGGCGAGAGCAATGATTCTCCTGTTGACTTTACCGCAGTTCGTGGTGTAGAGGGT
>JAEYPA010000136.1 GCA_023411225.1 Bacillota bacterium
ATCACTGTATATCCAGAATTTGAGGCCAAGGGGAATGGCATCGACTAAGAGAGCTTTACTATGAAAAGTTAAAAAAGTGAGAAAAAGCGAGTTAACAAGAGAAAAATAAAGATTATTATGGGAGGTATATTTATGCAGTGTATTATTGAGGAGATCATGCGAGAGCAGGTTAATTCGGTGGGAGCTCCAAAAGAGATTCAAGTAAGTTCTTATGCTTGGACTAATCATGGAGAAAGTGGAAAGACTTATACCTATCAGATGAGTAAAGAACGTTTTTCTCGGGATGATAAAAGGGCTTATCGCATTGTTCTTACGGATGGATTGATATCTCATTTAGTTGCAACTATCGGATATTATGATTTGGTGGATTATAATATAGAGGATTGTATTGGTGACCGCCTGCTGGAACAACTGGCAGGGAAGCTGGGGGTAACAGTTGAAGCTGTTTGGAGCATTATTCTGGAACAATTAAAGCCTCTGCAGCAGGTAATAAAGCAGGAGTTTAGTCAGAGTGAAGAGGCAAAGACGAGTAAACGCAATCAGGAAATTATTAGGGAGTATGAAGAGAAGAAGAGAAAGTTCTGCATGGAATTTGGAATGGATGGTACCAAATATGACCGTTGCTATAATGTGTTTGGAGAATTAATGGATGGTTCCTACTTAAATAAACTTCATGAGCAAGTGGCGGCCAGGCAGCAATTTAGTGCCAATAGCAAACGAAAGCATAAGGAAAGCTGGCGGCATTTTAGTGGATCATCCGAGAGGTTGTTAAGTCATGCATCCTATAGCCTGGAAGAGCAGGAGATGTTGGAGCGATTTTATAAGACACTTGCTAAGAAATTTCACCCCGATGCTAACCCTGGAGTGGATACTTCTAAGGAAATGCAGTTGCTTAACCAGCTGAAAAACCAGTGGGGTATCTAAAAAAAAACACAAAGAGTATTGATTTGTTTTAGAAAATAATATAAAATGGTTTCATGTACCAAACAAGATAGTTTTTAAAACTATTTACAAAAAATGTAGAAATATATAATATATTATCGTAGAGATTTTATAAGACTCTGAGAAGGGGTGGCACTATGTCATTTGAAATTATTACAGACTCATCAGCAAATTTGCCAGAGAGTATGATTGATGAATATAATCTTCATGTTATGTCTTTGGTTTTTCGAGTTAATGGACAAGAATATCTAGGCTATAAAAAAGGTGAGACGATTGATTTGTCAAAGTTTTATGCGATGATGAGAGACAAGGAGAATATTACCACGTCTCTTCTTAATATTGAAGATTGCATGAAATTCATGAAGAACCTATTAGAGCAGGGTAAAGATATCCTCTATATAGGATTTTCCTCTGGGCTTAGTGGAAGCTTCCAAGTAGCAGATATTGTTGCAAAGCAGTTACAGGAAGAATATCCAGAGCGTAAGATTTACACAGTAGATACTTTGGCTGCAGCTTTGGGAGAAGGTTTACTTGTTTATCTGGCCTGCCAGAAAAGATTAGAAGGCTGTTCTATTGAAGAAGTATATCAGTGGTTATTAGATAATCGCCTTAAACTTTGCCATTGGTTTACTGTGGATGATTTATTTTTCTTAAAACGTGGAGGAAGAGTGTCTCAGGCTTCTGCTATCGTTGGAAGCATACTTAGTATAAAACCTGTTATGCATGTAGATGATGAGGGTCACTTAATTGTTATGGAGAAGGTTCGTGGCCGTAAAAAATCATTAGAAAGTTTAGTAAAACATATGGAAGAGACAGTAATTGATCCGGAGAATCAACATATCTTTATTTCTCATGGAGATTGTTTGGAAGACGCACAGTATGTAGAACAAATGGTTCGAGAAAGATGGAAAGTGAAGGATGTCTTAGTTCATATTCTAGATCCTGTTATTGGTGCTCATTCGGGACCTGGAACAGTGGCTTTATTCTTTGTGGGATCAAAGAGATAATGGAATCTTATATAGTAATAACAAAGGAACAGGTTCTGCTGATGTAATTTCAGTTGAACCTGTTCCTTTGTTGTTCTGAGAAAATAAACCTTTTGCCATTCAATCACAGATAGTAAGATAAGTGGTAACAGAATTGATTTTATAAATAGAGGAGAAATGAAGAAAAGTAGGAGCATAAGACTTGCTTTTGAACGGTAGGATCTCTGATAAGGTTATTATAGCAAGAACTAATGTGTTTACCAAGAATTTTACATAGAAGTCAAATAAGTACTAGTTAGGCTGTCATTTGCATTGAGAAACTACATGATATGTGAACTTACTTTATAAAAATTGATATAGAACGAAATAGCGGATAAAATACAATATAAAATAATTATTATTCCCATAAAATAAAAGAAATAGAAAAATGATGAAAATGTGGCTTTTCTAACTCGACTAAATGTGCTATAATACGACATAAGATATAAATATCTTAACGAAAAATTTACATACAGGAGGAACAAAATGGAGAATCAAAACAAAAGTAACAACACAATTGCACTGGCTTTGAGTATTGTAGGTCTTGTTCTAGGAACTTTAGGTGGAATTCTATTTGGTGTCTTTTGTGCAATTCCAGGCCTAATCTGCGGTATCATAGGTATGGTACTTGGAGCTGATCTTAAGAAGAAAACCCAAAATCAAGTTGGTGGAGCAGCATTCGTAATTGGTTTACTTGCTCTTATCTTCTCAGCAATCTTTGCTATCGGTTGTACAGCTTGTGGTAGCCAATGTGGTGGATACGGATGTAAAGGTATTGTTGGAGGATCCTGTTCAGCATCTAATGATATATATGATTCCACTAAAGATGCACAAGATGCTCTTAATCAACTTCAAGATTTATTTGAAAATCAATAGAATATAACAGGGTTAGAAAATGGAAGCGCTTGGGCTTCCATTTTCTATCAGATTGAAAGGATTAGTATGAAACCGTTTTTTGACATCTTCGGAGCGAAAGTTCCATTATATGGGACCTTAATTGTATGTGCATATTTGATTGGTGTGTTTATCGCAATTCAAAATGCAAAAAAATATGGTATGCCAAAAGAGGATATTATTTTTGCCAGTACTTATGCGGGAATCGGACTTTTCTTGGGAGCCAAATTTTTATATTTCATAGTATTGCTACCTAAGTTAATGGGGCACTTTGACTTACTATTTAAGTATCCGGCTGAATTCTTAGAGTATGTCTTTGGAGGGTATGTTTTTTATGGTGGATTTATAGGGGTGGTGCTTGGAGTATGGATTTATTGCGCTAGATATAAGATATCTAAGATTACTATGATAAATTGTTTGACACCAGTTATCCCATTTATACACAGTATTGGAAGAATTGGTTGTTTTATGGCTGGTTGCTGCTATGGTATTGAATATCATGGACCATTGTGCGTACATTTTCCTGTTAACGAGATATCTCCGGAGCTTAGTCTAGTTCCAAGATTTCCGGTGCAACTGTTGGAAAGTGGTTTAAATATGTTGTTATTTATTGCACTTATGATAGTTGGAAGAAAGAAAAGACAGGATGCCAAGATACTGGGAATCTATCTAATCTGCTACAGTGTATTACGATTTTTATTGGAATTTTTAAGAGGGGATATTATAAGAGGACAAGTATTTGGAATTACTACTTCACAATGGGTAAGCATATTCCTTCTACCCGTTGGAGTTTATATAATACGTAGAAAAGAGTCATCTAAATAGTAGATTTTGTTATAAATAATAAGTATTAGACAGATATATTGACCTAAACTATAATGTAAGTATCTTTGAATAGAGATACTTACATTTTTAATTCCAAGAAGTACATAAATGCGGAGTAGTAAAACAATAAAAGGAGGTTATTATGGGTTATTTAGGAGAAGAGATAAAAAAACTTGGATTTGGACTAATGCGTCTTCCTAAAAAAGGTAATCAGTTTGACATAGAACAGGTCAAAGAAATGGTAGATGCTTTTCTCAAGGAGGGATTTACCTATTTTGACACAGCTTGGGCCTATTCCGGTAGTGAGGATGCCATCCGCCAGGCTTTAGTGGAGAGATATCCTCGTGAGAGCTTTCAGCTTGCAACAAAAAATGCCGCTTTTGTTAACTGTAAAACCAGAGAAGAAGCAATCTCGCAGTTTGAAACATCACTGAAACAGACGGGAGCAGGGTATTTTGATTATTATCTGCTTCACAATCTTGGAGAAAATCGTACCAGATTCTTTGATGAGTTCGATATGTGGAACTTTGTGCAGGAGAAGAAGAAAGAAGGACTTATTAAACATGCGGGCTTTTCTTTTCATTCTACACCAGAGGAATTGGAGGAAATACTATCTGCCCATCCGGAAATGGAATTTGTCCAACTGCAGATTAACTACGGGGATTGGGATAACCCAGCTATTCGTTCCAGAGAATGCTACGAAGTGGCAAGAAAACATGGGAAGCCAGTGATTATTATGGAACCTGTGAAAGGTGGGATGTTGGCTAATCCACCAGAAGAGGTTCAGGAGGTATTGCGTGAGACAAATCCGCAAGCATCATTTGCATCCTGGGCGATTCGATTTGCAGCAAGTTTACCTGGAATCATTACAGTGCTTTCTGGCATGAGTAACATGGAACAGATGGAGGACAATTTGTCCTATATGAAGAATTTTAATCGTTTATCAGAGATTGAATATGCTACTATAGATAAGGCACAGAAAGTACTTAATGACATACCACTTATACCATGTACAAGTTGCAATTACTGTGTTAAGGTATGTCCGAATGATATCGGTCTCTCTGGTTCCTTTACCGCATACAATTATTTGACCTTGTATAGAAATATTGATGCTGCCAAGGACCAAATGGGTTGGCTAGTAGATGGTCATGATAGAAAGCATGCTTCTGAGTGTATAAAGTGTGGGGTATGTGAAGAGGTATGTCCTCAGCATATTTCAATTCGTGAAGAATTAGAGAAGGTAAGTAAGGCATTTGATTAAAATGAAAAGGAGACCAACTATGAATAATACAATGACAAGAACAATAAAAAAATCACATTTATCAATAAAAACGCAGACAATTGCGACCCTTGCTGCGATTGTCGGGGCTGTCGTAGTTCCTCAAATGTTTCATGCAATGGGAGCAGTATCCGGTCTAGGAGATGCCTTAGGTAATACCTTCCTGCCAATGCATTTACCTATTATTTTGGTAGGTTTATTGGCTGGGCCATATGCAGGCGCTATCTCAGGTCTTCTTGGACCAATGGTTAGCTATGCTTTAACTGGTATGCCAGCAATTACATTGCTTCCATTTATGATGTTAGAGCTTATGATTTATGGTTTGTCAGCTGGATTGCTTCGCAATGTGAAAGTACCAACCATAGGAAAAGTTGTAGTGATACAGTTTGCAGGGCGTGTAGTTCGTGCTCTTGCGATTCTTGCGGCAGTTAATTTACTTGGCAACACAAGCATTAAGGTATCTATTATTTGGACCAGCATAGCTGCTGGTATTCCAGGATTAGTACTTCAGTGGACATTATTGCCTCTTATTATCTATCGAATTGAAAACAGTAGAAGAGCATAACGGTGAAATAAGTATAAACATATAGAAGAACCGCCCTCTGTCTAAATGACAGGAGGGCGGTTCTTCATGCATATGCATCTAATGGGAGTCGAACCCATGCACATGGCTCCGGAGGCCATTGCTCTATCCACTGAGCTATAGATGCAGATTCGAACTCTATTATATGCGATGAAAAGAAAAATGTAAAGGACATTCAACAAAAACGTAAAGATAAAATATTACAAAAATGTTACAAAGCGTAGGAAAATTATGTTGCTTTTTTATCCTTAATTTGTTAGTATAACAATAGAATGTTAGTTTAAGATGCATATGGAATCAGATTTTAATGATTTTGAATATATTAAAATACATTATACATAAAATAGTTGGAGAATTTTCTACATCAATAGAATATGAATAAGTATGAATCTTGCCAATGCAGACCGTAAACAATGCGAGATGAATGAGTAAGGAGACTAAAGTATGAATTTTCGATTAAAGTTAAAATATAAAAAAATAATATTTGCAGTATCGTTGGGAACCATGGCAATTGGACTTGCTATCTTATCTATTAATACTAAGAGTGACGTAGAGACGAGCGCTCCTAATGCGGCAAGTGCTTCTCCAGGAGTAACTATTTCAAGTAGCCCTACCCCAGGTGATACTTCAAAGTCACCGAATCCAAGTGGGAAGGATGCAGTTATAACAACAAAGCTTCAGAAGAATGCATATCCTGAGATTAATAATGTTGTAACTAAGTATATGGAAGCCTGTATGAAGGCGGACATGGACACCCTTAAAACGATTGTCAGTGAGGTGGATAAGCTTAACAAGGCAGACTTAGAACGTCGTTATGAATATATTGAAGCAATCAAGAATATTGATTGTTACACGTTGCCTGGTCTTGATGAGAATACATTTATTGTTTATGTATATCATGAAAGCAAACTTGTGAACATAGAGACAATGGCTCCAGGCTTAATTGTTCTTTATGTGTCCTTAGCTGAGGATGGCAACTATGTCATTATGTTGGATCCGTTAGATGAAGCTATTAAGAAAGAAATGACCGTAGCTTTAAAACGACAAGATGTACAGGAATTGATAAAAACAGTAAATAAAAATATGGAGCAGGCTATGGCACAGGATGCCAATCTAAAGAAATTTGAAGATAAGTTGTCTAAGGCTGTGGAGGATAATAAAGCCAAAGCAAGTCCTTCGCCAGCGGCAAGCAAGGCACCGGTCAAAGTAAGTCCTTCGCCAGCAACAAGCAAGGCACCAGTCAAAGTAAGCCCTTCGCCAGCAGCAAGCAAAGCACCAACCACAAGTGCTTCGCCAAAAGCCAAAGTATTTCCTAAAACGGCTAATTAATATAATATGGATATTTGCAATGCCATAGCAGTAGACACCTATTGTTATGGCATTTTTTATGTTATTACGGTAAGACTATAAGAGAGATGACATTCTGCTTGCAGTTTTTCTCATTTTCCAATACAATTTAATCTATAATATATTTAGAATGAGGACAATCGATGGATCAAAAGAAGTATGGACAGGATGTTAGTAATGGCATCCGCATAAATAAATACCTAAGTAATGTTGGAGTTTGCTCCCGTAGAGAAGCAGACCGACTAATTGAAGCCGGCAAGATTACCATAGATGGTAAGGTGGCAGAGATGGGAACAAGAGTTTTTGAAACCAGTAACATCTGTGTCAATGGAAAACCAATTAAAAAGGATGAGGATTTTACCTTGATTGCATTTAATAAGCCAAGGGGAATCGTATGCACCTCTTTTCGACATGATAAAGACAATATCATTGACTTCTTAAAGTTTGAGAAGCGTATCTACCCAATCGGAAGATTGGACAAGGATTCAGAAGGTCTGATTCTCCTTACCAACAAAGGGGAGCTGGTAGATAAGATTCTTAGAGGAAGCAACTATCATGAGAAAGAATATGTGGTTAAGGTAAATAAGAAATTGACCAAGGAATTTGTGAAGGGGATGTCTGAAGGAGTTCCTATTTTAGATACTGTTACCAGACCTTGTGTCATTACTCCTGAGAGTGACAATAGTTTTCGAATCGTGCTAACTCAGGGCTTGAACCGCCAGATTCGAAGAATGTGTGAACACTTTGGGTATCATGTGGTATCCTTAAAAAGGGTTCGCGTCATGAACATTAAACTAGGACGCCTTAAGACAGGCACCTACCGCAATGTTACCAGTCAGGAAATAGAAGAGTTAAAACGATTGTTGGAGGAATAAAATAAGGGTTGGAAAAGGAGAAAAGTAACATGGACATAAAAGATAGATATGAGCAGTTAAAAAAGACCATTGAGTATCATATGGATCGATATTATAACCAGGATGCTCCGGAAATAGAAGATTATGAATATGATATGATGATGCAGGAATTAAAGGCGATTGAGAAGGAACATCCGGAATTAGTTACCAAGACCTCGCCAACTCAGAAGGTTGGTGGCAAGGCAAAGAGAGAGGCTGGTGTTACAGTAACACATCGTAACCCTATGCTTTCCATTCAGGATGTATTTGCTAAGGAGGATGTAGTATCCTGGGTACAGTCTGTAAAAAGAATGCATCCGGATGCCCTGTTCTCAGTGGAACAAAAGATAGATGGTCTCTCCATGAGCCTTCGTTATGTAAATGGAGAGCTGACACTGGCAGAAACCAGAGGAGACGGGCTGGTTGGAGAGGACGTTACTCTCAATAGCTTTGAAATTCAAGGAGTGCTAAGGCAAATCGATGTACCATATGATTACTTGGAGTTAAGAAGCGAGGTATATATGGGGCATGATGACTTTGAGAAGATTAATGAACGGCAGGAAGAGTTGGGGAAAAAACTCTTTGCAAATCCAAGAAACTGTGCAGCTGGTACCCTTCGTCAACTGGACCCAGCCATTACCAAAGAACGTGGGCTAAGGCTATATGTGTTTAATGTACAGGAAGGACCTGATGAGGTAAAGGACAATCATACAAAGGGCCTTGAACTTCTCCGTAGCAAGGGCATTCCGGTGGTTCCACATAAACTTTGTACCACAGAGGAGGAAATCCTGGCTCAGATTGATGCCATTGGAGAGTCCAGAGGAGAACTGGATTATGATATCGATGGAGCAGTAATAAAGATTGAACAGAGTAGCTACCGCAATGATTTTCCGGCAGGAAGCAAATACTCAGCCGGTCATATTGCCTACAAATATCCACCAGAGGAAAAGGAAGCCGTTATCCGTGACATTGAGCTATCCGTTGGTCGAACCGGAAAGATTGCTCCTACGGCTATTTTCACAGCTCCTGATTCGGATAAGCCAATCCATCTGTGTGGAACCAATGTCTCTAGAGCCACCCTTCATAATCAGGATGTAATTAATGAACTGGGTGTGGGAATTGGAGATACCGTTGTGGTTTATAAGAGCGGTGAGATTATTCCTAAGATTAAGGCGGTGACCAAACATGTTGGTGAAGTCTATCAGATTCCTTCTACCTGTCCAGACTGTGGCCAGCCTGTAGTACGGGATGAATCTGCGGATTTTAAATGTGTCAATCCATCTTGCCCATCCCAGTTAATCCGAACAGTTAGCTATTTTGCTAGCCGAGATGCGATGGACATCAAGGCATTTGGCGAGACCTACGTAAAGACGCTGGTGGAGGAAGGATATTTACACGACTATGCAGACATTTACTCCTTAAAGGAATACCGAGATGAATTAGTGGAAAAAGGTCTTATGGGGAAAGATAAGAACACAGATAAGATTCTAAAAGCCATTGAAGAGTCTAAGAATAATGAGCCAGCTAAGCTTCTAACAGCGTTAGGTATCCAGAATGTCGGCAAGACCTCTGCTAAGGCTATTATGAAGTATTTTAAGAACATTGATGATCTGGCAAAAGCTTCTGAAGAGGAACTAACTGCTATCCCTGATGTTGGAGGAATTACTGCCAAATGTATCTATGATTTTTTTAGAAATCCGGTAGATGTAGCGATTATTGAAAAATTAAAAGCAGCAGGTGTGAATATGGAGGGTACTGCCTCTGAGGAAGCATCTACTAAATTAGCCGGTCTTACCTTCTGTATCACAGGAACCTTGCCAACCATGGGAAGAAGTGAGGCAGCAGATCTGATTGAGAAAAATGGTGGTAAGTGTACGGGAAGTGTTAGCAAGAAAACCAATTATTTACTGGCTGGAGAAGCAGCAGGCTCTAAACTGGATAAAGCAAGAACTTTAGGGGTTTCTGTCATATCAGAAGAAGAATTGCTAGATATGGTCAAATAATGGCACACTGTTGATTATTATCCGTATACATGTTACAATATTACTCGTATCTAGTGAAATGGGAGGATAAAAATGCCAATTAAAGTATCTAGTAATTTACCAGCAAAATTTATTTTAGAAGAAGAAAATATATTTATTATGGATGAAAATAGAGCAATTAGTCAGGACATTAGACCACTTAAAATCGCTATCTTAAACCTTATGCCTTTAAAGGAGGATACAGAGGTTCAACTTTTAAGAAGTTTGTCTAATACACCACTTCAAGTAGACATAACCTTTTTAACAACTGCCAGTTATACTGGTAAGAATACCGCTACCAGTCATTTGGACAAGTACTATCTGACCTTTGAAGACATCAAGAATCAAAAGTTCGATGGTCTAATAATTACAGGTGCGCCTGTAGAATTAATGGAATTTGAAGAAGTGGCCTACTGGGAAGAGTTGACCCACATTATGGAATGGTCTAAGACCAACGTAACCAGTACCTTCCATATCTGTTGGGGGGCCCAGGCTGGTCTTTATTATCATTATGGAATTCAAAAACAACAGCTAGAGAAGAAAGTATTTGGAATCTTTGAGCACCAAGTAAGACATCGTAAATGTCCGTTGGTTCGTGGCTTTGATGATGAATTCTATGCGCCACATTCTCGCTATACTACCAATCGTTTGTCAGATATGGACGCCTGTGAGGACTTAATAGTCTTAGCAGATTCTAAGGAAGCAGGACCATTCTTAGCGATGAGCAAGGATGGAAAACAGATATTTGTCATGGGCCATCCGGAATACGACCGAATCACCTTGGACAATGAGTACAAGAGGGATATGGCAAAGGGACTTGATACTGAGATTCCAAAGAATTATTATCCAGATGACAATCCAGAGAAGCGCCCTCTTTTACAATGGAGAGGCCACAGCAATGCGCTCTATACGAATTGGTTGAATTATTATGTATATCAGGTTACGCCATATGAGTTGTAGGGTAGTGTGGGAAAATAGTGAGTTTAAAGAGCTTTTGAGAAGTTTCTTGAAAATCTAAAAGTGTAGTAATTGATGTAGTAGAAAAATGGTATAGAATAATTGAAAGGCAAAATATGCGCAAATTAAGAAAGACAGTCCGTTTGAGAACGGGTTGTCTTTTTGCTTTTGCTTTTGTCAAAGGTCATCATTAATCAAATTATTTAAAAATATTGAAAAAATCATTATATATTTACAGAAAATATTAAAAATAGTAAAATACTCTTATCCATTTTACATCTAAATTCTAGATTATAAGACAAAATAACGAAAAAATAGAAAACATCCAAAGAAACATAAGACGAATCCTAAAAATTGGGTCTATCAACAGTGTTTCACAGATATCTTAATGTACAGATGTGCGATCTGCTATATAAATTATAATGAAAACTACATATATAACGGATTGGGTTTACATACATTTAGTAACGGAGGCTGCATGGAGGCTGCATTGGCGTAATTCTAATGTTGTTTTAATGTAAACATTGTAGTAATAAGTTTTAGAATGGTATATAATGGGTGAAATTATCAAATATAAAATGATATGGATTTTTGAAATAGGGATAGTAATTCCATGATGTGATGGAGGAAGATAGTGCCTATAACAAAAAAGTGGAGGAGTAGTATGGAAGATATAATATTGAAGACAAGCAAGCTCAACAAAAGTTTCAAATCAGGAACGCAGGAACAGCAGGTATTAAAAAACCTGGATATCGAATTTAAAGAAGGGGATTTTACTGTTATTATGGGGTCATCCGGTGCAGGTAAATCCACTTTGCTTTATGCTTTATCTGGAATGGACAGACCAACAAGTGGATCTATTCGCTTTTTTGATGCTGAGATATCTAAATTAAATAATGATAAATTAGCCATATTTCGAAGAAAAAATTGTGGCTTTGTCTTTCAGCAAATGTTCTTACTTGAAAACATGAGTATTCTGGATAATATATTAGCAAGCGGTTATTTGATTAGTAGTGATAAAAAGGCTATTGTTGCAAGTGCGAAAGAACTATTGCAAAAGGTTGGTTTAACCGAAATGATATGGAGAAAATTCCCGAATCAGCTTTCAGGTGGAGAAAATCAACGTGCTGCCATTGTTCGTGCTTTGATTAATAAGCCAAGAGTTGTTTTTGCTGATGAACCAACAGGAGCGTTGAATTCAGCATCGGGAAATGCGGTGCTTGATGTTTTGACTGATATTAATAAGGAGGGGCAAAACATTATTATGGTTACACATGATTTACATTCCGCCAGACGTGGCAACCGGATTATTTACATAAAGGATGGAGTAATCGGTGGCGAATGCAATTTGGGCAATTATGTGAGTGGCGATAAAGGACGCCACGAAAAACTCCAGTCTTTCCTTGTGGAAATGGGGTGGTAATGTGAAGAAACTATGGTTGCATGCGACTGCGAATATACGTAAAACAAAATCAGCCTCCACAACTTTGGTAATTATGTTTGTTATTGCGTCACTTCTTTTAAATTTAGGTCTATTGGTTGTTTTTAATTACGGTAGTTATTTTAACGATTTGAAAGATGAACTTAAATCATCTAACAGTTATATTGCGTTATCTGATAAGTTATATACGGATGAAGTAAAAACTTATATAGAAAAAAACGAGCATGTAAAACAAACGCAAACAATGGATGGCCTCGTGCTGGATGCTAATATTTTATCGAAAGGTGAAGATAAATCTTTCCCAATTTTATTTAGCAATATGGATGAAAAAAGAGAAATAAGTAAGTGGAAATATATTGGGGAGCATTTGCCAGCCGAAGATATGTCTGTTTATGTTCCAGATGTGTTTAAAGTTGTCAGTGGCTATCAGTTAAATGATAAAATTGAATTAAAGTATACAGATAGAGAAACAAAAGAAGAAAAGGTGATAGCTTTTACGGTGAAGGGGTATACCGAGGATATCTTCTTTAGTTCTACTGACACTGGTTATATTAGTTTTTATCTACCAGAGGATACCTATCATAAAGTGAAAGACAAATTAAATAAACCGATATACCATTCTCATGTGATATTTGCAAATTTGGATAACGTGAAAAACACGTCTGTAATTGAAAATGGTATTCGTGAAATACTTGGTTTGAATTCGGCTTCGTTAATGGCAACTGATCAATCAAGCATGCTTATGGTCTTTGATGTTGAACTGATTGCAATGGCTCGTTGTATGATGGCTAGTATGATATCGGCTATGATGGTTATGTTTGCCTTGATTATCGTGATTGTCTGTTTACTGGTTGTTCGATTCAGAATTGTTAACAGTATCGAAGAAGATGTTATGAAAATCGGCTCTTTAAAATCAGTTGGGTATACAAGTAGACAAATTATCCTCTCTATCCTATTACAGTTTTCGCTGATAGCGGGCATAGGAAGTCTAGCCGGATGTGCACTTTCTTACCCTGTACTTCCTGCAGTTTCTGGTGTATTTGAACAACAATCGGGACTGAAATGGGAACAAGGTTTTGATGGATTAATCTCCGGGGCAACATTTATAGTATTACTGTTGTTTGTTATATTGATAGCATTGATAGCAGCCCGTCGTATTAGCAAATTAAGTCCAATTAGTGCGTTACGTGGGGAAACAATTACTCGCAAGTATAAAAGAAATCATCTGCAACTGGAAAATGCAAAAGGCAATCTACCATTTATATTAGCATTAAGATCTGTCTTACAAAGTATGAAGCAAAACATAATGATTATTGTAATTCTTATTGCTGTTACATTCACTGGAGCATTTGGTGTAATCATGTATTACAATACAACAGTTGATACAAAAGCATTCGCCGAGGTTCCGGGCATGGAAATTTGTAACGCAATTGCGGCGCTTAATCCAGAAAAGGATCAAACAGAAGCGGTAAAAACCATCAAAAGCATGGATAATGTACGGAAAGTACAATATTTAGATGAAGTGAAAGTAAAAGTTGAGGGTATGGAAGTTGCTACTTATGTAATGGATGATTATAAGAATAGAGAGAGCAATTTGGTTTATGAAGGACGATATCCTGCCAACAATAAGGAAATCACTCTTGCAGGGGTTTTGGCTGAAAGATTGGATAAAGTCGTAGGGGATACGGTCTTAGTACGTTACGGCGAGAAGGAAGAACAGTTTAAAGTGGTGGGACTATCTAATGGTTCCCAGATGGGTGGACTAAACACCTCCATTCTTGCAAAAGATTATGTACGTCTTAACCCAAGTTTTAAACATCAATCTTTATATATTTATTTAGATAAAGGAACAGATGCCGAAAAATTCGTTACACAATTAAAAGATACATTTGACGAGAGCATGTTGAAGGCTACTGTAAATTTTGATAAAGAAATGGAAGAAGGAATGGCTTCTTATCAGAACATAGTAGCCGCAGTTGGGCTTGCAATGCTTGTCATTACATTGTTTGTAGTCACATTGGTCCTGTATTTTGTTATCAGTTCTTCTGTAATTCGCAAAAAGCGGGAACTTGGCATCCAAAAAGCAATTGGTTATACTACTTATCAATTGATGAATCAGCTATCCATTAGCTTTACGATTCCGATTGTTATAGGTGTGGTAGGCGGTTCACTGTTAGGGGCATTCTATACAAACCCAATGATATCGATTTCCATGAAAAGTGCAGGTATTATGAAAGCTGGATTTATTGTAGATCCATATTGGATTATTGCGTTTGGTGCTGCTACGATTGTATTCTCCTACGCGCTATCTATGCTGATTACTTGGAGGATTCGAAAAATTTCCGCGTATGCTCTAGTTACGGAATAAGCTTAATAATTAGATGATAAGAGATGTTAGAGAGAATTTGTGAATATAGAATTGTACTTCTAGGGCAGTAAAATAACTTCCCTAACAGAAAAATCGCTGTATGCATAGAGCCTACAGCGATTTTTATATAATTAGTTACGGGAATAACCAACTAAAATGGAGGATCTTACTTCTTGGTTCTGGTATAGGAATCACAGGAGTAGTAACAAACAGGAGACGTAAAAAAGAGAGGAGATAAGAGGATGAATAAAGAGTGGTCTCAACTTAATAAAACAATGCAGATGCAACTTAAAAAAGAAATTACATTTCCGGATGGAATTAATACGTTACTAAAACTTCGTAAGGAAATGATGAAGGAAGTGGAATCATGGTTGTTGCAACTAACCAAAGAAGATTTCAGTGCTATGCCCTTTATGAACGCGGATGGTTTTCATAGCAAGACAATCGCCTATTCACTTTGGCATATTTTTCGTATAGAAGATATTGTTGTACATGCACTTATCTGCAATGATACACAGATATTTATTGCAGGAGGTTACCAGAAGAAAATTGGTTCCCCAATTATAACAACAGGAAACGAACTAGTTAAGGAGCAGATTGTTTTATTTTCAAAGCAGTTAGATTTGGAAGCACTATATCAATATATTCGGGATGTGGGAAAAAGTACTGAGCATATGTTAGAAAGACTATCCTATGAAGATTTAAAGATGAAATTCACCGATCATGATAAAGAAAGAATCAGGGCACTGAATGTTGTTAGTACGGATCAGAATGCATACTGGCTCATTGATTATTGGTGCGGCAAGAACGTGCGAGGACTGCTTCAGATGCCATTTTCAAGGCACTGGATTATGCATATTGAAGCATCTCTGCGTATAAAAAATAAATTGACAATCTGAAATACTTACATAAATTCTAGAATAGCCATTTAGTTGAGATTTGTTGGTGCGTGGTGATTTACACTCGCACCAACACTGATATTAGAGCAATTTAATTTACCTTCAATAACGTTGAATTGTCGGTTGTCCTCATATTATCTCACAATGGTTGCTTCAGGAAAGACGATTTTAAAGGGTTCCACTTTAAGTGCAAAAAGAGGTTTAAAGCCACTTACATCAGGAAAGAGCTTTGGATTAATGTGGACATCCTTTAGTTTGGCAAATTTGCCTGTTCCTTTGCCAAAAAAGGTGGTGTAATAATACTTCCCTTCATAGTACTGAACCAAGGGGAAGGGAAAGAGTTTAGTATTGACTGGAAAAGGTAATCTACCGGATTTTAGAGTAAATTTTGCTATAGTATCCTTTCCTGAGGAGATAGACACTTTTTCGCTGCCAGATTTTTTACTTTTAAAAGAGAAGTCAGCAAGTTCTTTCGGAATCCCCCAATTTCTTCTTCCGTTTTCTACACTGGTCATAGTGGAAACATATATTTTGCTGATGGTATTAAGCTTTTTGCCTTTATGCTTGAATTTCCCAGGTATGAAAAGCAATTCACCATAGGGACCAGCATCAGAGGTGCTGTAATCCACCATCATAAGGGCTCCGAATCCGCCGGCGTAATGTCCTTTTAAAAATTCTGGTACATTCGCTTCTTTAGCCACAAAGGGTTTAGAAAATCTATAGAGTAGAATATAGCCCTTCCCAGACAAGGTCCAGGGAGCTGGGTATGTTTTTTCCATAAGAACCTCCTTAGCATCATTTATTTTTATTAGTTAACCATTTTTTATACTTTTTAAACTCCACATATGCATAGAACTTTAAAATTACTGGAAAAATCCTATTAAGTAAAGTAAGGGAATAAAATAATTTAGATGGATAGATGCTGTTATGATTATTCCTGATACCATTAAGAATACTTTGTGCCACAATAAGAGGTTCTTGAGTGGGCCAAGGTACGGGGCTGCCACCGGCATTTTTAAAGAAATTAGTTTTCGTTGCAATGGGGTAGACTACCTGAAAATATTGCCCCTTATTAAGCTCCCAGCGGTAAGCTTCGGCAAAGCCCTTAAGAGCAGCTTTGGTGCTACTGTATAGGGCATAGCCAGGCAAAGGAAGAATTGCCATTCCACTTGATGTAGTGACAAAATTATAAGGTTTATTGCCTTTCAGTTGTTTCATTTTCTCTGCGCTGTAAACGACGGATTTATAATTGATGTTGAAGATTGAGGAGATATGTTCCCAATCGGCTTCTCCGAGCTTTTCGTAATAAGCAAAGCCAGCATTGGCAACAAAAACATCGATAGAGCCAAGTTTTTCTAGAGCATATGCAAATAAGCGATCCACTCCTTCAGGAGTAGAGACATCGCACTGGAATTGGTAGAGGCCTTTATGACTAAGTGGATGGTTAAGGATGGTTCTTCCTACGGCTACTACTCGGCATCCTTTAGAAAGGAAGCATTTCACAAGTTCTAAGCCAATGCCAGAAGAGGCACCGGTAACTACAATATTCTTTTTCTCCCAATTCATTCTTTTTCACCTCTCTTATTCTTTTAGACCTAGTAGAATATCCAGATTTTCTATAGAGTTCATTAGGATTTGCACTTCATTTTCCCCTAGAGCATCAATATTAGCAAGAATGGTGTTATAATTGAAGGCCTCAATTTCGTGAATTTTGCTTAATCCTTGTAAAGTTATGGATACTTCTACTATCCGGCGGTCCTTAGTAGACTGGTTTCGTATTACAAGATTTTGGTCTTCTAACCGAGTAATCATCCTACTAGCAGTAAAATTCTTCACCTTTAGCCTCTTAGCCAATTCTGTCACTGTCATGGGATTTTGTCGTGCTAAGAGCTGCAGAAGATATACCTCATCCCATGTCACAGAGAAGAGGGAGGCCTCTCTTTTTTCAAATAGATACAGGCTTTGAAGATAGCGAAAGAGGATTTCATTAATCCGATCTTGGCTTAGTTTCCTATTCGCCACAATTAGGATACCTCCTTTCTCTTAATATAATTGCATTATGCAATTATATTTTATCAATAATCTGTGCATTATGCAATTAAATTATGGGAAAATCATTTCATCTACACTAAAAAATAGTGGATACTATTTATCATTGATGAAACAATGAAGCAGAGATAGAGTGGTATGTCACAGAAAGGTTAGGTTGACACAATATGTAATAACAGATAAAATCAATTTAACAACAATAGCATAGGGATATTGTAATATGCTAGTATAGTATTCTCACAGGAAAAGAGGGAGATTTTGAATTCTTACATACATCTGATGAATCAGGTCGTTGACTATATTGAGGATAATATCAACAGATCCTTGACATTGCATGAGATATCAAAAAAATTCTATTTGTCTGAATTTCATTTTAGTAGAATCTTTAAGATTCTTACTGGTAACAGTATGAAACAGTATATACAAGGGCGGAAGCTCTCAGTAGTGGCAGAAAAGTTGAGAACCTCTGACTGCACAATAACAATGGCAGCTATGGACTATGGATATAAAAGTCCCGAGGTCTTTAGTAGGGCATTCCGAAAGCAATTTGGTATAGCTCCCTCCGTGTATAGAAATAGTGATGTTGAGATTAAAATGATAGAAAAGACCAATATTGTGATAAGGGATATTTCCAACCAGAAAGGCTCATTGGCACTTAAGAATTCCTTTCTGTATTTGAAGAGTTCAGATTTTTATGGAATATATACAGAAGTAAATGAAAATAAACCTGACTTTGAGCATATCTTACACTTCACTGGGAGTGATTTTATAAAAAGATATACCAAATCACTTACGGACAATAAATTATATAGTATGGTGAGCTGCCATGGAAATGATAGTGGAAAATATACTGTGTTTTTTGGTGGAAATATATCGAAAGAGGGCAGTGAGAAAAGATTAAAGAGTTTCCATCTATCAGAAGGTTGGTACGCTTGTTTTCGTTATTATGGAGATATGTTAAAGATAAGAAATACTTTTGTTGAGGATCTGTATCGTTGGATAATACTAAATGAAATAGAAACAAATCCCAATGGAATAGGGATGCTTGATATCTATAATCTGAATGATGTAAAAGACGTGAGTATTTTAGTTCCCATAAAAGCCCCAATAAATACAGCAAAAAACGTCAAGCAAGTGAAATAACTATAAGCTATAATTTGGATAACATTTAAGAAGAGAGATGTTACTGATATTATGGATTTTTTTGTATATTGCTTCATACAGATAGTATGTCTTTCTTCTAATTTTAGGAGGATTTCACATGTATGATTTAAAAGGTAAAGTTGCAGTTGTAACAGGCGCCAGTCGAGGAATCGGAAAAGGTGTGGCCATAGCATTAGGGGAATGTGGAGCTACCGTTTATGTAACAGGAAGAACGGAAAGCACAGAAGGATTTCCTGATTTCTTAAAGAATACAACGATACAGGAAACAGCCGATGAAGTGAATCGACTAGGAGGTATTGGAATTGCTCATCGCTGCGACTTTAAGAAGGATGAGGAAGTTAAGGAACTATTTGATCGAGTGGAGAGAGAACAGGGGAAAATAGATATTTTGGTGAATAGTGCCTATGCAGGTGTGGATCACATTATGAATAAGTATTTCTTCCAAACACCATTTTGGGAACAACCAATGTCATTGTTCGATGATCTTCATATGGTGGGAATGCGTTCTAATTATCTTGCAAGCCGTTATGCTGCTAAGATGATGGTAAAGCAACATAGTGGCTTGATTGCCAATATATCCTATATTAGTGCTGAGAAATATTGGTTAAATGTATCGCATGGTTTGGTCAAGGCGGCAACGAATAAATTTACTTCCGATGCTGCTTGTGAATTAAAAGAATATGGAGTAAAGATGTTTGCTCTCTACCCAGGTGATGTTGCAACTGAGGGAATGATAGAATTGGCAAAATATGATCCATCTTTAAGTCTAGATAAAATGGAAACACCACAGTTCGTTGGACGATGTATAGCGGCGTTGGAACAGGACGACAGTGCAATCGAGCAAAGTGGAACAATTCTACGTACCGGGGAAATAGGCTTAAAGTATGGATTCACTGACATTAATGGTAGACAACCACTTGCAATTTAGCAAGTGATATATTTCATTGTTCTTTAGGAAAAGTAAATAGATGTTAGATTAGATGCCTCTTGACCAATTTGGTTAAGAGGTTTTTTTGTGATTTTGTCACAGATAATTGTCGAAAAAGATGTATAATGAAGATAACAGAAGAAACAATGAAACAAGAAAAATAGATTTAAACTAAGGAGGAAGTTAATATGTTTGAATTTTTAAAAAAAGATACCAGTAAAGTAATTAATGTAAATGATATGGACAATCTAATTGGCAAAGTGGAACTAATTGATATTAGGGAACCCTATGAATATAAGTCAGGAAGTATAAGGACCGCTAAAAACATACCTATGGGTACTTTGCTTGCAAATCCTGAAAAATACTTAATAAAGGATAAGACCTATTATATTATGTGTCAGTCAGGTGGAAGAAGTGGAAGAACCACAAGGGAACTTGAGAAACAAGGCTATGATGTTATCAATGTTGCTGGAGGCATGGGTTCCTATGTGGGAACAAAGAGAAAGTAAGTAATAAGCAATTAACCAAGGAGGATGATTGAATGGGAAGAAAAATACTAATAATTGGAGGAGTAGCCGGTGGAGCATCAGCTGCTGCGAGACTGAGAAGAAATAGTGAAGAGGATCAAATCATTATGTTTGAAAGAGGACCTCATGTTTCGTTTTCTAACTGTTCCCTTCCGTACCATTTAAGTGGGGTTGTTAAAGAAGCAGATGATTTGATTTTAATGAATCCAACGCTGTTTTTAAAACAATATAATATTGATGCACGTGTAAATAGTGAAGTAATTGCGATTGATAGAAAAAATAAAATGGTAACAGTGAAAAGAACATATTCTGGTGAGGTATATACAGAGAATTATGATAAATTGATCTTATCACCAGGTGCTTCTCCAATCGTACCAAAGATACCAGGTATGGAAAAGGTCAATGTTTTTACAGTGCGTAACGTGGTTGATATCGATAAGCTGAATAGGTTTGTAAAACAATTGAGTACCAAGGATGTAACCGTGATTGGTGGAGGATATGTTGGAGTGGAAGTTGCTGAGAATTTAAGCGAGGCTGGCTACAATGTTTCTTTAGTAGAAGCTACAAATCAGATTCTCAGACCATTTGATTACGATATGGTTCAGATATTCCATAAAGTATTGATGGATCATAAGGTGAATCTAATGGTAGGAGACAAAGTTGAGAGTTTTGAAGAGAATAAAGTTGTCTTGGCCTCAGGAAAGAAACTCGATGCCAATGCTGTAATTATGGCAATCGGTGTTTCCCCTGAGAGTACTCTAGCAAAAGAAGCAGGTCTTGCAATCGGAGACACAGGTGCAATTAAGGTAGATAAGAATTATCTTACCAATGACCCAGATATCTACGCAGTGGGTGATGCAATCGAAGTATATCATGCATTAACCCATACTACGACAAAGTTATCATTAGCAGGCCCTGCATTAAAGCAGGCTAGATCCGTTGCAGATCATATTAATCACAAGAGTACATTAAACAAGGGGTATATAGGATCTTCTGCAATTAAAGTATTTGAATATAAAGGAGCCTCAACAGGGTTAAATGAATCCTTAATCAAAGCGCTAAATATGAACATCAATTATGAGATTGTCCGCATAATTCTATCTGATAAAGTTGGAATTATGCCTGATGCAGCGCCAATGCACTTCAAACTGCTGTTTGAAGTACCAACAGGGAAAATCTTAGGGGCACAGGCTATTGGGAAAGGTGATGTTACAAAACGAATTGATGTTATTGCCACTGCTATTAAGTTAGGTGGAACAGTAGAAGACTTAAAAGACTTGGAATTAAGCTATGCTCCTCCATTTTCTACGGCAAAGGATATTGTAAACTATGCAGGATATGTAGCCTCCAATCTCTTAAATGGTGAATTTAAGCAAGTGAATGTGGATAAGGTAAGAGAGCTGGTTGAAACGGATAACATCATAATAGATGTAAGGGAAACCGGTGAATTTAACCGTGGACATATTAAAGGAGCAATCAACATTCCGCTAAGTCAACTTAGAGAAAGAATGGCTGAAATTCCAAAAGACAAGCCGGTATATGTACACTGTAGGACTGGTCAACGTAGCTATAATGCAACGTTAGCACTACAAAATTGTGGATTTCATAACGTTACTAATATTACAGGTAGCTTTCTAGGAATATGTTTCTATGAATATTATAATGACCAAGTTACAGGAAGAGAGAGTATTGTAACGGAATATAATTTTAGATAAAATAACAAAACTATGTGTCATACAACAAAATAAATCACCGGAAATTATATGATAGTAATTTCCGGTGATTTATTTGTTAATTATGGGTTATTTTGTGTTTTCTTGTACGATAGGTAATAAAGAGTAAGATAAACAAGGAAGCGATAATCATATGAACCCAGAAGCCGAGATTGGTGCTATCCCCTGTTTTTGGATTATTAGTAGGGCTTTTTGTTTCCTTGGCTACTGTGATGACAAATGGAGATAGTTCTTTAACTGTAATTGTCGCTTTTCCATTTTTACACAGGGTAGTATAAGTTTCCACACTGCCATCAGCCTTTTTGTGGTAAATAGTTAATGTCTTGCCGTCATATTTGGTACCCACATGAAAGGATAATGTCAAATCTCCATTATAATGACCATTGACAATAGAAACCTCAAATGCTCCGATTACCGTTTCTTTATCGTTGTCGATGCGGATGTTTAAGTGTTCCTTATTCCCAGTGTCGTAAGTAATAGGTTTAACCTTTAATAATGCACCACCAGTCAGATTACCTGAGAGAGAGGCATCTTTGGAATCGTTTAATATTGTTCTGTTACTATACTCTGGTTTGCCTGCTTTCACCATAAGGCTAACAGCATCGCTTTCAAGGATGGAATCCATAACTTTAATACGTACATAGTATTGCCCAGGCGCAAGATTATTGATGGTATTGCCTGTCACTGTTGTCCAACTTCCATGTTCTGACTTATATTCCATGGTGGAGTTGGTGCCTAAAATCTGACCATCATTTTTACCAGAATAGCTTTCATGCACTACAGTTACAGAAGGTGCAGGAGCTTTTGTGATGGCGATTGTCTGTATGTCGGAGTCAAGGGTGTGGATACCATCTCCAGGCATGAATACGTCAATGGTGCAAGGGGCGTTTATGGTCAAAGTTTGATTGGATGGAACATCCGTCCATTGGCCCTGATTGATGCGATATTTTTGACCATTTTTTAATCCTGAGAGTGTTTTTGTAGTAGCTTTAAACGTAGCGGTAGGCTTAGCTTCTATGATTCCCATATAGCGTTCAATTACCACGCTTTTTGCATCACTTACACTATAATTAGCCGTTTCCGCATATCGGATGAGATACGTGCCATCCGAAAGGTTTTTGATCTCGGAAGCTTTGACAGGGGTCCATGTATTCTGAGATTGCATTTTATATTCCATGGTATTATCAACCTCTTTAATCTGTCCATCATTATTTAGTAAAGTGGTTGTTTTCACTCCATAAGGGGAGGTTGGAGCAGATTGTGTGGCTTTCGTTATGGTAAATGTTCCAACCGTCAGATTAGTAACCGCACTATAATTGGAACCCTCAGAGATATCTACTTTTACCGTATAACTGCCTGCATCAACTGGGGCTGCATCAAGCTTCTGATCCCCTTTATAATAGTTTACCTTGATTTTTCCTATCCCGTTGACATTTTGTTTTGCTTCTATAGAAGCATGTTTTTGTTCTTTATTATACATAAGGTTTGCAGGTGGATTGAAGGTAAAATCATTAGCGGTTGGCTCTTTTTGCACTACTTCAATGATAAAACTAGTGGTTGCAGGAGCATCGTGGTTATAGGTGACATCTCCACTGCTGTTGGTAGGTTCATAAGCATATCCTTGTGGGTTATAGTGTACAGTGGCAGTGTAGTTACCTAATGCCAGGCTATCAAGATAACTTCTTGCTAACATAATCGTGTTGCCTGTAACAGTATATTGAGTGCTGGCTAGTTTTTCTGTACCAATGTATACCTCACGAATAGTGTTGCCTTTTAAATTGACGATAGCAGTGGTGTTATCCGAACTGTCTTTTCGATAGGTGATTTTCGAAGTATCAGGAGTGCTGTCTTCATACACAATCACCCCATCCGAACGAAGGATGGTCTCGTTGCCGGCTATATCTGTGATTTTTGCATAAACAACATGAGTACCATAGTTACTTAGACGGAATGCCCCTTTGTAGTCTTGGTAGGTATGTCCCGACGTATCTTCACTATCACAGATCATATACTGAATGGTAGTAGTGTTGTTGTCAGCACCTGAGATAGCTACTTCCATATAATCTTTGCAGAATACTCCATTGGTAATAGTGTTAATAAAACTTCTAAAGTGATTTTCATGAATGGTAATATCACCAGTTGGTGCGCTGGTATCAATTTTTAAATGAATCGTTTTCCCAGCGGTTACTACACCATTCTCCTTTTTTAGATAAAAAGTCAGGTCATAGTCTCCGTCGTTCGCCACAAGCTGTTCCTTCCAGTCCACCTTATCTGTAGAGATCTGTGTATATCCGTTTTGCGGTGTTATCGTAATCGACTCCTTTTGCCATTGGTTAATATCCCGACTAACCGCATAATCCTGCTCTGAGATAATAGGAGGTGTAATGGTAAGGGTAGTGGTATATTCATAATGGAAGTCATAGTTATTTGTTGAATTACCTCCACTATAGGCAAGCCCAAGGGTAGTCGTGCCAATGCGAGTAGTATCTACTGTACTGGTAATTGCATTTGGTTTTACAAAGCTTAGGAGATTTGATTCGTCTTCTTCCCCTATAAAGCCGGTAATAGTAACAGTGAGAGCAGGTAGGGTCTGGCCAGCCACTATGGATATTGGCGGTACCGTGACAGTTAAGGTTTTCTTAGTGATAGCTGCAGGGGCCACATTAGGCTGGTAGAATAGAACGTAATTATTAGAATCCTCTCCAATAAGGGCGAAACCAGTGGCAGTAACACCTACAGAATCATTTGCATTTTTATCGTTAAAGGTACAGCTACCTGTCTGAATTGAGACACTGTCATCAGGCTCAACTCCATCAATTGTGCCACTATTCTTAATCGTTGCATCATAAGTTCCATCATAAACTTTATTATATACGGTAACTCCAGTAATGGAGACAGGCTTTGGAGTGATCATTATAGTAGCATCCGAAGTGCTACTATAGTAGTTATCAGTCTCAGCCATGGTCGCTTTTACATAATAGGATCCTACCTTTAATGGTGTTGTGACTTCGTTGGTGTATGAAGAGTCTTTGTAGTAATGAAAGGTTACTGTGCCATCAGATCCGCCTTTGTTCACATCGCTATCTGTATAAGGAGAAGAAGTTTTGGAATAGAGAACGTTCTTGAATTCAGGAATAGTAATCGAAGGAGTGGCTTTATTAACGGTTAATGTAAATTCGTTGGAAGTAACCTCATTGTAGTTGTTATTACTTGGCATAGTTGCTGTAAATGTTATGGTACCTGCCTTGGTGATCGTAAGTACATTATCTTGAAAGCTTCCTGCTCCCGTTCCGCCTGTGACCTGATAGGTAACTTTTCCACCTGTTGATCCGCCAGTGACAGTAGGGGTATAAGTAGTACCAAAGGTATGGGTGGCTGCACTTGTAATAGTAAGTGGTGCTTGATTCGCTTTATCTACAGAATAGTTTATTACGTTGGTTGAGCAGTTCTCATTAATCGTATCCCCGCTATAAAAAGCGGAATAGGCTGTTGTACCTGCAACTGCAGGGAAAGAAATCGTTGCGACATTATTTTCTAATGTGACTGGCGAACCTATATTACTACCATTTGCCATAAACTGTACTGTTCCTGTAGGATTTTTTCCCCCGGATACAGTGGCTGTCAGGGTGATAGTCTCTCCATACTTAACGGATGTTGCTGGAGCAATAGAAAGAGTAGCCGTCGGTTTCGCTTTTGGTATAGTAACTCTGAAGTTTTTCATTTCAGTTCCATCTGAATAGATGGTGATAGTAGAGGTCCCACTAGCGTTTTGTGGGGCAGCAATCGTTATGGTACGGTTATATCCGATACCACCAAAGCTAATGTTTTCGGTAGGGATAACATTCGTATCAGAGGAATGTACATTTAGGTTGTTAGGAAAACCATCTGCATAGGCAACCGTAAATGGTATTGCCACGGTAGTTGATCCCGCCTCAATCGGTTGATCAGAAATAGTAGACATGTTTGGTAAGGTATTGGTATCTATCATAAAACTGATATTATCAATGGAAGCATTTGCTCGGCCACCAGCTTTAACAATAATCTTTTGGGTAGATGTTGGAATGGGGATTTCGGATTGGGTCCCTGATTTTTCCCAAATAACAGAACCTAATGCATCGAGCCCTTGAAAAATACATTCTCCATAATTTGCAAGGGTACAACCAGTGCTGAAAGTTAGTAGTCCAGCGCTAATCAAATCCCTATATTTCCCAATATTAATTGTCTGGGTTATGTAATATCGGCCAGTTGATGAAACAGTACCTACGACAAATGCTTGGCCAGATATCATACGGCCTTCATCATTCACCCAGCCATCTAGCGATGAGCCATCTCCATTGGTTACAAGGTTGCTTCCCATAGCCATAGGAGGACTTACAGATACCTGAAACGTAGTTCGAGATGTTGTTATGCCATCCGATACCGCCACAGTAATGGTTGCCTGCCCGGTTTTCCCACTGAGAGGTGTCAAGTTTATAGTTCCAATACCGTCTTTCAGACTGCAGTTAATGGCAGAGTCTGGAATTAGCGCCTGCTCAGAAGAAGTTACCTTTGCAGTCAGGTTATTAAGTGAAGTATCCGAATCGGTGACAGAAAAGGAAAGCGGGCCTAGTAATTCACCTGATAAGGCATGCTGAGTGGCAATAGTACTGATTACAGGAGCCTGATTGTCATTACTATTCAGAGTCAAAGAGAGATCATCCAATGCGACTACTCCACTCTTTGTAAAGTTTGCAGTCATGCTTACCCGAAGCATTCTGGTTGAAGGTAAAACAAGTTCACTTATAGACTCCTGTCCCCAGGAATCCATCGAACGGGTTTTTTCAAAAATATCAGACACGGGATAGCCATCCTGATCTAACTGCTGTATTTGTAGTTTTGCTGTGCTCCCATTTGCACTTCTAAGCCAACCAGAAAGCGTCATTGTGATTGAATTGGCATCAATGGAAGAACTAAGGCTACTGATATCTATGTCTTGGTAACAGGTGATATCCCCTGTGGAATTATTCATAGGATTGTTGCAGGCCATAAAATAGTTTCCACTCTTGGGAGTAATGGTAGTTAGACTAGAATAGGAATACCACCGACTGACATTGATATAAGCCCAGTTGCTTTTAGCCAATTCAATGGTGCCATCTTGAGGAGTACCTAGTTCACCTCCGGGATTAAACAAAAGGTTTGTTCCAAGTGGTGTATCCGCTTTTACAGTTACTGTTGTGTTAGGTAGCATCTGCAGTATCATACAGAATATCAGTATAAGTGCGGCAGCTTTTCTTTTGCGACTTCTAAAGATTTTATGCAGATGGTAGATTTCGTTATTTAGTTTAAATAGTACTCTTTTCATCGGAATACCTCCATTTATTCTATAGCTCTATTCTAATCGATTAAATGATAGTGAAGCAAGAAATATTTGTTAAACAAACATAAAAACTTACATTTTATTCAAAAATTTAATAAAGAATATCCAAAAACAAACCAGAACATAATAACTACTAGCACAAATAGGAGGTAGTTATGGAAGCATTAAAAGAGAAACTGAAACATGAGATTCCAGGTTTTTTACAGGCAGGGAAAGAATATAAAGAAAAAAAGATTTCAAAGATGGATTTTAAACATAAATCTGGTGGTATGGGAGTGTATGCACAACGAAGTGGGCAGGATTTCATGATAAGGCTCCGTTTAATGAGTGGTGTCATGGATGTAGAACAGTTAAAACTGATTTATGGTTATGCTAGAAAATATCAGTTGAAAAGGATGCATCTTACCACCAGGCAGACGATTCAGCTACATGATATGGATATTACTGAGATCTGTGAGTTAATGGAAGCCGCTCTCGAAGATGACATTTATACAAGAGGAGGTGGAGGTAATTATCCAAGAAATGTGTCGTTGTCTCCCCTATCCGGTGTGGCAGTGGATGAGGTTTTTGATGTTACGCCATTTGCACTTTTAGTAAATGAGCATTTTCTTTTGGACATTACGAATTATCATTTACCAAGGAAATTGAAAGTAAGTTTTTCTAATAATGCAAAGGATACCGGAAGAGCCACTATCAATGACTTAGGATTTATGGCTGTAGAAGACCAGGGAAAGCCATATTTTAAGCTGTATCTATGTGGTGGACTTGGTAACAACCCGTTAAAATCATTGGAATATGATGAACTGATACCACCGGAGGATGTTCTGTATTATGTGGATGGCATGGTGAAGTTTTATATGCAGGAAGGTAATTATGAGAACCGTGCCAAAGCTAGGACACGGTATATTGCCATGCGAATGGGAAAAGAAGAAGTGATTGAAGGATATAAAGCCTGTGTGGAGGAGATAAAACGTACTAAGAAGTTAAGAGAATTGAGTGCAACCCTTGTGTCAAAATCTGATAACTTAAGTGGTGAGGAGTGTCCGGATGGATGTATTAGACAACGGCAGGAAGGAAGATATACAGTAGTAATTCACCCGGTAGGAGGTCAACTTGACTTGGAGGATTGTAAGGCTCTGATTGACTTTTTAGAAGGAAAAGAAGGCATCGAACTCCGACTCAATATGGATGAAAGTATGCATGTTAGGAATCTGTCGAAAGAAGATGCAATCAAATTACTGAAGATTACAAGTCATTATAACCACCAGGAAAGAATTTATCATAGTATAGCGTGTATTGGGGTTCCCACCTGTCAGATCGGAATTGGACATTCTCAAGAGGTAATGCGAGAGATTATGAATGCAGTTCAAAAGCAGGGAGTCGGACTAGGAAAGCTGCCGATTCTTCATATATCTGGATGTAATAACTCCTGTGCAAGACACCAAGTTGCAACATTAGGGTTTGCAGGAACGAAGACGAAAGTTGACGGACAGGTAGAGGATGCTTTTGAAGTATTTGCAGGAGGAAAGGTAGGGAAAGATATCACTTGTTTTGGTGAAAGTTACGGTGTAATTCCATCCAAACAAATGCCGAATTTCATTTGTGAACTAGCAAATGAGCTTGAGAGGTCCGGAAAGGAGTTTGAAGAATTCTATCAAACAGAAGAATTTGAAGCATTAGTTCAGGGATATACTCCTAAGGTAGATTTGACCACATCTAAATAGATGATTTAACTTATCAAAGTACGAAGGCAGGGAAGCAATAGCTCTCCTGCTTTTCTTTGTGTGATCTATTTGAAACTTTGAATCAGAGAGTTTCACCGTAAAGAATAAAGAAAAATATACGATATATTAACACAAATTCCTATAATATTAATTTGCTTTTTACTTTGCGTAAGCCTATAATCACATAGACAAATAATGGTAGAAACAGCTACATAATTACATGTATAGTATGCTAGAAAGGATTCATTTATATGAATATTAAAATCATTTTATTAGGAAAACCCATTAAGAACAGTGAATTGCAGCATGAAAAACTTACTAAAATATGGGGCCTTCCTATCATGGCAAGTGATGCTGTTTCCTCGGTAGCGTATGCCATTGAAGAAATTCTATTGGTATTACTTCCTGCCGTAGGATTATGGGCATTTGATGCAATCCCATTTATTGTGGTACCAATCTTACTCTTATTAATTATTTTAATTGTGTCGTATTCACAGATTATCGATCATTACCCGTTAGGTGGTGGTGCATATTCAGTTGCAAAAGAAAATATTGGGAAAGGAGCGTCGTTGTTGTGTGCTTCGGCTCTGATGATTGATTATATTATGACAGTAGCTGTTAGTATTTCCTCTTCTACAGCAGCAATATCGTCTGCTATTCCTTCACTAGAAACAGATCTGTCTAAGATTATTATTTCTCTAGTGAGTATCGCAATTATCACGTTGATTAATCTTCGTGGTGCCAGAGAGGCATCAAAAATATTTGGACTTCCAACATATATATTCATCTTTTCTATGGCAATTCTCATTATAACCGGGTTAATTAAGCTGTTAACTGGGGATTTGATTGCCATTCCATATTCCGAAGCCCAGAAGGCAGCATTAATTCCAACAGAATCATTTAAAGGAATTTTGATTATATTAATGTTAAGAGCATTTTCTTCGGGATGTTCCGCTATGACAGGGGTGGAAGCAGTAAGTAATGCGGTGCCTAACTTTAAAGCACCTAGTACAAAGAATGCTAAAATCATACTATTTTCACTGGGAGCAATCATTGTTTTTATTTTTGGTGGTATCTCTATCCTTGCCTGTAATCTAAATGTTCTTTCACAGGAAAATGGACCTACGGTATTGTCCCAGATAGCAAACGCAGTATTCGGTCATAATGTGATGTTTTACATAATACAGATTTTCACTTCACTAATTCTGATTTTAGCTGCCAACACTGCATTTAATGGCCTTCCACAACTGCTATACATATTAGCCCACGACGGTTATGTTCCAAGACAATTTTCATCAAGGGGAACCAAGCTGAGTTTTTCTAATGGTATCTTATTTATTTTCATTTGTGCCTCTTTGTTAGTTATCATTTTCAAAAGTGATGTGCATGCATTGATTCCATTATACTCAGTAGGTGTTTTTATTTCTTTTACCATAGCCCAGTTTGGAATGTTTAAAAAATGGATTACGACGAAAGAAAAGAACTGGCAATACAAATGCTGGATTAACGGTTTTGGGGCATTAGTAACCTTGATTGTTTCCGTGATTGTTTTTAGTACCAAATTTTTAGATGGGGCTTGGCTTTTGGCAATCGCAATGCCGCTTCTCATGTTTTTGATGCACATGATCCACAAGCATTATTCTTTTATTGGTGAACAGTTAAAGTTAGATTCTTTTTATCCTTATTATGACAAATATTTGATTTCTTCAACCCATTGTATTGTACTGGTTCATGATATCAATAAACCATTTTTAAAAGCCATCAATTATGCCAACTCCATATCAGATAATATTACGGTCCTTCATGTCTGTAGGCACTCAGAACATGCAGCTTCTCTTCGTAAAGAGTGGGAAAAGCTTGAAATGCCAGTGAAACTTGTGATATTGGAGACACCGTATCGAGATATCGTGAAACCACTAGACGATTACCTTTGGAAAAGGGAAAGTGAGCTGAAACATGGAGAGAATATTTCAGTTATTACGATTAAATTTATCTCAGAACATTGGTATGACTTATTCTTGCATAATCAAACCAGTTACTATTTAAGTAAACATTTGAATAAGCATAAAAATGTGACAACGATTGTATTACCATTTCATTATAAGTTTAGAAATGAGATGCCAACTTTTTTAGATGATGTAGTCGAAAAATAAGAGTTAAAAGGAAGCCTACTATAGTCTCTCATAGCAGGCTTCCTTAGTATATTAATAATAATAGTTTTTAAACCGCTCCACAGCAATTGCTTTCATTCTTTCTTCTAATTCGTCCATATACGTATCCTGTGGCTTTTTACTTGGTTGGTATTCTTCTTTTAAACTACGTCCATCATCTTTGAATAATGGAGGTGAATCATTTTTTATATCTTCAGTAGTATTTTTGGAATCAAGCATTTTCTTCACTCACTTTTTTCTATGATGATAAGAATATTATTAACGTTAAGGTATTAGTTTATGTGATAACTTTACATCCTATATTCTATTTTGTGAGAAATCGCCATAGTATTGTACAAAAGCTAATATGAGGTGTTGACTACTTGGAATGTTTTGATATCATGGAGGGAACATCATTGGTGCGTATTTTTCATGCGGCTCCCAATGCACCTGCAGTCGATGTATATGTGGATGGGGCAGTGGTAGCGCAGAACCTGGTATTTACAGAGATTACTGATTATATGCCAGTACCTGTGGGAGACCATATGGTGGATGTATATGCAGCAGGCACAAAAGAGCAACCTGTCATTGCAGTGGTTTTGACAGTACCAGACCGCAAGATTCTAACAGCGGCAGCAACAGGTAATCTAGATGATTTAAAGTTAATTGTTTTAGATGATGACAGTAAAAATGGAGTTACTGAGGGAAAAAGTACGGTTCGTGCAGTACATCTTTCGCCAAATGCGCCTGGTGTAGATATTACAGCAAATGATATGCAGCTTGCTAAGGATTTAATGTTTCGTGAAATGACAGATTATGTGGTTGTTCCACCTGGAACCTATAGAATCAATGTAACTGCAACTGGAAGTCAAGATAGTGTATTAATGTTCAATATTCGTTTAGAAGCTAATACAATCTCTTCTGTTTATGTTTGTGGTGATCTGCCTAATTTGGAGCCGATTCATGTGTTAGATGGTGGGACATATCTCTGCAAGAAATAAAAGTATTGCCAAACATGTACCTAATAGTACGAATTACAATTAGGTACATGTTTGGCATCTATAAAGAATATTTCTTCTCTCCCTGAGGATACTAACTAATAATATCTGAAAGAGGGAATTATTTATGCGATTACTAAAACAAATTCCAAAGGATAAGCCACTTGATAGTACCTGTGGCTTTCTAAGGGACGGCTATCTATTTATATCCAAACGAATGAATCAACTAGATACAGATATCTTTACAGCTCGTTTTTTTGGGAAAAAAGTAACTTTCCTAATGGGAAAAGAAGCAGGTGAACTTTTTTATAACGAGAGATATTTTAAAAGAAAAGGCGTTGCACCAATGAGGGTTCAGAAAACCCTATTTGGGAAAAAAGGTGTTCAAGGATTAGATGGAAAAAATCATAAACAGCGAAAAGCTCAATTTATGTCATTATTGACACCGGATTATGAAAAAAAGTTTCTTACAATATGTCAAACGAATCTGGAACAATATGCTACCAGATGGGAAAAGAAGTCATATGTAGTATTATATAAGGAAAGCCAAAAGGTGTTATTTGAGAGCGTTTTCCAATGGGTGGGAATCTCTTATGAAAAAGATAAAATTGCAAAGTATGCTGACAAATTTGGATTCATGATATATGGCTTTGGCAGAATTGGTAAGACTTATCGAACGGGCAAAGAGGCACGAAAAGATGTGGAAAGCTGGATTAAGAATAGTATAGTAGCTGTTCGAGACGGAGCGCTTATTGTAGATAAGACGAGCCCTCTTTATCAGATGAGTATGTATGAAGAGAATGGGAAGAAATTGCCTCCTCAGATTGCAGCAGTGGATCTGATTAATCTTTTGCGACCAATAATTGCGATTGCTACATTTGTTACATTTGAGGGGTTAGCCCTTGCTAATTATCCAGAATGTAGGGAACGAATAGGAAGTGGCGATAGAATATATCTTGAAATGTTTTGTCAGGAGGTACGCCGTTTTTATCCATTTGCGCCATTCGTAGGTGCAAAAGTAAAACGTGATTTTGTCTGGAAGCATTATCTATTTAGAAAGAATAAATTAGTTATCCTTGATTTATATGGAACTAATCATGATCCAAAACTTTGGAAACAACCAAATCGATTTATACCGGAACGATTTAAATCAAGAAAGCAGGATTTATATGATTTCGTACCTCAAGGTGGTGGAAAGATACAGAGTGGCCATCGATGTGCGGGGGATGTCATAACCTTAAAGGTTATGGAAGTATTTGCAGATTATTTGGTAAATCGTCTAGATTATGATGTGCCAAAGCAGAATTTGGATTATTCCATGCAAAAGATACCTACTTTGCCTAAGAGTGGATTTGTAATAAGTAATATAAGAAAATTGTAAATTATGTTTCTTAAGAGACAGTATTGTTGTATACTGTCTCTTAAGGTGATGAAAATGAGGATAGAAGAAGTAGTTGCCAATTATGGCACATACATTTACAAATATGCATTAAAGTTAACTTGTAATCCGGTGAAAGCCGAGGATATTGCTCAGGAGACATTCATTCATGCGTGGGAAAATATGGAACAACTTAGAGAGGAAGAGGCGATAAAAAAATGGTTACGTAGCATTTGTTATCGTCAATTTCTTATGGACTACCGAAAAACAACCAAGCATAATGTAGAATTACATGATAACCTTGAGGAACTAGAGTTGGAAGGTACTTTGTTCGGTATTAAGCTACCAATTCCAGAAGAGGAGGTAGTGGTAGAGGAAAGCATAAGAAGTATACAAAATGGATGTTTTTATGCCATGGTCAGTAAATTATCTCTACATCAGCGAATTGCATTTTCCCTCATAGATATGTTTGGTTTGTCTGTAAGTGAAGTGTCTCAGATGTTACAACTATCCAATGCAGCAACGAAGGGGTTGCTTTTTAGAGCCAGAAAAAATCTCGATGCTTTTTTTGACGGACACTGTAATCTATTAGATGTGAAGAATCCCTGTAGTTGTCAAGCCTGGATTGATTTTAGAAGTACCCAGGAGAATAATAAAAAGAGTGCAAGAAAGCTTATAACTTCCCTTGAAGATTGTGAACGAGAATATAAACCCAATGACATGGTAAGAAAGAAAATATATTATTTATATCGTAATATGCCAGATCAACAGCCAGACGCAACTTGGTTTCATACAATTATAGAGTCATTAAAATAAATATAAATTTTTTTGTTTTTTCGTACCTTTTTCTTTTTATAAGCATCTATATATAAGAAAATAAAAGATAAAGGAGAAATTAGTATGATTGAATCAAGATGTGGAGTATGTTGTAATTCCTGTAACCATAAGGAAGAGTGGGGCTGCAAAGGATGTCTATTGATGGAGAAGCCAATTTGGGGGTTCTGTGAGGTAAAGACTTGCTGTGAGAAAAGTCATTTGAACTTCTGTGGTGAGTGTAAGAAGTTTCCTTGCGATATGCTTCAAAATATGGGAAAAGAATACGGGTATGATCCAACCATAAAGATAGAACAATGTAGAAAATGGATCAAAGAAGCTACTTCAGATAAGAAATAGGGGCGTATCAGTATGGATAAAGTCAAAAGGAAGAATGATTATGAGTAAAGTTGTGAAAAGAGGCTCTTCTCAGAAGGATGAAATAGAGTTTCATGATAAGTCACGTCAAAAACTATATCAGGCAGCACAGGACTTATATTATCTGTTAAACCAAGGATATCACATAAGAGGAGCATCCACTTTTGTAGGTAATCATTATCTGCTGTCGGAAAGGCAAAGGTTAGCGTTAGTTAGAGCAATTACCTCAAAAGAAAATATAGAAAATAGAAAAAAGAAAGAAATCGTAGATATTAGTGAAGGCAGTACAGTGAATATTGATGGATTTAATACGATAATTACTCTGGAAGTTGCATTATCTGACTCCTTATTGCTTAAATGTATGGATGGAACCTTTAGAGATCTGGCGGGGCTTCGAGGTACCTATCGCCTAATCGACAAAACCCAAACAGCAATTCTTTTCCTAGGTGAGGTGTTAGAAGAATGCAAAGTGGGAAAGGTGACCTTTTATCTAGATGCTCCAGTTTCTAATTCAGGAAAATTAAAGGAACGACTTTTTGAACTATTGAGAGGATATAGTTTTGAGTTGCAAGTAGAGAATATTAACAATGTGGATTCAGTTTTAGAGACATTAGATCATGTTGTGACCAGTGATGCCATAATTCTTGATCGATGCAAAAGCTGGATTAATCTAAATAGCAAGATTATTGAGTCAAAGTTAAGGGATGCTTCATTTGTGGATTTTAGTTTTCCAATCTGTTACGGGAGTGAAGGTATATGAATTTCAGAATGGCCAAGATGAGTGACTTGCCACAACTTAAGACGGTATTTCGTAGAATAATTGCCCATATGAATAAGAATGATATACAGATTTGGGACGATATTTTTCCCTGTGAATTCTTTCAGGTAGATATTTATAAAAATTGTCTTTATATATTAGAAGAGGACAAAGTAATCATTTCTGCATTTGCTCTATATGAATCAAATGATGGGGAAAGCTATGTGCAATGGGAAGATGCAAAAGCTAGGGTAATGTACATAAATCGTTTCGGAGTAAATGTAGATTATATGAGACAAGGAATTGGTAAGCAAATGCTTAAGAACGCCAAAGCTATTGCAAAACAAAAGGGAGCCGAATATTTAAGGTTATTTGTGGTAGATATCAATAAACCTGCCATTGATTTATATCAGAAAAATGGTTTTAAGCAGGTGGAAGGTAGCTATGAAGAAAGATTTGATAATTTTGTATTACGTGAATATGGTTTTGAAATGAGAATATAGTTGCCTACTTGAGATTTCACCCTAAGCCAAACAATAATCCTTTGATGACTAAGGAATTGACAATTTTACATTTACCCATTGACAATATCCAATGTTGAGCATATACTATATCCAACATTGGATATATTTTATTAATCACAGGTGATAACATGGTCAGAGCATTTATTTTATTTTATATCAATATTAAGCCTACTCATGGGTATGAGATTCAGAAGTTTCTGCAGGTCTCAGGAACAGATCAGTGGACCAAGATCCACTCCGGTTCTATATACTATGCATTGACTAAACTAGAGAAGGACAAATGTATAAAGGTTTTGCGTGAGGAACGTACAGGATCTCGAATCCGTAAGATTTATTCCATTACTGAAAGTGGAAAAAAAGAGTTGCATCAACTGATGGCAGAAGAATTGGATAGACCAATTTCCATTATTGGGTCGATGAAATTCTTCACAGAACCTATTCTAAGTACTTTAAAAAAAGATGAAATGGGAAAAATACTGACGAACCATATAAGTAAATTACAAGAGCAAAAAGAAATCTGGGAGAAATGGTATCACATGAAGATTGATGAAAAGGCGTCGGAATTACCCAAACTTTCTTTTCAAATGACGATCGATAGCTTGGATTATCAGATTAGGTGGCATCAGGAATTGCTAGGTCATCTGGATCAATATATCAGTTATAGTAAAGAGATAGAACAGATTATTAAAAGTCTAGATTTTGAAATGATGGAAGGTAATAATTCAGTTTCCGATGAAGAGCAAAAACTGCAATATGTAGTGAAGTTAAAGAATGAGATTCTTAAGGATCCACAAAATGCAGTGGTAAATCTGGACAGGATTATCAATGAATTAGAGACCCAGATTATGAACAAAGAACGGTAGAACTAATATCAAGAGCATATTGCTTTTGGAAAGCTATAAGTTTTCTTACGTTAGTGTAGGAAAACTTAAAAAAATGTCAATATCCAAGATTGGATATACAATGTAGAGTATTAGATGGGAGGATTACTATGAATCATGTACTTGAAGTAAAAGAATTATCTAAAACCTTTGGAGAGAAGAAAGTCGTACAGAAGATCAATTTACATGTAAAGGAAGGAGATATACTTGGATTTATAGGTCCGAATGGGGCTGGTAAAAGTACAACAATAAAAATGATGATAGATGTAGAGGATCGCGATGAAGGAGAAATCTATTGTTTTGGAGAGAAGGTGAGCCGTAACCATAATGGATATAAGCAATTGGTAGGAATAGTACCTCAGGATATTGCAGTCTATGATGATCTCAGTGCTTACGAAAATGTTTCTTTCTTTTGCTCTTTATATGGATTTCATGGGAAAGAACTTAGGAACAGGGTAAAGGGAGCTTTGGAATTTGTTGGTTTATGGGATAGTAGGAAAGAACGTCCATCGAAGTTTTCAGGTGGCATGAAGCGAAGACTTAATATTGCCTGTTCCATTGCCCATTCACCGAAGCTTCTTATTATGGATGAACCGACTGTTGGTATCGACCCACAATCCAGAAATCATATTTTGGAATCCATCAGAAATATAAATGCGAAGGGGACATCTGTCATATATGTATCCCACTATATGGAGGAGATTGAAGCAATCTGTAACCGTATCATTATTATGGATCATGGAGTTATTATTGAGGATATGGAAAAGGATGCTCTGAAACAGAAGTATTCTGCACTTGGATATAACTCTCTGGAGGAGATTTTCTTACAGCTCACCGGAACACAGTTAAGAGATAAGGAGGTGTAAGGATGAAGGTATTAGGAAGTATGATCTGGACGGATATGAAGAGAAGATCAAAAGATGGTTTTATCTTGGGATACAACATTATTTTCCCAATTATTATGGTTCTTTTACTGGGATATCTGACCTCTGGCAACTATGGAGAGATAGTTACAAGTTATCAGTATTATTCCGTTGTGATACTCCCTTTCTGTGTTGCAATGGCCATGGTGACAGCGGCATATGCAGGGAAGGAAGATGCCTATAAGAGGACAGCGGTACGTTTTTTATATGCACCTGTTTCCAATGGGTACATCGTGTTATCTAAGTTGGTTTCCTGCTTTCTTTTGATTGGAATCAGTAATCTAATTGTTTTAAGTTTTTCTATTTTAGTATTTCATCTTCCGGTATCCTTTGAGATTATCCCGATTTTCTTCCTGTTGATGGTAGAGACCTTCGCTGTTTGTGCCATTGGTATGATGATTGGCTTTGGTATGAAGAATTTTATCCTAGTAAAAAACATTATGAATATACCAGTCTGTATAGCTGCTATCTTGGCAGGTGCTTTTTTTCCTATAGGAACGCTTGATCCCAAACTCGACCTATTACTGAAGCTCTCTCCCCTGACTTGGGTCAACCGAAGTATTTTTTTAGCCATATATGATGATAGTTGTACAGTATTATGGATCACAACAAGTGTATTTCTAATAATTGGAATAGGTGTCACAGCATTGGCTGTGAGATTATTTAAAAAGGAGGAATTCATTCATGGGGACTTACCTGGTTATGAAAAATAATATTAGGCGTTGTATGAGGCATAAGCTACTTTTTTGTATTACATTTCTACTACCAGTCACCTTGTGTATCATAACCGGGATAATTCGGTTTGATAGACCGGTACTCAGAGTTGGATTGTTGGGAATTGAGACAAATCAAATGCTACCTAAAGAGAAGGATACAATTTACGAGATGCTTAATCAGTCAAAGGGCATTGTTTACAGAGATGTCAATGAAGCTACAATTCATACGGAGTTAATTACAGGGAAATATCAGATGATCTTAGATTATAGGAAAAGTAACGCTAGGAATGACTTTATCCTCCTGAGTAATCAAAAGGAGGATAAAACTCAACAGATGCACAATACTTTTCGCGAAGCTTTTTTAAAGAAGCAACCAATACCAAGTAATAAACATGCTTCAAAGGGCTTGAATGTTACAGAACGAAGCATTGCAATCTTAATGTCGTTGTTTATTATATTTTCGACATTATACGCCTCAAGAATTATTAGAGATTATGATAGTGGTGTCATTACGAGATATCAGTATGCATATAGGAACAAGTTAGGTTATGTGACAGGTTATTGGCTCTATGTTTTCGCAATAACTTTTGTGCAGGTCTTATTAAGTATGGGAGCATTGCTATATGTGCAGGAAGGCTTTTTTTTAACCTCTGGTGCGGTTCTGATTCTTTCCATGGCTATAACGACTATTGCAACATTTCTGTCTATGGTAATTTGTCAAATCAGTAAAACGGAATTACAATCTAATTTAATAACATCATCTGTGGCGGCAGTGTTCTCACTGCTTGGGGGAACATTTATGGCAGTAGAAGTTATGCCTTGGGCTTTAAGAGTTCTTAGTATACTAAGTCCGATACGCTGGGTGGTCGAATTATATCGTTTATTATAGGAGCTTCTTATGTTATGTGTTACTCTGTCCTTGTAATTATTAATCCCATGGACACCACGATGAGGCGTAGAATTAGAAGGAAGGTTGAATAATCATAAAGTAGTACACGGAGATTGCTTACGAAAGATTATTGGTTCATGAACTCTATTAATTCACTCTTTTTAATGTGAGGATTAGTATAACGGGCACGTTTCTTTGTTCCTCTATTCCAGTTGATGGCTTCATTAGGACAGATATGAAGACAAGCTAAACATAGCTGGCAGTTTCCCTGAAACTTTGGTTTTCCGTTCTCAAGCTTTATATTCTTAAAAGGACAGATTTTGACACACGTTCCACAGGAACTACACTGATTTACACTGAATTTCTTGTCACAGGATATGGATCGGTTTGCTGGATATCTTAAGTAAATTGCTCTATTTATGAGGCTAAATAATCTTATGTGTGTTTTCTTTTTCTCACGAAGATCTTTGATAATTTGATCCACCTTACGATCTGTGCGTTCATGTATCAGCGGACGATCATTTACTGAGTAAGAGGGGGTATAGTTTTCTACACACTTTACCTTTGCATAGTAAGATAATTTCAATCCTTTTTTTGCTAAAAGTTTCTGTATAATACTCGCCAGATTACAAGTGAAATTCCCACAGGTTGCCACAGCGAAAATATATGCCTGAGAATTGTCTATCTGTAATTGTTTGATAAACCTTTCTACAACCTGTGGCAATCCAAAAAAGAAGGTCGGAAATACAAATCCAATAATATCATCGGTACATGTATGTGTGTCCGATGTCATGGAGATTACCTTACCCTCTAGTTCGTTGGAGATTCTTTTGGCAACATAGAGACTATTACCTGTTGATGAAAAACAAAATATACTAGTCATCTTATTTCCTTTCTAATCCATAGATTTGTTTGTGATTTCTTACAATATACGAAAATAGAAGAAGAAATTCAATGCTTTCTAAGTAAGTGTAACAGTTAGATATCATTTGGTTACTTTTTACACTCCTTCGTCATCTCTAAGAAGAAGGTCTGAAATGCATTTGCCATTACCTTAGGCTGTTCTTTTCCACCCCGTTCCACCCATTTGCATAGTAACATCCAGAAGGCACCTGAAGTAAAGGCGGTATAATATTCAAATTCTGTAGTACCATGTTGTAATTGACATGATAGATAGTTATGTATGTAAGGTATCAATTCCTCATATTTTCTTAAAATAAAGATAAGTAGTCTATGTTTTGACAGCAGACTCAAGAAATGCATATGTTGTTGCCAGAACTGAAAATAATGTTCTGCATAATCGATAATATTTGTAATTTGTACTTTGCTTATTGTGTCAATATAGTCCATGCAAAGGATCTGAATATACTCATCCAAGATATCATCTAGACTATAAAAGTGCCGATAGAAAGTCTTTCGAGCTATTTGTGCTTCATTTGCGATGTCCGTTATCGTAATCTTTGAATATTCTTTTTGCATCATTAGATTAATCAGTGCGTCAGCAATCATTTTTCGCGATCGTACAGCAGATGGATTATTACTTTTCTCCATGTTGTTCATCGTAGCCTCCTCAATTACTATATAAATACCTATATTATAACAAATATTACGTAAATATGGTAAAAGATTTCTTTACACAAAGAGAGCTGTCATATCTACGACAGCCTCTTTTAAATAAGTCCATTTAATTGTTTTTAAAGCGATCAGTAGTCATTGCTTTCATTTTGTTTTCCAGTTCATCAATATACTTATCGGTTGCCTTTGATACAACTTTACCAGTGTCTTTTATAATTTTACCCTCTTTTTTTGCTAGTTTGGATAGATCATCTTTCATTTTCTGAGTCGTTTTCTTGAATCCATCATTTTCATTATTCATATCTAATTTCCTCTTTTCATTGAGTAATTTATATTCAAAAATAATAGTATTAGTGTTTACAAACCATGGAGTTCATATTCATAAAGCAAATATTCAAATAGGTAAGAAATTTCTATTATCATTTATCAAGAGGATGAGACCAATATGTTAGAAGAACATTAGGAAGTTTTGGAATTTTTAATATAGAGTAGTTATACTTTGTAACTCACATAAGAAAATATATGTTATTGATGTGATTATTAATAAGGCGAGAAGGCAAAAATACAAACAGTAAAGATATAGTACAGGAAATCAGTAGGGAGCATGAGGTATATGCAGCAAATCAATTGTTTGAATCTGTGTGAAATCCTTCCGTATTTGCTAAAAAAGAAAAAGATACTGGAGATTCTATTGGATGCAGAGAAAGTAGCGCAATTTAAGACTTGCGAGAGAATTTATGTAGGCTCTTCCTTTTGTGGAAAATACTTTAATCAACAGTCAGATTTAGATTTAAAAGAAGTATTTGGTCTCTGTAAAGAAAAGAATATAAAAGTAACGTTAGTGATTCCTACATTTTCAGAAGGAGATCTAGAGTTAGGAAAGAAAAGACTTAGTCAGATTGTGGAATATGGAGCAGATGATGTTGATGAGATTACAGTCAATGATTATGGAATGCTTTTCTATGTAAGAGAAAACTATGGGCAGGTAATTAACTTGGGCAGGCTATTCATGAAGGATTATCGTGATCCCCGATATGATGATTATTTTCAGATACCATGGAAACCTAAAATGTTTACCAATCATTTAAGAACAATTATAAAAGACTATAAGATAGGATCCGTTGAAATGGATATCACCCATAAAAATATGAATTATACAGAAGTTCCAGATGACATTATTCTGGGTTTACATGTCCCCTACTGTTACCAGACGGTAGGGAGAATTTGTGAGTACGCCTCTATATCAAAAGATATCGTAAATAAGTTTAGGGTAAATGATGTTTGTGAGGGTAATTGTACAGAGAGTTTTGTCAAATATATGGAACCGGATGAGAATTTGGAATATATTCGATATGGAAGAACCATATATTATAAACATCCGGGCTATGAGTTGAGTGGGTTAGACAAGTATCGACTGATTTATTTTCCACTACCATTACAATAAGGAATGTAACGATATGAAAGAGGGATAAGGTGAAAGTATTAGTTCCGTTAAATAAGGAAGAGAATCTTATTGGGTATAAAAATGTGGGTGCAGGAGAGTTTTACATCGGATTCTTTGACCCCGAGTGGCATAAGGTATTTGGAGAGTATGCGGACTTAAATCGCTTAACAGGATTTAGAGATATGGCCAATAGCAATACCTTTGAAGATGTGCTACCAATTATAAAGAAAGTTAAAGAAGAAAAGCTGATCATATATGTTACATTTAACTCCAGCATTTACAGTGAGGAGCAGCTCAGATTTATTGAGAGATATATGGAGCCTCTTTATGATGTAGGGGTGGATGGAATTATTGTATCCTGTCCTGAACTAGTGGAAATCGCTAGGAAGTATAGGCTTAACGCAGTTGTAAGTACGATTGCAGGAGTATATAATTCAGACATAGCGAGATATTATAGCAAGTTAGGGGCAAAAAGGATTATCCTTCCACGAGATATTAGTACTGCTGATATCCACAGTATTATAAAAAAGGTGCCTGATCTGGAATACGAAGTATTTATGATGCGAGATGGGTGCTCCTTTTCAGACTCTAATTGTCTTGGCTTACACCGCTCAGAGAAAGTAGCAATCTGTACAACACTAAGTCGTGCAGAGTGTGAGCTTACTACCTCAAAGGAAGGTTTCAAAGCACGTCATGATATGGAGCTAAATCATATGCTCTATCACAATGGTTTTCATACTTATGCATGTGGATTGTGTTCCATTTATCGTTTTGTGCAAATAGGTATTCAGGCAGGAAAGATTGTTGGAAGAGGAGAGAAGTACGAGGAAATCTGTGAAGATATACGCATATTAGCGGAGAATATTGAAATTGCGAAGACTTGCAAATCGGAGGAGGAATATCTAGAAAAAATGAGATTTCCATCTAAAAGAGTAGTCATGTGTAAAATGGGAATGAACTGTTACTATCCGGAAATCAGATTTTGACAGAAAGAATAGCAAACTGTAACTGGTTACTATAGCATGAAGAGAATCTCGTTTTCTTTAAGAATAGTAGGTATACTTTATAAATTAAGTAAAGAGGGTAATGCTTAAATGAGAAACTACTCAGTAATTGCCCTCTTAATGCTTACTTTTCCATAATTATTGAAGTGACATCATTGAAATCTAGTACAACTTTGTACTTATTTTCGTTCGAAGAATTGAATGGTTAAACCATTTGGGTCTTTTATGTCAAACCATTTGAACTTAGGGGTTTCCATGATACCATGATAAATTGGAATGTTCTTATTTTGAACTGTCTGTAACATGACTTCTGCAGACACGACTTCAAACCCTGCCGATATGTAATCATTGATTGGTGTGACCATCTCATTCTTGTTCTCGAAGAGCTCAATGATTGTCTCATCTGAAGTCCCATTTCCCATAAAAATGATTGTGATTTCTGGTCCGGCAGGAAACTGCTGTAAGACTTTGAGCCCTACCACATCAGAGTAGAACTGTACAGATTCCTTCAAATTATTTACATGTAACGTTGTCCATAAGTATTTCATCATTATACCTCCATTTCATTTATAGGTAACAATCTGTATTATAAAGTTAGATACATCATATTACTAGGAGACTATTTATCCTAGTATAAATAGTAATAGGAGAGATGGTTGGAGCAGAGAAGACCAATTCTTGTTTCCTCAGCTGTGATACATAGTCTTGGAAGAGTATTGCTATAGAATGCCTTATTTGTAAGCGTTATTGGAATAGGTAGTGATACTCTGATTTTAATGCTATAATGATTCAAATCATTGAAATTTGTTAATAAGTAGCGTAAATTATCAAATTAATAACCGACATGGTTATAATTTAATATAACGTTTAAGGAGAAAATGAATGGAAGTAATGAAATTGAAAAAAGATGATATCCCAGCAGTAATTGAATTACTTGACAAAGGAAAACCATATGTTCTTCCCCATCACGATTATGTTTATTGGATAATGGAGGAGTATTTTTCTTCAAGCAATTATGTAGTATTCGAAGAGAATAAGATTATTGGATTTATATGTGCACTCCCATCATTAGATAAAAAAAGTTATTTTATATGGCAGATTGTGATAGCTGAGGAGTATCGAGGGAAAAAAGTAGCAACATTATTAGTTGACAAAATTGTTGATGAGGCAAAACTAAGAGGTTTCAATAAGCTAGAGTTAACAATTAATTGCCTCAATAAGGCAAGTTACAACTTGTTCAATCGTATAGCTAGTGAGCACAAAGGCGACCTAAGAAATATTGGTGAATATAAATATAAAAATTCACATGAGCCCGTATACTCCATTGAATTATGATCCTAATTACATAGATGAGTGCCCTAATGATCATGTAAAATTTGGATGTACCGAAAACAGCTTTTTACTTTATCTCTAAAGTTAGTTGATTTCACTGTAAACGGTGAATTACCATATACATTCAATCCTTGAATACTTTCATTTAGGTAAGAGAACACTAAATGGAAACGTAAAAGGAGGTGATGTTATGAACCAAGAGAATAGAAAACCCAATCACTTAATTCACGAGAAATCCCCGTATCTTCTTCAACATGCCTATAACCCAGTAGATTGGTACTCATGGTCTGAAGAAGCCTTTGCCTTGGCTAAGTCTGAAGACAAGCCCATTTTTTTAAGTATTGGCTACTCCACCTGTCATTGGTGTCATACATAAAACTTTACCTTATATGAAACCTAGTAAAATAGGCATCTTGCAACTGGATGCCGTAACAGTTAAAAACGTAAAAGGTGAGTTGAGCCGATGCGATAAATCAACAGACTTATGAAGCTGGCATGACTTATCTTTATTATAATGCCAGTAAAGGTGTTCATGGATTGTTGGGCGCGTAACGGCCAATACCCTTAAATAACAGTTATGGTGGTTACTTGGTGTTCAAATGAACAGGTAGGTAGTTTCAATCTTATAGGACAAGAATTGTAAGGCAAAAGAAACTATGCGAATACACGTAAATATTAAAGATATGTAAAAGAGGCTATGAGGTACAATGGGGGAACTTATTTATAGGATTTTTCTATCTTTGTTCTCTTTTGAGAACTAAGGTAGGTAAACTATATTCCAGGATAAGGTTAATAAAAGAACTTATTTCCTTCGGTATAAACGCCGATACATATTGAAGGATATTAAGGAGTAAGGAAGTTGGAGGGGTACAGATGATATATGAGGTAGTGGGGAGTAAGTATATTGATTTCTATGATTATTTGCATGACATGGTCATGTAGATGTGAAGAGAGAACAGGGAGCTTTAGAGCGGCGTTGGGCTATAATAAATATGCAAGGGTATATCAAGAAGTAGTCGAGGATACGGCAAGTGAAAGTTATTGTATGATTAAAGGTATTCAAGAAGTGATAAAGAATATTAACTATAATGAAGTTAAGGTCTGCATTATTGTGGCTGTAGCACTTGGATTTAAACAGGCTAGGAAGGCAAGGGGGAAAATGCTAAGAATCTTCAGGTGGTGAATGACTGGATTGAAGAGAAGAACGGAAAGATGTATGTGTTGGAGGTTATGAGAGGTGGAGATAAGATTAGGAAGATGATTAGTGATCTCGAAAAGCAGGTTTATTGTCTAATGTATTAAAATTTATATGGAGCATAAAAGATGGTATTTTGTTGTATATAATGATATAGATTGGTATAATATGGATTATTATGGTGGAAATGAAAAATTGATACAATGAATACAATGAATTCCAATATACAGGTGCGAAGAAAGTTGTCTAAATGCAATTTTATAAGTTTATATAATCGTACATTTAATGTTATACGAGAAAGGATATCTATATGGCAGATAAAGTAATAAAAGAGAACTATATTCCGCAAAAATAATTGAGACATTTTTCAAGTAGAAATAAATTTTATGTTTATGATAAAGAAAAATCACAGCCGCGTCTAGTTAGTGTAGTAGATTATGCATGTGAAAGATTTTTTTATGATGTTGATTTTGGCATACTAAGAAAAGAAATTCTTGAGGTAAATCCAGAGTCTGTATTTGATCTTGAGTTGGAGGATATAATTCAGAGTATTGATGAGCAACATATTGAACATTGGTTTGGTGAGAATGTAGAATCATGGTTGTTTAATCCGATTGATAGAATTATTACTACATATACAATGTGTAATCCGCAGAAATTAAATTCTGTATCAGTATTAACAGATATGGAAATGGATTATCTGTCAATGTATATAGCAATTCAGGTTGTCCGTTCAAAAGAATTTAGAGAAAGAATGACTGAAATGTATGAGGGAGTACCCTTATTATTAATGAAAAAGATGGTAAAAACACAAGAAGAAAAGAATGCAATTGACTCTGTTGAATTAAAGATAAATAGTGAGAATTACAAGAAATTATTGCATGCACAGATTTTAATGGATCCAGAGATAATTGAAAAGTTTGCTGAAACCATTAGAGGTAAGATGTGGATGGTTGATTGTAATCAGACGGATGTACCTTTCATCACCTCTGACAATCCTATAGTTAGATTTGGTCATCAGGGAATGCAAGGCTTCAATAGTAAAGGTAGTGAGATTTTCTTCCCTCTTAATACAAAATTAGTTTTAGTTTTAAGAGATCCAGAAGCATTTTGGTACGAAGAAGAATCTTATAATCATTTTATAAATGTGAGTCGAACTGAAGTGGAATACTATAATTCATTACAGATACAGCAGAATTATAGATATATTTTTAATAATTCAGGGGATTTTACACTGATTAGTGGCATGATAAAAAAGGAATCCTACACTTAAGAATGTTAAACATAAGCGATTTCTAATGGGCTAATTACATATATAAAATAGTATAGATAAGGAGAAAATGTTTTATGACACCGAATGACAAAATGAAATCTATAGTTTTTACAGTTACAACTGCTTTGATTTTTTTTTGTTGGACAAAGTTAACGGATCTAATAAAAGAGAATTTATTCTTTGGTATTCCACTAAGTGCTGTAATTTCTTTAGGAACATATAGATTAGTTTTAAAATTAGTAGAAGTTGTTATATTAAAGATAAGTTTAATTAAAAAATGGATTTATGGCAATACGTATTTAGAAGGAAAGTGGATTGGATTTTATATCGGAGTAGATGAAAAACCAAGATTTTATTTAGAATATTATGAACAAGATTTAGAGGGCGTATTAATTCGAGGTTGGGCTTATAATGAAAATGGCACTTTTAAAGGTACGTGGGTGACCGATAAGGTATATATAAATAAGCAAAAGGGTACAATTACATATACTTACGAAACGGATATGATAAATTCTACAAATAGAAATCAAGGATTGGCATCATTTGATTTTGTAAGAAACAATAAAAAACAAGCACCTTCTAAAATGATTGGGTTTTCATCTGATATTTTTATGTCCAAAAAATTAAAATCATTTGAAAGAAAATTAAATAAAGAAGAAATAAAGTTAGATGATAGTGAAGTTCTGATATTAGTAAAAGAATTCTATGAAGAACATGTTAAATTCATTTAGCAATATAAGTATGTTGTTGTATTGAAAAATATATTTGATTGGAGTGTATTTGAATGGAAGAGTTTATTCAAAGATTAGAAGAAAGTAATGCATGCCTAAAGATAGGTAATACGATTAACTTTATGGAATCATTTAATGGATCAAATGAATCGAGAGATAATTTAAGAAAGAAAATTGAGCCATGGCTCAGTGCAATATTACAAAGTGAACATGTTTCATTATTATTGGGTGCAGGATTAACTATGGCGGTAGGTAATTTGGCAAAAATACCTTCTTCATCAATGAATAAAGCAGAGTTTGGAGAATTTAACAAAAAGATAAATATATATGCTGAGGAATCTGCCAAAAAGATGGGACGTGGGACGGCAAATATTGAGGATCAGATACGAACTAGTATTGAGTTACTTCATGGATATGAAATTGATGAGAATATAAAAAATATAGAAAAATTAGGAAAATGTGTAGATAATGTGCTATCTGATTTTGGAAATAGTATATTAAAGACAGAAAATGACTTTAGAGAAAAACTTGAGCGTGAAGATACAGATGCAGACTTGGCACTGACAATTTTAAAATCATTCTTGATGACATTTAGTAGTAGAGTTGCTACAAGGAACAGATTACATATTTTTACTACAAATTATGATAGATTTATAGAATATGCGTGTGATTATGCAGGAATTAGGATTTTGGATAGGTTTAATGGTAAGATTAATCCATATTTTGAAGAAGCACCACAAAATCTGGATTATTATTATAGAACACCTGATTCAAAAAATGAATTTAGATTTGCAGAAAATGTAGTTAAATATAGTAAGATTCATGGGTCTATTGATTGGATTTACAAAAAGAATAGAATTTATAGAGCAAGTATGATGTTTGGAGCAGAAAAAATCATGGAAATTGATACAGATACATATAAAGATCAGTTAATGATTTATCCTAATCCGATGAAGTCAATTGAAACATCATATTATCCATATTCAGAATTGTTTAGAGACTTCAGTGGTGCAGTTTGTAGACCGAATTCAGCATTAATAACATATGGTTATAGTTTTGGAGACTCACATATAAACAAAATACTTATAGAAATGTTACATATACCATCTGCACATATAGTTATTATTTCGTATAGTGTTGATGAAAGATTAATAAATTTTTTGAAAAAGGTTAATTTAGCTCAAGTATCATTATTATGTGGCAGCGAACTAGGGGATTTAATGAATTTGGTTCGTTATTATTTACCAAAGCCTGCAATTGATAATATTACATTGAGCGTTAGTAAATTAATTAGGGATAGAGAAGGTGATCCAACATCAACAGAAAGCAATATTGAAGAAATGATTGGCATAAAAGATTTATCTTGTGAGGAGGCAGGAGTAGATAATGAGTAATTATGAGCAAAAGTGCGTAGGAATAATCGACTCGGTTTCGACTAAAGAAATAAAAGTTTTTCTACTTGATGATGCCCCAAAGAGCGTATCAATATATGAAGGAAGTATTTCATTCTTTCCTAGAATTAATAGCTATTTAGTTATCCCAAATGAAGCAGGATGGTTAGTTGGGATTATTGGATACATAGGGTATAATCACATGAGTGATGATTACAACGAGGTAAATCTTCCTAGAGGTCTACGTATTATTTATTTAAATATATTAGGTAGTATAAAAGAAACATATAAGGGATTGAAATTTGATAGAGGAGCATTTGTGTTACCAACGGTAGGTGATTCAGTTTTGTTACCGACTAAAGAACAATTAAGCACTATTGTTCAGAATGATAATGAAGATACAATTAATATTGGGACAAGTCCGTTAGTTGGTGGTGAAGAGATAAGGCTTTCTATTAATGAGTTATTTGCTAGACATCTTGCAGTACTTGGAAATACTGGTAGTGGTAAATCATGTACGGTTGCAGGGGTGATTAGATGGTCAATTGAAGAAAGTATTAAGAAGAGAAAAAAGTCTCCAAATGCAAGATTTATTATATTAGATCCAAATGGTGAATATCGCCATGCATTTGACAATCTAGACATTAATGTAAATTATAGTACTGTTGGGATGACCCAAGGTCAAGAAGAGAAACAATTACGAGTACCAGCTTGGATGTGGACTAGCAACGAATGGTCAGGAATTTTGCAAGCAAGTGGAAAAACGCAAAAACCTTTATTAAGAGAAGCATTACGAGGGTTAAAAGCTAATACCATGGGAACAGAGCTGAAAAATGTAGCTCATATAGACATAAACAGTATTAGATTGTACCTATATAGTTTACAGTGCTATTTTATACAAGCAAAATCAGCACTAACATTTTGTGGCGAAGCAACAAAAACAAAGTTTGGAAAAGAGACATTAGCTAAGATTGAAGATATTACATATGCCATAACACAATTAAAAGAAGAAGGTTCTATTAAATCTGAGTTATTGAGTATGATTGGGAGAATACAAACGAAAGTTAAAGAGAAATATAGTACGTATATTAAGGGCGGGCAGACAATAGAGTATTATAATAGATTTACATTAGAAGAGATTGTAGGCTTTATTAGTGAATTAGAAAAGTATTTTGAAGAGAATGGAAGAATAGAAGAGCAATTGTTATACAATGAGGATGATCCGATTCCTTTTGATATAAACAATTTATCTGGATACATAGAAACATTAGCCCAAGATACTTCATCTGCGCAATATATAGAATTTATGACAATAAGAATAAAGTCATTATTAAGAAATTCATTAATTTCATCAGTTATAGGTGGTGAGCCAGAAATATCATTACTAGAATGGATAAACGAGAACTTAAGTAACGATAATGAAGATAAAGGGAAAATATGTGTTATTGATTTGTCGATATTACCTCTTGAAGTAACACATTTAGTGGTATCAGTCATAGCAAGATTAATTTTTGAATCGTTACAGCGTTATAGAAAACATTATGGATATGAATTACCCACTTTATTAGTCATGGAAGAAGCACATACTTTTATTAAAAAATACTCTAATACAGAAGACGATTTCTCTGCTGATAAGTTATGTTCTATGATATTTGAAAGAATTGCAAGAGAGGGAAGAAAATATGGATTGGGTTTATTGATTTCATCACAGAGACCATCAGAATTATCGCCAACAGTATTGTCACAGTGTAATTCATACATATTACATAGGATTGTAAATGATAAGGATCAAGAAATGATAAAGAGATTAGTTCCAGATAACTTGGGAAACATGCTGGACGAATTGCCGTCATTACCAACCCAAAAAGCTATTGTATTGGGAAGTGCAATTATAATTCCAACTTTAGTGGATATTAAGGACTTGCCTAAGGGTAACCGTCCAAAATCAGATAATCCAGATTTTTGGAATATTTGGATTGGAGAAAAGGAGCGTACCATTGATTGGAAACCGATAGTTGATGAATGGCAAAAGAAATGATGATTAGTAAAATTACAGCTATAAAATTATATGTAGAATAAATCCACTAGTGAAATAATGGATTTATTTGCATACATAGTAATTGTAATTTTTGTTTGGAAAGTTTAAGGTTACGTATTGAATAATTTCTATTTTCAATAGTAATATTATTATCTGCTGGAGTTAGGTCAAGT
>JAEYPA010000173.1 GCA_023411225.1 Bacillota bacterium
ACGGTCAACAATAGCACGATAACTGACATCATCACGTAGCAAGTGCAAAATAGAACTAAAATATTCCGAGTTTAGTGCCCAGCCACTGATTTTCAAGTCATCATTCATACGAGGTACATCCCAGCCTTTTATGAAACCATGAATTCTATCTAGCAATGCACTTTCCTGAAACAGCGCTGGAAGCTCAGAAAACATATTCATATACTCATCCATATTATCTTGAGAAATATTGCCCAAGAATACTATACCTGCATCCGCCTTTCCTTCATATCCACCAAAATTAAACGTTCCATATTCCATGTATCCCTGCATAATAGAACGCATTTCATTGACATCTCCGAAAGTAACCAGCTTTACTTCATCAATAGCAACATAATCATTTCCCATAATAAATCCAGGAACCTTTCTTGCAGCGTCATAGAACATTTTTGCTCTTGTAATTTTACCACCGTCAGTTAATACACCGTAACGACTTATATGCCCAAACAGATAAGATTTGCCTGTTCCCTTCGGAGCAAGCTCAATCAGATTTAACCTCTTTTCAATAAATGGGAGTACTCTGGTAAGCATTGTTAATTTCTGTGTGTCATCTTTGTATCCGGCTGCATTATAGTCGATGGCTCCAAGAAGAACATCTATCCACTCATCAATTGAAAATTCAGCACGAATATCTTTATAATAGTCAATATCAACCGTATAGGGGCAAAAATTTGTGAAACTAACTAGCTTAATCTTTCCTTGTAATTTCATGGTATCGTCAGGCAATCGATAACCTAATTCTACCACCCCCCATGTATCTTTGCCATTTACAAGCTCATCCTTGCAGTCCTCCCATACGGTGGTTTCAATTAGAGTTTCTTTATTAGTAAGTCCAAAATCGGGCAACGAAAATGTAATCTCTTGATTCTTAATGTTAATATCAACAGAAATTCTCGTAAGAATTTTCACGTGCTCGTTTTCCATAATGATACGATTTTTGATACTTATCCAGTCATCCTTTTTAGGAAGATAAGTCTGGATAAAATCTGAAACTTCCTGAATATCAAAATCACCATCTTCATTTTCAAACTTTTTTAGTAGCCAGTCTCTTAAAAAAGACGGGAGGCTTAGTGCTGAGAAAAAATTACTTTTCTTCAGATCTTTATATACGACCATTTCATCAAAGCATTCGCGTAGTTTATCTGCCATGGTAACCCCCTTACAAAATGCTGCGCTCAGAAGAGCCTTCTTTTTTCACTGAAAATTCAAGCTCTGCAACTGGGTTATTATTAGAGAACACTGTCATTTGATAAGTACCTGCAGATTTCACATCTGGCAAATGGACCAAATAAAGATTGTTATCTTGTGGCTCCGCATCATAATACTTATTCTCAAATTTCTTACCATTTATGCATACAGTCACTCCGCCAAGTTTTGTCTTAGAAAACAGCTGTAACTCAGCCTTCTTTCGGAAACTGATTTCAATTGGCAGTTTAGAGTTGATACTTACTTCAATTTCTCTAGTAATGTAGGTAAGTTCAATAATTGGTACAGTCACTTCTTCCAGCGTTGCGCCTCCGTGGACTTCAACACTAGCTTTTCGTCCTCCTTTGAATCTATCATAATTTGCCAATATCCAGAAGCCATTTGCATCTGTCGCGTATTCAGATTGAACATCCACTTCTTCCCTTGGACAACATCTACCAGAATGTTCTCCTTTTGATACCATCTCCCATTGACACTCGTTCTCATTTATCACCGCCAAGCGACTTGCGCCATGATCAGCAATGATGTATGCTCTCTCGATAGAACCAGTTGCCAGCCTATTGCGAATATCGGTTAGTACATCATCAATAATTTCCAATTCTCGAATAAGATGAACAGGAAGCTTTGTACGACGATAATCAAAACTCTCTTCACCGTGATGTTTAATGTCATCAAGGCGTTTAATATCGGGAGCAATATCAATAAAGTCTTCCATAAACTCCTTGTTAAATTTTGTAATTGATGGCAATTCACAACGGCACAAAGAAATATTTGCTATCAAATTTTTACGCTTACATCTGCTCAAAATGAAACTGAGATACTCGACACCCATTGCATCAACAAAATATAGTCTGGCACCATTTTTATTAAGACTCTCGATTTTTTCGGAACGAGGAGAAAGCCAAAGATTGAAGTCTCTATTCTTTGCCTGGTTCTCAACCATCTCCAGAAACTCAGGGTATATTTTATTAATAACTTTTTGATACTTGTAATCCTGAAAATACTTATACAGCATCTCGTTTTTAAATCTGTAAGGCTGCAAATAATGATACAAATCCGGATATATATGTGAAAGTATCTGAATAACTTCTTCCCGTACAAAATGAGATGCGTATTTGTCGAGCAACTCAAAAACAAACTCTTTTTCCATTCTGCTGAAATCAGTCAAATAATAAATTGCATTTGCACCCTTGCCACGTACCATTTGAAGAAAATCAAGTATTTCTTCATCGGAGCCGCCAAATGCTGCAACCATCTTTTTGCGTTCATCGTATTTATCCCAAAAGTCAGGATCAGTATAATTAACACTCAAGATGCTGCGATAAATACTACAAACCAGCTTCGTAACCTTACTGGCATTATTAACAGCTTCGCAGAGACACCAGTTATTACCAGTCCAACCCATTTTTAATGCGATGAAATACAGCCATTTCTTATTTACATCAAAGCCATTCCAATTACCTGCAATCAAGCTCAGATTAGAACTCACATTGAATTGGTCATTTATCAACGCACCCCAAGAACCAACTTTGCTAACCATATGGAGTGCATAGCCCCACTGCTCATCTGTTCCGAAACTGGCCTTTAAACCACAAGTTGCAGTATCAAGATTGCATAATATATCGAAAGCATTGATTTCTTCCTTTATTAATAATACTGAATCTGGATAATTGCTTTTATGTTTCTTCGTTTGCACATAGAGCTTTCCTCCATCCATACTCTCAATAGCCGCTGCGATATTCTGTACTCCCTCAATCACATTAGTATCGGGCGGTGTAGGCATTTCCGGCAAAGTAAATACCACATCTGGTAAAACTGAATCGTTGCCCTCCACATCATAGACAAGTCGCCTTGCCCTACTATCGTTAAACTGCAAACAGTTTGCACATTGATAACAAATAACAACAACATGCCCAACATATGTTTGTGATGCAATATTTTGCAGTTCTTTTGAGAGAATTCGCTCGCTCTGTAATTTTAACTGAGATGTTAAACCTATAACGAAGATATTTCCCCCTATTAAAGACAAGTCACTTTGCAATCCATCCAACTTAGGGTTCTCGTCTTTCTTTGCATAAGAAGCAATAGACATAAACAAATTGCTACCCACATTAAAACGTTGTGCAATGGCAGACAAGTCATTTGTGTTTTGCACATTAACAAGCCTCGGTGATGTATCATTTGAATTTAGATATTTTTCTATCTTTTTAATGCAGTCACCTAAGTTCACAGTGCTTCACCTCATTTCCCTTTGATAATTTCTATTCCAACCGTCATATTATCTTTAATTAAGTCTTTCAAATAACGCTTAACCTCCGAGATGTCCATACTGTCAATTTTCTCAAGTGCTTTATCACATCCACCCTGATTGTATTTAGCCTCAGCCATCTGCTTCAGTTTCTTATCAACCTCAGGTAAACCGAGCCACTCATAAGGATCTGCCGTAATAACACGACTCAGATAACTCTTAATCTCATTAATGTCAGGCAACATCACGGAGTATCCTTTAATGATAGTAGAACGGAACGCTTTGTCTCGCTCTTCGGGATATCGCAATCTGTCAAAGAATGTAGCAGACTCCAAGTATTCAATTGCCTTATCTATAGCAGTTGCATCTGGCTTTTGACGATTCACCGCACTAAATGCAACTTTTGCAGCTTGCATCTGGTCATCATCGATCATACAGAGTATCGGCATTTTATATTCTTTAGACCATGCTATTGGGGATACCGTCCCTGTCCTATCAAGCCAAAGTTTCTTCAGTTTGGCACTTCCACGGGCGGTATTGAACTCGGCCACCTTGAATTCTACTAAATTTAAATAATCTGCCTTTTCACGGTTGAAGCAGTTCATCGGAAGAGTCTTATATAGTTCATTAATCTCGTCGTTAGTAAAATCATGTGGCTCAATATAGAAAGCACAGACCTTCTTAAACACGTCTATCTGATTGCTATAGAATTCTTTAAATGCAGAAATATTCATAGTGAGTAGATCATAGAATTTCTGCTTCTGTGAATCCAACAGTGCTCCAGTCTTCTTAATGCTATACAGTAATTCCAAGAATTCTCCAATGCCTTCCAAGTAATTCTTAGCAGCCGGGTAAGACATACGGATATAGCTACACTTATCGCACCACTCATTAATTGTGCTTCTAAAAGAAACCGTCTTAGAAATCACCTTATTGCTTTCAGCTATAATATGATATTCAAGAATAACTTCTCTAATTTTCTGCTGAGCAGTCTCCTTATTCCATACCCAGTTCGCCGCGTCTGCATCAAATTTGCCTTTCAACACATTAATATATTGACCATTATCGCCGACTTCTTCCGAAAGCTGCAGCAGAACACCATCTTCAAATTCTTCCAGATAGGTTTTCATACCTTCTATGCACTTATCCCTCGTCAGAATAGATTTCAGGTCTGCGGCTAAATCATAATTCTGAATACACAATTTACCAATATCCATAGCAA
>JAEYPA010000039.1 GCA_023411225.1 Bacillota bacterium
ATCCATAACCGTCAGAATAGAAGCTATGGCCTCCTGTTCGTTTATATCCAACGTGATTTTTATCTTAATTTTCTTCAATGCTCCAAGATAGATTCCGCCCTGTGCACTCGCATTAACCATACTAAAAAGTTGATTTTGTACTTCATTACTCTGAAGAACATATAGCAGATATTGCTTGTTGATGTCCTTAGCTCTAATGAAAGCTACGCTTCTTTGAAATGCGACACTATCTTTGTCCAAAATGCAACATCGTCCTATAGTACCCACGCAACTCATCAGAATATCACCTTTCTGTGGATAACCATTTGATATTATCTGAAGATAGTCGTTTTCAGAAACTTTACTTTCATCATCACCTAATACGAGACGATTGTTAAACACATTTTTTGCACTCAGCAAATAAAATCCTGACTCTGTTCTTTTAAATGTTCCATGCGTTCCATCTTGAATGTTCGAAATATCACCCAATTCTTTTTCAACAAGGCACTCATCATATCCAGCTATTCTTGTTTTTCCACCTGTTAAATCTGCTAATGCACCATCTCGGATATTTTTCTTTTTATCAATCAATTCTCCAAGATTAGCAATGTATTCGTCAAAGCACTCCAATGCTTGTACTATTTTTTTCTGTTCATCAAAAAGCGGATGTGGGAATTCCATATCTGTAATCATCGACCTGCGCACAGAATCTACTGAAGACTTGGCTGTATATTTTTCCACCTCGTTGATAAAATACCTAGAAAAAAAATAGTAAAAGTATTTACCGCTTGTATCTTTAAAGTTCTTCATCACGTAAACTCGCTGGTGTGCGGAGAACTTTCCATTTACATAATGAAATACTTTTCCTGTTCCAACACCATCTCCTGCTGTCAGTACAGCCTCACAGTCATAATCTGCGACATCAATGTGTTCAACAATTGGGGAACGAACATAAAACGGATACCTGCCACTAATTTTATTGTCCTGTGTATCTCTACAGCCAGTACCTATATCTACAACATTTGCTACTTTGTCATTTGCCCAATCTTTAGGATAAGTTACCATTTGTACCCCATCCTTTCCAGCGCAGCTACTACTGATGCTCTTGATTTTGCAGTCCTATCCTCAATTTCTCCAAGGGTATGTTCATATCTTTTTGCAATGAGCGTCACCTTAGAAGACAATGCATTGAGAACCTGTTCTATTTCATTTCTGACTTCAGTAGATAGCTTTGCCATCCACTTTACGTCAAAGAGCAGATGTTTAATTTCATCAATGGAAAGTTCGCCATATTTTGCAAGCACTTTTTCGTCCAGTGCCTTACGTGCTTCCTTCCATCCCTTATCTGCCTCATCCTTTTCTACCGACTTTGCTTGATATGCAAGTAATGCCTCATATTCATCCTTGTATATTTCAGGCACAGCGGCTGAATCAGAAACCTGTTTCAATACCGCCTTCAGCTTTGCTTTACCAAATGAGCCGTTTTTGTTTCTGATATCAAAGCCAGCCAGTTCCGGAATTTCTTTTATAAGAGCTTCCATTCCAGCAGTTTCTCCGGCATCAAAAAGGTCTACCAATTTTGACATAGCGTCCATAATTGCCGATGTCTTCTTAGCCTCCAGTTCCTTTATGCGCTTATTCAGATTTGCCTTGGGAATGCTGTCACCCTTGTCATTAAGAACTTCCTTCAGCAAGCCGTCATCCCCGGATTCCTCTTCACGCATTTCATCCAGTTCAGACTCCAACTCGCCCGATTTCTCCATTAACGCTGTGATTTCTGCAAGTTCCTCTGTGAAATACACAGCTTCAATGATTTCTCTTGGAATCAATGCACCTTCAAAGGACTTAACCTTGGATGTATCGTCAACAGACACTGTTTCTCCGCTTTCATCCTTCTTCTTTTTCTGTGCGTATTCATATTCGATATCTCTTGCAGCTTCATATCCACTGGCTTTGATAGCGTACACATCATCCTGTAATTTTGTATTCCAGTAATTCAGCAGGCAGTCATAAACATCATAATTATCAAGAAGTCTGGCAGATTCATACGCATCTAACAGCATCATGGCGATACTGCGAATCAATTCTTTAGGATCTGTGTCGGAGGTGACATTCAGAAGAACATCTCTGACCTTTTCTTTCCACTCACCAAATATTGTATCAATCTCATAATGCTTTTCTATATGAATATTTCCATCCTGAGCGATAACACTTTCAATTTCATTTGAAGGTAAAGCGAGATGATAGATGCCATGTGCTTCATCTGTGCAAGTGAAAATTTCCTGTTTCAAATCAGCAGAAATCTTCCATAAACGCTGTAAAGAATCAATGTCTGTTTCGGGAATACCGCCTTTCAAATGTGCCGCAATATTCTGTGGTAGGGTATCATCAATTTTCTGAATATAACGAGGAACATTCATATTGCCTGCATTTGATTCCAGAATATCCTCGTATTTAACAAAGCGAGAGTATCCACGGATTTCCTCTTGTTTGTTAAACGTCTGCACTATCTTTTCAATGTCCTGCTCACGCAGTCTGTTCTTGTTGCCGTCCTTTTTGAATCCACGACTTGCATCGACCAAGAACACGCCCTCACGGGTCTCTGCATTTTCTTTATCGATTACAATAATACACGCAGGAATACCCGTTCCGTAGAACAGGTTCGCAGGCAGACTGACAATGCCCTTTATAAATTTTTTCTTTAATATTTCGATACGGATGGTTTCTTCTGCATTTCCCCTGAACAATACACCATGAGGCAGAATAATACCTGCTTTACCGTTGCTGTCCAAAGATTTCAGCACGTGCAAAAACCATGCATAGTCTCCGTTCTTTTCCGGCGGAATCCCATAACCATCAAATCTCTTGTATTTATCTTCCGAAACCTTGATTCCATCACTCCATGCCTTATCAGAAAACGGTGGATTCATAACAATAAAATCAAACTTTTTCAGTTCGCCAAAATCATCAGTAAAAGCAGGGTCAACCAGTGTATTACCTCTCTTAATCTCTCCAGTTCCTTTTTGATGAAGAATCAGGTTCATCTTTGCTAAGCCAGCTGTAGCATGGTCTTTTTCCTGTCCGAAAATAGTCACAACTGTATCGCCGTTTTCATTCACAGGAGCTTCATCTGCTGCTCTGATAAGGAGGCTCCCGCTTCCTGCCGCCGGGTCATACAGGGTCCATTTCTTTGTCGGCATCTCTCTGATATTGCCAATACCAATCAAGCGAGCAATAATGCGGGACACTTCACTTGGCGTATAAAACTGCCCTTTGCTCTTGCCGGATTCCTGTGCAAATTTCATCATGAAATACTCATAAGCATCCCCGATGATATCATCGCCACTGGCTCTGTTATTTTTAAAGTCAATTGCAGGGTTTTGGAAAACAGCAATAAGGCCTGAAACCTTATCGACAAGTTCTTTTCCTGTTCCAAGTTCGTCCGGGTTGTTGAAGCTGACATCAGGAAGCGAACCCTGCAGTCTGTTATCTTCCAAGAACTTCTGGATAATCTTATCCACACGCTCTCCAACATCGCTCTTTCCCTTTGCAGCAATTAAATCTTCAAATGATGCTCCTTGGCTGATAGTAAATTCAGCAAAAGGCTGACCCTTATATCTGTCGGATACATATTTAAAGAACAGTAAAACCAGTACATAGTCCTTATAACGAGCCGGCTCCACGCCACCTCTCAATTTATTACACGCTTCCCATAACAGGGAATACAATTCTGATTTTTTCACAGCCATATTCCTCTTTAATCTCCATTCTAATTATCAGTATCTCACTAGTAATTCATTTTTTTTACATTATTCGTTCTTGATTTATCTCTTCTCGGATCCTCTGGTTTTTTAGTTTCTTCTGGAATCAACCAAGTTTTGCCCTTCTTAAATGCACCTTCCACTCTACCTTGTGCACATAATAAAGAAATTCTCCTTGACGAAATCCCCCATACCTTTGACATTTCTGTTGTAGTCAAAAAGTTCATCTAAGTATACCTCCATAATAACTATATCACATACTTTATTATATTCATTTATCGGAATACTTACAAGCAAAAAGCAGTCATTCCTAGTAATAATTTTCTATTACTGGCCTGACTATTTTTATTATCTACGCGCATTTGTCAATCTCCGCGTAATATTATACCTATTTCTCCCACTTGTCTGTGGGAACAGAAATCCCTTGCAAACCATTCCAAAACCGCCTGTGGGAATCTATTCCAAAACAAATGCCCATTTTACGGGCTTTTTAGGCCTTCCGACTGAGCAGACACACCGTCTCCACATGGTTCGTCATCGGGAACATATCTACTGCACACACCTTCTTCACTTCATAGCCTCTCTCCTGTAATACCACCAAATCCCTTGCTAAACTAGTTGGCTTACAGCTGATATACACCATGTGGTCTACGCCATAATCAATAATCTTGCTTAATGCCTTCGGATGAATACCATCTCTAGGAGGGTCTAATACAATTAAGTCTGGTCTTTCCTCAATGGTATCTAGCATTTTTAACACATCACCTGCTATAAATTCACAGTTTGTAAGTCCATTTAATTTAGCATTTTCCTTTGCTGCTTCCACCGCTTCCTCTACGATTTCCACGCCAATGACCTTTTTTGCGACAGGAGCTAACACCTGTGCAATGGTACCAGTTCCACTATATAAGTCAAAGATTAATTTATCCAACGTATCTCCGATGTATTCTCTAGCTGTACGATATAGTATCTCTGCTCCAAGGGAATTCGTCTGAAAGAAGGAGAAGGTGCTAATCTTAAACTTAAGTCCCAATAACTCTTCATAGATATAATCATGACCATACAGGATATTCATGGCATCCGCCCTAACCATATCTGCTAAACCGTCATTGATACAGTTGCTGATTCCCACAATCGTCCCCTCTAGATTAAGAGCTAGCAAGGCATCCTTTAATATGGTGAGATCAGGTCTAGCCTGAGAAGTCGTTACCAAGCTAATGATGGTCTCTCCCGTTTTTGTGGCACGACGTACCAAAAGATGACGAAGATATCCCTCATGCCTCATTTTATGGTAAAATGGAAGTCCCAATTTTTTGCAGAATTCCAACACGCAAGACAGAATCTTATTATAATCCTCATGTACAATCTTGCAAGTATCAGCTGTTACAATATCATGAAAGCTTCCCTTCTTATGAAGCCCTAATGCAAGTGGGCCATCTTTCATTTCATCCCCAAAAGAAAACTCCATCTTATTACGGTAATACAGCTCATTTGGACTACCTTTGATTCCTTCAAATTCATAGTTTTGGCAGACTGCATCAATGATGTCCTTCACCCATTTTTCTTTTAATTTCAGTTGGTCTTCGTAGGAAATACTCTGTAGGGAACATCCTCCACACATGCCATATTTGTCACATGGTGCATTTACTGTTTCTAACGGAGAACGTTCTAGCACCTCGATTAATCGTCCTTCGAAGCGTCCCTTTCTGGCTTTATTAATCTGACAACTCACTACCTGCCCTGGGAGGGTATTTTTAACTGTTACCTTACCCTCTTCTATTTCCATAACTCCCTTATTGGGAAAATCCAATCTAATAATCTTACCCTCTACAATTTGCCCTTTTTTCATATGAATTAATTCCTTCCTGTTTTCTCTTTTTAAACTTTATTTTCCGGGAATATATATGGTATTGTAATTTTCTTTAAGAAAAATGCCACACAAGGCCCAACCCCCAATGCAATAATCAACGTTCCGATTCCTACTATGCTACCCATCAGTAACCCGCCTAATACAAGGAGAACGTCTATTCCAATTCTGGTATACTGCAGATGAAGCTTACCTGAGAACTTGTCCACCAAGATAAAGCTCATGGCATCATAAGGGGATATTCCAAGTTTCGCACAACTGTATAAAGAGATACCAAAACTGGTAGTGATCAGTCCCAAAAGAAGAATCACATACCGCATATACATTGGCAGGGAAGCTACTTCAACGGGTACGATTGACAGTAAAAAATCAGACACATAGCCCACTAAAAACATGCTCATTAAAGTTCCAATACCAAAGTAACCACGTCCAACAATAAGTAGTATCATTGTTAAAAGAAGATTGACTAGTACCTGTACATTTCCAAAAGATAACCCTGTTACATTAACAATACCAAGATTGAAACAGGAATAAGGATCTGTTCCCAAATCACAGTAGCGAAAAATGGCTACAGCAGAACTAATCAATAAAACACCAATGAGAGATGCTATGATTCTTTTCATTACTCTATTTTCCATAATCATATCCTTTTAGTTCGTTTGTTGTATTGTAAGTATGATATGATTATTATGTGGTATTTTGACGTTTTCTATTATCTATTTTAATCTCAGTAATTAAAAATGATCCTACCATAATAACCGCACCCAATACCACTCTTGGCGTCAGCGGGTCATGTAGTATAAGAACTCCTGTAATGCAACCAACCACGCATTCAAAGGAAAGAATGATTGCTCCCATAGTGGTCTTGGTATATTTTTGGCCATATACACTAAGAAGATATGGGCAGATGGTAGCCGCTATCGATAGATACACCACACTGAAAATATTGTTTGTTGTAATTTTAGTAGGAAAACTCTCCATAATAGGAGCTATAAGTAATGCACAAATTGCAGCTATTCCTATCTGCACAATATTAATGTCAATGGGATCTTGATCCTTTACAAACCTTGCTGTCAATACAAGATGAAATCCATAGCAAGTTGTTGATATACTCACAATCAAATCCCCGATACTAATAGCGCTTAAGTCATCAAGTACAACAAAAGCTAAACCGATTAAGCAGACGAAGGCAGCCACTATACTACTTTTAGCTGGCAACTTATGATTAATGATTAGATATGCGAGGGGAACCAGTATCACACTAGCCCCTATGATAAAAGAGGCTTTACTAACAGTAGTAAATTGAATTCCAATAGTATAAAACAAGAATTCAAAATACAAAAGTGTCCCCATTAATCCACCTATTTTCCATGTCTTCTTTTGAATATGTGGTAGCCTTTTTATAAAGAATAACGTTAATAAGATTGCTGCTAGGAAAAATCGAAACGCTAAGATATAGTACGGTCCAACACTGTCTAAGGACAACTTCATAATGACTCCAGCTGAACCCCACAGGCTTGTAGCTACGAATAAAGCAATGATTGCTTTGGTATGTTTTGTCATTTTATCAATCCTTTATGTATAGAAATGTAAAACAACACTATTATAGACTTTTTTGTTTCACCTTGCAAATCCTTTTCATTTTTCTTATAATTATATAGAATTTTGGCAAAATAACAAAGATTAATTGCTTAACAAAAAGAAAGAAGGTTTCTTATGAAATTTGTGGTTGATACACACACACATACCCTGGCAAGTGGACATGCTTATAATACTATGATGGAAATGGCCACTGCTGCCAAGGACAAAGGTCTAGAGCTGCTTTGCATAACCGAACATTCTATGGCTATGCCGGGAACATGCGATTCAATCTATTTTAAAAACTTACACGTAGTTCCTCGTAATATTAATGGTATGAATCTATTATTGGGGACTGAGGCCAATATTATGGATTACACTGGTAAGCTTGATATGAAGGATAATCTTCTAAAGCGTATGGATATTGTCATCGCTGGCCTTCACATTCCATGTATTAATCCTGGTACCATGGAGGAAAACACTACTGCACTGATTGGAGCAATAAAAAACCCTTATGTAAATATTATTGCTCACTGTGACGATGGTCGATATCCGGTAGACTATGAACTTCTGGTCAAAGCAGCAAAGGAATATGATGTGCTTCTAGAATTAAACAATAACTCTCTGAATCCAAACGGTTTTCGTACCAATACAAAGGAAAATGATATAACCATGTTAAACTTATGTAAGGAATATGGAGTTACTATTTCCTTAGGTACTGATGCTCACGTATTTTCTGATGTAGGAAATTTTAAATTTGTTACGGAAGTACTCAAAGAAGTAAACTTTCCAGAAGAACTTATTGCCAACACAAGTACGGATAAATTCCTTAAATTATTAGGTAGAAAGCGGAATAATATTTAAAATCCTTCTTTACTTTAAGACTTTATAGTGCTAAAATTATATCGTGATAAGTTATAGGTATTTTTTTAGAATTCAAATATAAATGAACTCAATAAAAAGGAGGGCGTATGATGAATAAAAAGATTAAGACTCCAGCTGTTGATTTACTGTTTGATGCCATTTTAAGCCTTAAAAACCGGGATGAATGCTATACCTTCTTTGAAGATATATGCACAATTAATGAACTGTTATCATTATCCCAGCGCTTTGAGGTGGCGAAGATGCTTAGAGAGCATAGAACATATTTGGAGATTGCTGAAAAAACCGGTGCATCTACTGCTACTATCAGCCGCGTGAATCGCTCTCTTAATTACGGTAATGATGGTTATGATATGGTCTTTGACAGAATCGATATGAATGATGCGGATGTCAGTCAACAATAATGATATTTTGTGTAATACGTAAAACATAGAGACTAATCCATAAAAAGATTAGTCTCTTTTTCGATTTGGCATGTAAACTCTGCCACATCAAATGTCTGTAAAGTTTTTCCTACTATAATCTTATCTTTTAGATATATGTAATATTTGATACAGGTCATTTCCTTTGGTCTTAGGTTTGTTTTTACAAAATATGTACTGACAATAGTTCCATTTATCAGGATTGTAGAGAATTACCCTCCCCACGATATTATCCTCATCTTCCATCCATACCGGTATCTTACTTTGAAAGCCTTTCAGAGATATTTCTGGTGTTACAGGATTTACTAACTCCAGAAGATATTTCGCTTCATTTAAATTTTCAGAGATATCTATACAAAATGGAATCCCGATAATAATTTCTTTCCAACCAAATGACTGGATGATATTATCAAAATATCCTTCAAAAATAAATTTATTCATCCCTTCACTCTTTTCCCAAATATACAATGGAGCATATACATTTTCAAAATCATCTATATTCTTTTCCTGAATTAAGTAACACTTAAAAAGCAACCCCATAAATCCATCTGTTTTACATCCATTTTCTTTGATCCTATCTTTGATTTTCTCCATATTATAATCACTTGGTAAGGTTATTCTATACTGCATTCCAATCATTTTACACATCCTCCTTTTATAATATTTTATCCATGAAAAATGAATTTGTACAATTATTAATGATGAAGTATAATATCATTAATAATTATATAAGAACTGGGGGAATACCATGGAGCTTAATGATATCTACATATTTATTGAATTATACAAAAATCGTTCCATCTCTATAACAGCAGAAGAACTTAATTACACTCAATCCAATATATCCACTCGATTACAAAAATTAGAACAAGAATTTGGTATGCCCTTGTTTAACAGAACAAGATCTGGATTACAGTCTCTCCCTTCCACAGAACGATTTTATAACAAAGCGATCGATATTAAGAACTCTGTTAATCGCTTATATGAAGAATTCTCTATAGTAAATACTCAAATCAATATTGGATCAACTCAATTATTATCTAGGATGTTTTATCCTACCTTACACATAAAAGATCACCATTTTGCACTACATACAGTCAGTGTAAATAAACTTGCCAGAAACTATAAAAATCGCATTTTTGATATTATTATCACTCATACCAAATTAGATGATACTGAATATAAAGAACATTTCTATAAGTCTGAACAATTAGTCTGGGCCTCAACAGATAATTATAAAAGTAATAGTACTGAAGCTATATTAGTATTAATCAATCGAGATAAACAGTGTCCTTTAAGACACTTAACCTTAGAAGCAATGAATTCCTCCAATTATAAATACTCATTGATTGAAGTGGATACTCTCGATCTGATGATTAGTCTTATCTATAAAACTAACTGCATTGCTCTGTTACCAATGCAGTTAGTTTTAGAAGACAAACATTTGAAAACATGTAGTATTTTACCACCCTTTTCCCTTGATGTATTTATATATAGTCATCTTAGTTTAGACAAAAATAAACTTTGTTCTTGTTTAATTAATGAATTCTCCTTTATAAAGATATAACACACTAAAAATAACATACCCGAACTATTAAAAAAGCACGCATAATGCGTGCTTTTTATTTCATGTCTTAATCACTTCAAACTGTCAGCTGAGAACTTTTTAAATAATACTCTGTATCATTTAAGGCTCATCGATATCAGGAATATCACCATCTCCATAATCTGTGTTCCAGTCGAAATCATAGTTTATACCATCTTTTGCTTCCTGGCAATTGGAATTACTGTTGTTGCTACTAGAGCTCTTTCTAGTATTCTGTTGCTTTCTATCATTAGAATTAACCTTCTGTTTACTTTCCATACTGTCACTCCATAGGATAAATAATAGTTTGTTACTAATCATAGATTGCCCCATATTACTCAATTCATACTATCTATTTGGCAGTTTCCTTCTTTGCTGCTTCCTTAGCTGCCGTCTCTTTCCTTAAAGCCTCTTTTCTAGCGGCCTCCTTCTTTAAAGCTTCCTTTTTAGCGGCCTCTTCCTTCTTCGTAGCCTTATCCTTCTCATTAACCTTAATTTCCTGGTCTATTATGCGCTCAATAATCATTTTCTTCACATAGACATCAAAGCTCAGAGAACAAATACAGGAAAATGTCATTAAGAACTTGCGATCTTCTTCATCCTTCACCTGCTCAAAAGCACCCTGTGACTTCATATATCGTCTAATAACATCCTTTGCCAGAGAATCCATTTGTTCATTTAGTGAAGAAAACACTCCTGTGTAGATGTCTTCAAGATTAACAGAATTATCATTATGATAAAACCTCTCAGTAAGAGGTCCAAATATGCTCTGTATATCACTTATGGATAAGAAACTCTTCATATAATAGATGAAGATTAACAATAGCATATGTTCCTTAGAATACTTCTTCTTATCCGGCGGAGGAAGAAGATTATTCTTCGTATAGTTATTAATCATAGTTTTTGTAAGCATCTTATCATCCTCATAACGCTTACATGCCTTCAGATGCTCATCCATAAAGGTGGTAACCTGATCCATATATAAGTCGATATTTGGTATATCGTCTGGTTTAATATAATCTATACGATTCAATTCATTGATAATACGCTTAATATACACTTCATTATCTTTACCCACATTCATCACCTCATGAATTACATTATATAGTATTCATTACTACATGTAAATAGTGAATTGACTTTTCAAACAAACATTTTCTACCCAATATCAGTTGTAACGAATCTGTTATAATGCTATAATTGTGAAATAATGTTCTGAATAGAAAAGGTGAAAAACATGAGTATATATGATTCTTTAAATCCTGAACAACTAATGGCCGTAAAGCATAATAAAGGTCCTCTTCTTCTTCTGGCTGGCGCCGGATCTGGAAAAACCAGAGTGTTGACACACCGTATTGCTTACTTAATCGAGCAATCAAATGTAAATCCATTTAATATTCTGGCCATTACATTTACCAACAAAGCTGCCAGAGAAATGCGGGAACGTGTGGACAAGCTGGTGGGTTATGGGTCCGAATACATCTGGGTCAGCACCTTCCATTCTACCTGTGTACGAATCCTCAGGAGACACATTGACCGCCTTGGATTTGATAAAAGCTTTACAATCTATGATACCGATGATCAGAAAAGTCTTATGAAAGATGTGATCAAATATCTAGATCTTGATCCTAAAAATTATAAGGAACGTGCTGTACTTTCGGTCATTAGTTCTGCAAAGGATGAGTTAATTGGTCCTGATGAATTTGAACGTAGTGCAGGCAGAGATTATAAACAGCACAAAATTGCTGAACTGTATCAAGAGTATCAGAAACGATTAAAAGCCAACAATGCTTTAGACTTTGATGACTTAATTGTCTTGACCTGCGAGCTGTTTAGAACCTGTCCGGATGTCCTATATCAATACCAACAACGGTTTAAATACATTATGGTGGATGAATACCAGGATACCAATACCGCACAGTTCGAATTAATAAGGCTGCTTGCTTCCACCACTAATGAGGATGGAGAAATCGAGCATAACATCTGCGTAGTAGGTGATGATGACCAGAGTATCTACAAATTTCGTGGGGCAAACATAATGAATATTCTTAATTTCGAAGGTCAATTCCCTAATACTAAGGTCATTAAGTTAGAGCAGAACTACCGCTCTACAAAAAACATATTAAATGCGGCGAATGAAGTGATTAAGAATAATTTTGGTCGTAAAGATAAGACACTTTGGACGGCCAACGATGACGGTTGCCCTGTCTTCTTTACTTCATATAACAATGAGTATGAGGAAGCCGACCAAGTAGTCTGTGACATTTATAATAAGATTCGAAATGAAGGCTATGAAAATAAAGACTTTGCCATTCTATACAGAACCAATGCACAATCTCGTATCTTTGAAGAGAAATTAGTCCGCAATAATCTTCCTTATAAGATTGTGGGAGCTGTAAACTTCTATCAAAGAAAAGAAGTCAAGGATCTATTAAGCTATTTAAAGACTATTAATAATGGTATGGATGATTTGGCAATAAAGCGTATCATAAATATTCCAAGAAGAGGAATTGGTCTGACTACTATAGACAGGATCATGGAATATGCCATAAATAATGAAATCAGTTTCTATACTGCTTTAAAACATGCGGAAAGCATTCCTGGTTTAGGGCGCTCTCTTGGCAAGCTCTCTCCTTTTGTCAGTATGATTGAGATATTAAAACAAAAATCACAATCTACTGAATACTCTCTCAGTGACCTCTACGATGAAGTATTAGAAGCCACCGGATATCTGGAAGAACTGGAAAAGGAGGGTACTGATGAGGCCATTGCTCGAATCGAGAACATCGATGAGCTCCGTAATAAGATTATAGCTTATGAATCTAACAGTGAAGACCTTCCAACCTTAAATGGTTTTCTAGAAGAAGTAGCTTTGGTTGCCGACATTGATACATTGGAAGAAAGCAATGATGTTGTTATCTTGATGACTCTTCACAGTGCCAAAGGATTGGAATTCCCTTATGTTTACCTTTGTGGAATGGAAGATGGATTATTTCCAAGCTACATGTCTATCAATGGAGATGATCCAACTGAGGTTGAAGAGGAACGACGTCTTTGCTATGTAGGCTTTACCAGAGCCATGAAGGAGCTTCACTTAAGTGCTGCCAAATGTCGTATGGTGCGTGGAGAAACACAATTTAATAGGCCATCACGGTTTATCAGAGAGATACCTAGACATCTCCTGAAAGAAAGTGTAACTCCTAGCCATGACAGTGGACTTCGTGGAAGTTTAAATGTATATGCTGATAGAAACATTAACCAAAATTTCAGCAGCCCACCTTACAAATCAAACTATGCTACAACACCAACTGATACTAATAGCAAAGCTGGTGGTGAGTTATTTGGAAATAATCCTTTTATTCAAAAAGGGTTTGGTCAGAGCTCCAAAGGCTTAAACTCTACCTCCTTTGATAAGCCTCAAAAAGTAATGTCTAAGAACAATGATTACAGCATAGACTATACTGTTGGTGATACCGTTAATCATATTAAATTTGGTTCTGGGATTGTAACACAGATGACACCAAAGGGTAGCGATTATGAAGTATCCGTATTATTCGACAAGGGTGGAGTTAAAAAAATGATTGCTTCTTTTGCAAAGCTCCGTAAACTATAAGCAAATTCAAATTATAATTATCATAAATATAAATTTATGATGAAATGGATAGTAAAACTATGCTCTTTGTGGTATACTATTTATAATATTGAATAGAAAGGTCGTGTAAGTGTGAATAAATTTGAGGATTTATTAAACGCTATGAAACTTGGAGAATTAATGAATAGAAAGAATGAAAAGAAACATAGCACTTTAGTTATTGTATTAGCTATTATTGGTGGTGTTCTAGCAGTAGCAGGTATTGCTTATGCTGTTTACAAACACTTTTCTCCTGACTACCTTGAAGATTTTGATGATGAAGAATATGAAGACGATGACTTTGATGATGAAGATATCGAGTTTTCCTCTGATGATGAACAATAATTATTAAGTAAAGGGGCTGTTGCATTGTAGTGCAACAGCCCCTTTTTCCTTTAGAACATTATCTATTAACTTTTCTACGTTTATTTTTAATTACAAAAATACAGAACACTCCACCCGATACAATCAGTAATGCAATCCAAAGTGATATATTGCTTGTATCACCGGTCTTTGGCTTATCATTAGGCTTTTGATTATCTACAGGTTTCTGACTACTTTCAGGTTTCTGATTGTCTACAATTTTCTTTAACAGAAGATCACATCGATCAATGATTTTCTGCAAATTATCCTTTTCTTGCTGTGTTGCATTAGTGGTATCTACAGCTAGCGCTTGTCTCCTAATCTCCTGAATATTAAGAAGGTCACTGGAGTTTACATCGGTTTCCTTAATAGTATCCAAAGAACCGGAGATGTCAACAATCGGCTTCATAGTAACAGTGAATGTAGTTGTATTTCCTGCTTCATCAGTCGCGGTAATTGTATAGGTTGCGTTAACATTGCCAACTATGCTTACACCACTTGCAAATTGTTTATTGTTTATAGTAAGACTTTTAAGACTAGGATCTACTACATATACTTTCTGAGTAGTGTAATAAATTCCATTACTACTGATACCTTTAATAACTGGCGCTGTCGTATCAAAGGTTACTCCATTAGAATTAACAATCACCTTATTGCCTGCAATATCAGTAATGCGTGTATAATACACAAAATGCTTTGCATCCTTTGCTGTCTCATGAATAGATGTCGTGTATTCGCTCCAAGAAACATCTGCAAGTTCTTTCTCACTCAGTTCTTGCTCCGCCTTATACACTTCAACCTTCTTGATTCCGCTAAGAGAGTCACTGCTGTCTACGGTTACATCCACATCACTATTAAAGAGTAAGCCAAAGCTAACGGTGCGAAGGAAGTTTCTCATTCCGCTCTTTTGAATACCAATACTTCCTTCTGGAGCCCCTTTATCTAGCTTGTAATTCAATGTTCTTTCATATACGCTTCCATCCTTTGCTTTGATATAGAAGGTATAATCAGTACCTGTCTTTTTGCTTTCGTCACTAATAGTTAGTTTATTCCCAAAGATCCCAACAGGAGTGGTACATAGTGTCCAATCACCTACAGCTGTTATATCAATATCCTTGTTATACCACCCTTCTGAATTGAACGTTGGAAGGGTAATCATATTTTTAATTTTCTCCTCATTGATTGTACCATAGCCGATTTCAAAGTTCTTTTCAGCAGAACCTGAATAGTTGCCCTTTAGGATAACTTTAACCAATGCACCTATGCCAACTTGTACATTATTCTCGTAAGCTACTGTATAATCAATATCCTTTTTCAAAACAGTGTTGTTTACCATCACAACAGGATCCGGTGTAATGGCTCTGTTTGTAAAGATGTAAAAACCGTCTACTCCACTGATTACAATATTATTGGTATCTATTGATTTATTTGTTATGACAAAGCTTGTTTTTGCTTCACAATTGTTGTAACTATCATTGGAAATAACCCTTGCTTTTACAAAATAGGTACCCACTTCCGTTGGAACCGTTGTCGTATAAGTTCCATCTTCCCTGTCACTATAGGTATATTCAATTATGCCATATTTTGCTGAAGCTTTCGGTGTATTGGCTGCCTCTCCATATATCCAACCGTTCATAATAAGATTAGAAATAACGTTATCTGTTGCAGGATGAATTGTAAAGGTAATTTTGTCTGTTACAACGTTATGATTTGGCGCAGACAATTGATAATAAACCGTATATGTTCCGGCTGAGATAAATCTCGGTGCAGAAGTCAAATTATAGGTGCTTCCGTCCGTAGAATACCTAATGGTTAATGTCTGATTATTTACGGTAGTTCCAGTTGGAACAGCCACCGTCTGCTGGTTACCATTATAGTTTGTAGATTGGGTTTTATTGGTTTTATCTACAATAGTAGCTTCTGCTATAGTCACTTTCCTGGTAATCACACCGTTATAACTGCCCTTGAAGGTAATGGTTAGGGTCTTTTCTCCAGCACTAGTCATATCGGTTGTCCATTCTTGCGTATAGTCAATATCCTTAACCAATGTTTTTGATCCATCCTTTACTACTACCGTAGTATTTATAACATTGCCAGTGTAGACCAAGCTGTCAGGTAAGATGGTCACATTTGCGATTGCTACTCCGCCTGTTTCTGACATATTCTTTGCTTTTACGACTAGTCTAAGTTCTGTAGTAGCAGGAGCTTGATTATCATTGTTTTCCACATAACTTTCTCCCATTGGGTTATAAGAAATGGTAAACACATAGTTATTAACAACAAGACTATCAAGATAACTAGATTTAAAAGTTATTGTGTCATTGTCAACCGTGTAATCTGTTCCATTTTTAAGTATATCTGTTCCATTTTTAATTTCTTTAATCGTATTTCCGTTGAGGTTTACTGTAGCCGTAACATCTGTTGTTGCCGTTTTAGTAAATTCAATATCTGTAGTTTGGCTTGTGCTGTCAGTATAAACCACAACTCCATTAGAATTAATAATAGCAAGATTACCAGCAGCATCAACTAATTTTGCATAGACAGTAAATTTTTCATTGGCTTCTACGGAGAAATTAGTACCTGGTGTCCATACACCGCTTTCGTTATAAGTATCTCCTTGCTTCACTTTTTGATAGGAAATACTTACTGGAGTACTTAGCACATCTGTTCCTGTGATACTCACATCTACTCTATCTTTCAAAAACGTACCAAAAGTAATGGTATTGAGAAATGTTATAAATTGGTTAGTTTTTATTTTAATGGAACCTGTAGGTGCAACTGTATCCACAGAGTAGCTAAAGGTCTTTGCCCCTGATATATCCCCTGAAGCAGTCTCTCTCAGATAATAGGTCACCGTTTTATTAGCTCCATCTGCCTTATTTATTGAAATAGCATTCGTCCATGTACCTGTAGCACTTGTGCTAATTTGGAATCCATCCGGTGCAGTGAGTGTAATCTCTTCTATACCATTTTTGTACCAACCATTTGTACCATTTGGAGAGGTTGATGCAGCATCAAATAGAGCAAAATAGAGATCATTGCACTGTTTTATGCCATTGGCAATTTCCGTTTTTTGAGCTACACTTGCATCTGTGGTATCAATAGCCATCAATTTCTCTTTCACAGACAGAATATTATCCTTATCTCCCATCTTAACATTGCCCACATTTAAGTCCTTAATTGATTCCAAAACACTGGCAATGGTTTTCGTTGTAATGGTTATTGTAGCGATATTACCCTCTAAATCAGTTGCCTGGATAGTATAAGTTAAATCCTGATTACAAATTAATTTGCTGCCACTTGTATAGGGGTAACCATTTACAGTAATGTTGGTGATATTACGGTCAAAGGTCTTAAGCACGGTATCCACATAATAGGTACCACCATTTTTCACAGAGTTGAATACATCTCCCATGGAAACCTCAATCGGAACAACACTTTTTCCGTTTGCACTTTGGGTATAGCTGTCAATCCTTCCTCCACTATAGTCGGAAAACTCTACGAAATAACCAACATTAGGTTCATTTCCATATCCGTTATTAGAACCCGCATAAATAATATCTCTTAAATCATTCCATGTACTAGGCGAATTATTATATTCTCCAGTATAATGGACCTGCATACAACATTCCGTTTGAACACCTAAAGTATACCCATTGGGTTCTGCTGTATCGACAAAGCCATTATATGACCCATTCACTGGATATTTATTATATACTGAACCAAAGTAATAATAGTTTGTTCCGGCTTCCGGGCCACATGCCCATTTAAAGTAACTATCTAGCATACCACTTGGAGCAATGTCCTTATCATAAGTACCTGTATAACGTGTTCCTGCTGACCAAGCACCGTTCATGCTGATACTATCCAATGCTTTGTCCTCTTTTTCCGATGTAATAGTTGCCAAATATCCCTTTAATCCCATATAATTATAGGTTTTTGCCTTTTTATACGCATCTGTCCATGAAAGGGTCTCATCGACATACATATAATAATGTCCATTGAACTCAGTAATGTTAGCATCCTCAGGCAAATTGGTTGTATTCCCGTCTACCGTTACACTTACGTTGGTAGTGGAACTATCTTTTAATCCACCATAACGAAACTTAAGCCCTCTTAAAAAGCTTTGTGCTTCATCTTTTCCAATACCTCCTTCAAACTGATAAATAATGGTATTGGTAGCACCTGCTATATTGGTTAATTCATTGGTAGTGGCAGGTGTTGATGGTTTTGACAATACATTTGTATAATTATCCAGTTTAATAGTAAGTGAATTTATGTTTCCTATATTATTAACTTCTGCATCGGCAAAAGAAAATTCGGATTTATTGCCACTACTATAAACTGGCGCATTTAACGTAATAGTTGCACCCTCTTCCATGTCGCCATCTGTGACAAGATTATAGGTCCCTACAGCCGTCTCTCCACTAGTATCATTTTGCAAATATACAGTAATATCCGTTCCTTCCTTATAGTCAAAGACGATACCTCGTAAAAATTCCTCTACCTGAGAAATAGTAATTCCATTATCAAAATTATATGTATAGGTGGTAGAATCGCCGTCTGACGTTTCCGATTTGGAGGATGACTCTAAAAAGGATGGTACGGCTTCTATTGTGGCTCCATTTGTGGTAGTAATTACGATAGAATTTACGTTTTTGATATTGGTTATAGTCGCTGATTTAAAGCCATAACCAGATTTATCATTATTATAAATTGGTTTATTGAGCGTAATTACCCCTGTAGGTGGTGAATATATTTTAGTAAATGCTATAACACTTTCCTCAGAAGCATTTCCGGCATTGTCAATGGCACGAATATGTAAATAATAGTTACCTCGTTCTAGTGTTGATACATCAATACTTGCATTTGTAACTTCCACCGTATTATCTACACCTATTGCATTGGCGTTTTGATTAATGACATAAGAATAACCTTGGAGCCCAGTTTTAACAGTAGCTTCCGTTGTCTTTCCGGTATCTGCTTTAGTTCCGTTTACATCATCTACCGTATATAATTTATAACTGTACTTGCTCCCCACATCAACTGATTCGTTAAATGAAAGAGTACTTCCTGTTACTGTTGCATTACCGCTCACTTTACTTGGAGCATTCAAATCCTGTGCTGAGTGATCATCGAAAGTGGTTTGGTTGGTGGTTTGGGCCAAATAATATAGTGTATTTGCAAGAATCATCTGCTCATCTTCAGTAGCCCCTCCATTACTATGACCAGTTTGTATCATGGCAATATTATTAAGTGTTGTCAGATAGAAATTATTGGTTCCAGTTTTACCCTTATAAGTTGTCATTTCAGGCATTGACGGATCCCAATTACTATTGGTTCCATTATATGAGAACCAGATATTCCCACTTGCAAATTGTTGATAGGAGTGTGATTCAGGAACTTTCATCACTGTACCTACATCCCCCAATTTGTGAGGGTAATTCGTAAGCAGTCCTTTCCTTGCCACTTTTACATATACGTTTCCAATCCTCGGTATATAATCAGGTGATGTTGTACTTGCACCTGTTGCCTGTAAGTCCAAATAATTTGTAGCAAGTGATAAAAAATTAGGGTTATCGCAACACGCTGTATCATGTCCTAGAAGTACTCCTCCACTTGATTTGATAAATTGTTCCAAGGCATTGCGAGCTGCTACAGTGATATCATACTTGTTATTTGAATCATATCCACCAAAATAGACCACATCGTATTTCCATGCTCCAGGCACTCCTAGATAAGAAGATGGATTAACGTTAAAATTTATGATATTAGCTTCATCCACCGTCATCGTATATTTTGTTCCATCTTTGATAGGACTTCCTATATCATCATACGCCATCCAGCCTTTAAGATTATTTCCAATATTAGGGAAAACATTAAGAACCTTTATGTTGTACTTTAGAGGGATAGTCTCATATATGTCATTCTTCCCATCATTTTTAGTAATGGCAAATTTACTTCCTGCTGTTCCCTCCCATGACAAAGTAACATAGTTTTTTCCATCTGGTGCTGGTGTTGCCGTAAATTCACCTCCAGCAGCATAACTAGTAAACATCCTGTCCGGTAACAAGGTCATAATCAACACTATAACCAAGAATATACTTAAAAACCGTTTTTTCATTTTATAAATTCCTCCTTTATAGTACCCCAAAATTATGGTTTGAATTTACAGAGCCCTTTTGTGTCTTCCTCAATAACCTCAGTTTCAAATTTGGCATACGCACAATAATGGCATCTTTGTAAATTGATAGCATTCTCGTCTCTTGGTAAAAAAAAAGAGCAGGTGTCGTTAGCATAAATCTGTACAGCTCTTAAACGCTGCTCTAACCTGCTGGTATGGTCTACTACAGTATCCACTTTATCCAACTGCATTCCTCCAATCTTCACAATAAAACTACATTTATTTATACTATAGTATCTTAATCCCTTTCGTATTAGCATATTAGTGCACAAGACGACGGTTATTTTGCACAAGACGACATATAACCTAAAAAGGTTATACAATAAATGATGGTAGTGTGACTACAAGCCATACTACCATCATTATTGTTAATCTATTAAATTAAAAGAATTTTCAAATAGTGCATAATTTACGCCTTTTCCTTACCATCCGCTTCAAACGCCCTTCTTTTAATTGCACCCCAATTTGAGCGATTTTTACGGAAACCAAACATGGCCTCTATCTTATAGATCGTATTAAGTTGACGATAGCCTACGTTATCAATAATGGCAAACAGAAAAAGTTTTAGAAGCTGATCCACCTTTGGATATTTTCGAAAGGTGTTCTCCTCCAAAAGAAGCGATCCAACTGACAATATTGTACCATAAAGAACTGCTACCACATAAAAACTAATCATGAACCTCACATTGACAATCCCAAAGAGCCACGATAGAGGAACAGCAATATATCCCATCATCTCAAAAATCGGACCAAATAATTCGAATACCCAAAAATAAGGCAGACAGGCTATACCGATACGTCCATAATGAGGATTAAACGCCATGTCTCTGTGCTTTAACAATGTGTCTATTAACCCAATGTGCCAACGTTTTCTCTGCTTTTTTAAGTCTCTTAACGTCTCAGGAGGCTGGGTCCAGCAAACTGGGTCCGGTAAAAACTTTACTGAGTATTTTTGCTTTTTCTTACGCATTAGCCGATGGAGTTTCACCACCAACTCCATGTCTTCGCCGACGCAGCTCGTAGTATACCCGCCTACATCGATAACAGCACGCTTATTGAAAGCTCCAAAAGCTCCAGAAATGATGAGCAACATACCCATTTCATGAAAACCAATTCGCCCAGTGAGAAAAGCGCGTAGATATTCATTAGTCTGAAGTAATAGAAGGGGTTTATTTGATAGGTCTACCTCCCGTAACTCCCCGTCAACAATCTTGCATCCGCTACCAACTCGTACGATGCCACCAACTGCAACACAGGCCGGATCGCTCATAAACGTATAAACAATTCGGATTAGTGAAGATTTTTCCAAAATTGAATCCGCATCGATGGAGACGAATATTGGATACATAGACGCATTAATACCAGCATTAAGCGCATCGGCCTTACCTCCATTTTCCTTGTCCAATACAACAAGATTTGGGTAAAGTGCCGAGCGATAGACCGCTCTCACCTCTTTTGTAGGAAGGGATTTTTTAAACGGTGCATGAACCGGAATAAGCTTAAATGAGTCCTTCAGAATATCCATAGTCTCATCCTTAGAACCATCGTTGATTATTATGACCTCATACTGTGGAAAGTCCAGTGATAGCAAGTTACGTGTGTTATCAACGATGGTAGCTGCTTCATTATAGGCAGGCACTAAAACACTAATAGGTACCATATTTTCTGATTCCTGAAATCGCTTATAATCCGTATATTTTAGAGATTTGCTGTATTTACCCAAACCAATCGTGGCACAGATGAGTTGAATAAGATAGATACTACTGATTAACAACACGTAAAACAATGAAAAATAATTAATACCCACAAGAAATGCCCACAAAATTGCGCTCATGATACAGCAAAATCTCCTTCCATAATTCTATTTCGTTCGATCACATACTCTAACATCTCTTGGGCATATCGATCTGATCCGTCCTTTACTATTTCAAGTACATCATCACGTTCCGGCAGCGCAGCCAATATCTCAGCCGCATGAAATCGCACCCACCACACTTCGTCATACAGGCAGTGGCATACCTCATCATAACAGTGTTCTTTATCAAGAAGAGCGAGAGCATCTACAGCTGCGCATCGTACCTCCCACGCATCATGCCTGGTCAAATTCAAAATTGTAGCTATAGCCGGCACATACTTTAACTTTCCTATTGTACGGATTGTTTCCAAAAGCACGTTCATAGGTGCATCGGTAAGTTCTTTAAGAAGAACTTCTCCATATTCCACACATCCATTATCACCAATTCCACTAATACAAGCTCGCCGTACATACTGATCCTGTGCATCTAGCAATAGTTCCCGATACAGTTCGGCAAAATCCCCACCATAGTGAAGAAACAACTCGCGTAAGCTTCGAAATGACAGGATTAATTTAAACTGAGGGTTAGAAAGCATCTTCACCACTGGTTCTTTATTTCCCTGTATAAACAAGGTCAACAAACTAATCTCCTGTGCTGTCGTATCATTTGGCCATCGTTTGAGATTGTGTTCTATCGTAGTGGTATACCCTATGATATGCAGCTGTCCAACCAGCTTCATTGCCAAAAGGGCGGTTTCTTTATTCCACCCACCTATTACCTTTTGTAGGTATACACCATACCATTTGTCACTAACTGCTACTTTAAGAACTTCCGCCTTGTGTTCGTCCAGTTCACGGGATACCATCTCCAAGACCCGTATGCCTCTTTTGGACCTTATTCCGTGAATTTCCTTTAAGGTAACACACTCTGAAGGAACACAGATGGCCGAATAGACCTGCTCATTATGGTTGATTAGCCTAAGAACATTCTGTTTTATACGCTGTATCCGTTCCTGTTTCACATTGGCAATAAAGTGCAAAACGATTAGTAGCAATGTAAAACAAATTAAGATGCTACCCATGATTATTATCAGCACATCAACAATCTGTTGTATTACTTGATGAAACATAATAGTTCCCCCTATTTTTTGTCAGTAAAGTACTCCTGTAACATATAATACGATGCTTTCAACCGCTCATGTGTCTGTGGTAACTCCCAATTTTCCCATGTATGTAATTGCATTGGAACAGCTTCCAGGTCACTATCTCGGCATATACCAATACGTACTCCTTCGGTGGACACACCTTTAATACCATTTAATACATGAAAGTCACCGATCACCTGTTTTTGTGAAGGGTCGCTAAATCCAAGTAGCATCCAAGGTAAGCGAATCTCCACACCTTTGCTGCCAGCGCAAATGTCTGCCAGAGAATCATACTCTTCACTACTTGGATCTCCATTTCCAAAATGCAGTTCACCGGTATCAAATCTCTCAAATGGAATGGTCTTATTGGTTTCTCGTAAATGCAGAGGTTTATTCATCGCAAGATAGATTTTGTTGAAGAAACCCGAGTCCTTTTCATATTGCCCGGGGACAGCATTAAAGAAATCATGGTTCTGTGAATAGTCGTACTGGAAAAGGTCATAGTAGGAATCCACATAAAGAGCACTGTTTACTTTTCCATTGATTCGTAGTAAAAACTCTGCACCGTCTTCAAATGTAAGCTCTTTATACCTGGTGATTCCCTGTTCATCCAATACGCCAAGTGGAACATAAAGGGTATCACTATCAAAATCATACTTATCACCCTCCACCATCAAGTAGAGGTAGGAAGTGTCGCTTCTGGCATAAATACGGACACCATCATTCTCTATCACAAGATCTTCTCGATTCCACTCGGCAACATCACCATCCAGCACAATTCTACTCTCTTCCTCTGGTTCAAAGGCCATCAAACCAAAGGAAGACTCTGGGCTTTCAACGTTCATCCAAAACGGCCGGCGGTCAGGGTCTTCGTAGTCCATGCTGTTCCAGGTACGCTTAAACCACTCATCCTGCCAGGAGAAGATCATACCTCCGGCACATCCAGAAGCTCGAATGTCTTGATTGAGTGCAATCAGCCATTCTCCCTGCTGCCGCTCACTGACGTGCCCCTGCGACATTCCTGAAACAACATTAGCGTGGGCTATGCCACGAGATGCTGGTATTCCATATTCCGAGATTAGTACCGGCATTGTATGGTGCTGATTCAATTCCTTAAGATATGCTAGATAAGGATCTACTTCTTTAACATATTTTGTATCATAGCTAAGAAAATCAGGGTAATATGGATATACATGGTATGATGCAAAAAAACCTGCCTCAAAACTCTCTGATCCTCGGATGTGTTCCGTATCCACTGAAACAGCATCTTCCATCTCAGGTATCGGCTCATTTGGATGTTCCAGTGGATCGGTGGTACACCAGTTACATAGACTTACAGGTCGCTGCCTGTCATACTTTTTTTCTTCGTAGGAAACCGCTTCTTCCGCAGCACCAGCAAGAAATACTTCAAAGGGTGAGGAGTCTTTTGTTTGAACATAAGTGCCGACAAAATACGTTTTATCAGCATGAGCTACGTTGGTGCCCATTACCAAATCCGATGACCATTCCACACCTAAAATCCATCCGATGACCCATTGAGATACGTCCGAAGTATAAGTTCCACCTGCATTTCCAGGAAGCTTCTTTATTTCTGCACTTCCATGAATCATATCAACAGCATTTCGAATATCAGAATAGAATAAATCCTGAATTGCACCGTTCCCCCCAAATGCATCGTTATACTGAACGATAAGCTCTTCATTCATATAGACCCCTTGCATTAGGTAGATTGGATTTGTTGCTGTTTTATTAAACTCATATAATGCATCATAAAATGCGGGCATCTGCCCAACATAGACCCTAATCACATTAACATTCATCTGACTAATGAGCTCAAACCAGTGCAGATACTCCTCTTTTTCTATGGCAAATTCCCCAGGAAAGTGCCCTGGTTTGGTCACACCCAGATTGACGCCATTGAGAAATAGTGGCTCATATTCTCCTACACTAGTTCTGATACAAAAATCCTTCCCTCGTATCATTGCAACTGGATCCGTCGTATTTTCAATGGAAGAGGATTTTTTTGTACATCCTCCCAAGAGAGGAATTAGAATAGCCAAAATTCCAATCAAACATTGCTTAAAAAAGTGTTTTCTAATATCCATAAAGATACACCTCATATTCTTTTATAGCCAAGGAAGTTCTTGATAAAGTGATTAATAGACTTACTCTCACACTCGATATCCTTTGGAACATTCAATGTTCCATCAGCCAAACTTCGTCTTATCAAACTTCTCCGTCAAATGCTTTAACAAATGATTCTCTGTAATTTAAGCATTTTATTTGGATTATTATTTTTTCTATTAAATTAATATGTAAGCTTGTTTTCTGAACCCACGGATATCTCTTTCTAACATAAAAGAGACCACCTTGAGTATCAGTAGTTTACTATAGAATACCCAGGAGTATCAACTGTTTACATTTTAGTTCCAAAATGGAATCATATTGTTTCGCATTTCTTAGATACGATGAAACGTAAGTTCTTTTGCTGTATTAATATTTAAATAAACGGTAACACAATCCGCGTAATGAACTCATCTCGTTCCTGTGAAAAACTTACCATACCACCATGATTTTTCACAGTGGAGCAAATACTGAGTGTCCCTGTACCACCATGCTCTTTTTTTGAAAGTGGCATTGCATTCTCATCAAATATCGTTTCGTCAAATACACTGTTTTGCATTTTAATTTTTAACGTATAGCTGTCACAGACTGCCCACAAGCGAATATATGCATCATTTGATTTCCGATTTTTACAAGAATAAATCGCATTCTCCAAAATATTCGAAAGTAAAGATCCTATTTCAACATTAGAAAATGGAAGCTTCTTTGGAATATCTACCTGAACACCATAGGATATACCTATATCTCTTGCTTTTCGTGCATATAATCGAAAAACAGCATTAGCAGCTGCATGCTCGCAATACATTTCCAATGTCGATTGCGAGTAATCTTCTATCTGACTTTTCAAGTACTCTTCCGCTCCTTTGACATCGCCAGACGCCAGATACTCTAAAACAAGAGAATTATGATGTCGTAAATCATGGCGACTTTGTTTGGCTGCCTGTAAGAATTCATCGTAGGAGGATAGCTCAGACTCCAGCAAGGTACGCTGCGCTTCTGCTCTGATTTTTTCTTCTCGCAAGGAGTATTCGTTTGATATAATTTTAAAGGAAGTAAATATACCGATGTAAACAAATAGTTCCAAAATAATCAGAAGTAGGATAGGAATAAAATTCTCTACTAAAACTTGTTCAACATCTTTTGAAAGAAAATAATAAAGGAAATTAATAAGTAATGTTATGGTAAGCAAGGAGTAAATATACCAATATTCTACAATTTTATAGTAAAGTGGTCTAATAAATCGCCAAAACAATGTGGCAAGGAAGCTAAATAATATAAGCCGTAGAATGCTATTACTCCAATATGGATAAGGGAAAAAGTCACAGAGAATATAACTTACAAATATAACGGTAACATCAATGTTCAAAATTGTAAGGAAACTAAAGCACCATTGTAAAATAGAATCAAAGAATAGTGGTTTTAGCACTACAGCAATTGCAATCAACATGATTAAATCCATGATGACTACTATGTCATAGTTTTTATTTAAATAGCCATAACTATTTACTGCAATATTAATACTTATAACAACAGTTGTCACCGTAATATAAATCCATCTATTCTTATACCTTGGTTTCGACATAATATATATGAAAACAACAATCATTACATCAGTCACAAAACAGCGAAACAAATCAGGAAGTATTAGATTCATTAGTCATTACCTCCAAAGGTATAAGTATAATATTTATCGGTAAGCTGGCGAAAGTTACGACGCGCAATTGGTATACTGTTACTACCATACAATTTCATGCAGCCAGTTTCTATAGAATGAACGGCTTTCAGATTTACAATAAAACCTTTGTATGGTGATAAGAATTGTCGGGGGGACAACTCATCTAGCTGTTCCTGTAGAGAATTTAGCCCTTCTCTGATTGACAATACTTCCCCTTCCTTAAGGTAAACCTTCTGCTCATGTTTATTGCTCTCTATGTACAAAATATCATCGATATTTACTGTTTTTACGCCACCACCCGTCAACTTGTAGCACATCTTAATCACTTTATTTTCTGAAAAAGCTGCCAGAGTTCTATCCATTGCTTCGTTAAATTCGGTTTGTGTAAAAGGTTTTACAAGATAGTGCGCTGCCTTTAGTGAAAATGCTACAACTGCAAAATCATCACTCGTGGTCAAAAAAACGACTTCTGTTTTATCTTTGCGTCTGCGAATTTCTTTCGCTACGTCTATACCATTTAAACCTGGCATAAAGATGTCTAAAAGCAGTATATCATATCCGCCGTTTTGGTCCACTGCCTCCAAAAACAAAAGTGGGTTATCATAACAAGTCACTTGTACGGATTCAATAGCTTGCATTTTTATATATTGCTCTATTGCTTTTTTAATTATGTCTTGCTGTTTATGACAGTCATCGCATATGGCTATTTTAAGCACCAACTTATCTCCTTCTTTCGCTTAATAATTTACTAATATTATACACTTTATGTATATTTTGTCTATATTGTTTTGAATTTTGTTGTGTTTGGTCGAATAAAAAAGAAGAACGAGCGCGTAGGTCTCTTACACACTCACTCTTCTTTAAGTCTCGTTATTTCGCTGCTTTTGTGGAATATTCTGTATTCACCAGCAAACTATAATCCGCCTTCTTGTCTAACTGCCCAGCCTTATCTAAGATTGTCTGAAGTAAGTCAAAGCTCTCCTGTTTAAAGACAGTGTCACCTTTCCAGGTATTTTGCGAACGGTAGCGTTCCACTATGCTAATAAGAGCCTCCATATCGGTTTCTTTAAATTGAGGTTTTATAACCTTTGCAATATCAGCAGAATCATGGGAGCCAACATACTCTAATCCTTTTTGAATCGCATTGGTAAAGCTTTGAATAATCTCAGGATGTTTCTTGATATAGCTTTTCTTTGCAGAATATGCAGTATACGGTACCATCCCACTTTCTACACCAAGACTTGCTACTACATAGCCTTTGCCTTCTTTTTCAAGCTTGTAAGCAGCTGGTTCAAATTCAACCGTATAATCACCAGTACCGGATGCAAAAGCCTCTCCTGTCAGGCCAAAGTCAATATTCTGAATAAGGGTAACATCCTTATCTGGATCAATTCCTTTTTCCTTCAAAATATACTCTAATACCATTTGAGGCATTCCACCTTCCCTGCCACCAATGATAGTTTTTTTCTTTAACAAATTCCAATCGAATTTTTCTTGTTTTTCCCTACCTACCAAAAAGTTTCCCGCTCTCTGGGTTAACTGAGCGAAGTTTACAATATAGTCCTCTTTCCCTTGATTGTATACATAAATAGAAGCTTCTGATCCCATAAAGCCAATATCTGCATCACCTGATAACACCGCTGTCATCGTCTTATCTGCCCCTAGTCCATTAACCAGAGTAACATCCAATCCCTCATCTGTGAAATAGCCTTTTTCTATTGCCACATACATAGGTGCATAAAAAATGGAATGTGCAACCTCATTTAAATTCACTTTGGTAAGGCCATTGTCCTTTTTACAGGCAACTAAGGAGCAAAGTATCATGACCATGGTTAAACCAATCGCCATCAGCTTTCTCTTCATTATGAACCTCCTCTACCTATACTATAGTCAATATATGATAGAGTTACCATTTTGTGAAATAGCCGTTACCTTGGAATGTGAAATTCCTCTTCTATGTCTCTTCTATCCCATAATTCTACCTGACTGGCCTCTGCTAACTGTCTGGCTGCCTTCGTATAATAACTGTTGGTAACCACCATTCCATTGGGGATGTCATAATACTGCATCGCACCAATCACTTCTTGGACAGCTTTTATCCCTACTGCCCCTGAATACCGTTTAGCCTGTACCACATAGTGTTTGCGCCGGCGTTTCATAATGAGATCCGCTCCGAAATCACCAGAAATGGGTGTCAACCTAACTCTGAATCCTTTTTTCTTAAACTGTACCATCAAATATTCCTCAAATCGTTCTCCGCTCATCTGGTCTATTGTTTTAAATGAGCTATGAAGAAGACGCTGTCTCCTCCATAGCCCAAACAGAAGAATCATAACAACAATAGCTCCCAGCAATAATCCATACTGTTCAAAAGAAATATATTGGTAGCTATCTCCGATATAGCCAATTGCCACAAGAAACAAAGCAATGACTGCTACATGTATCAATCGTTTCATATTCTGTCTCTCATAATAGTTTTACATTCTTCTATCTTCTTCTCACTGCACCATAATTACTTTGACTGAGCCAAAGCTCAAGTTTTGTCGCTATATCCTGATATACCTTTTTATCCTTTTCATTCAATATTTCGTGGCGCATCCCCTTATAAATAGTATATTTCACATTACTATAACCTACTTCTTTCATAAGATTTACAGCCTTTAAAAAATCCTTCTGATTGGTCATACATGGGTCTTCACTTCCTGAGATAAACCAAATAGGAAGTTTACTATTATTCATGTTCCAATGATGCTTATCATATACAGTCATCATGAGTTTAAAAAGGTTCTCAAAGCCGTTGAGGCTAAAAGCAAAGCCACATAAATCACTTTCGTCATAGTCCTTTACAATATCTTCATTGTTGCATATCCATGAATTTTCAGAAGATGGCTTATTAATCTTTTTATTAAAATTCCCCAATGTAAGCTTTTGGAGCAATCGCGCTGGAGTTTTATCTCCTAAGATTTTGCCACCTACCTTTGCCATCAGATAAGCAAATCTGCAGGCGGGATTATTACTTGGGGAGCCACATACAATAAGTCCATCTAATACCCTGTCATAACGTTTTATATAAGCCCTGGCCACAAGAGATCCCATACTATGCCCCATCAGGAAAATAGGTAGCTCCGGATATTTCTTTCTAATCAAACGACTAATTTGATTGGAGTCCTCTACAAGAGCTTTCGCCCCATTATCATACATATACCCCAAGTCTTCCTTGCTGTATACACTAGCTCCATGACCTCTATGATCATGAATTACACTGACAAAACCCTGCTTCGCCAAATAATTCATAAAATCTTCATATCTCTCTTTATTTTCGCACATTCCATGTAAAATCTGCACAATGGCTTTAGGTGGTATTTCAGGTTCCACTAAAAGGACGCTTAAAGGCAAACCGTCCATGTGGGATTTTACTGTAAAATGATGCTTTTTCATAGTAGTAACCTTCTTTCTAACTCATTTTATCTTAGGTTGCCCAAAAATGATATTAATCTGCTTAATAATTTATTTTATACGTTAAAAAATATTTGTAAAGTAGATAGAATAAAAAAACCCTGTCAATTTGAAATTGACAAGGGTTTTACTATAACGTTCTACTAATATTATAAGCATATAATCAAATTATCTTCCTGAATTAGGATTAGATGGCAAATTATCAGAGTTATTTTCTGTTGAAGTAGAATAATCTCCACGCTTTCCTAATATAATCTTAGTTGTTTTTTTCTCATATCCATTGTTACCAACTCTCTGATAGGTAATGGTTACTTCAGTACCACCACGTTTCATAGATAGATACTCTTGGAAAGCATTTGCAGAAGTAATATTTCTGTCGTCGATTCCCGTAATAATATCTGCAATCTGAAGTCCTCCTTTACTAGCTGGACTATTTTCTATTACCTTGGTAATATAAATACCTTCTGGCATATTGTATCTTTGCAAATAGGTAGGATCGATATCACTAAATCTAACACCCAAATATCCTTTTTCACTATCTGGAATATCAGAGTTGTTGATCAGATTATTAATGATTGGCACTGCATAAGTGATTGGAATAGCATAACCAATCCCTTCAACCTCAGTAGAAGCAGTTTTTAAAGAGTTAATTCCGATTACCTGACCAGATGCATTTAACAATGCTCCACCACTGTTACCAGGATTAATAGCTGCGTCAGTTTGAAGCAATTTCATAGAAAAATCATCTGTCTGAACCTGACGGTCTTTTGCGCTTAAATAGCCAACTGTTACTGATTGTCCATATCCAAGAGCATTACCAATGGCGACTACCATTTCACCAACTTTAGTTTGATCAGAGTCACCTAAGGTAGCAATTCGAATTGCTTTCTTGGTAGAATCCTTCATTTTACTCATATCTACTGTAATTACTGCCAAGTCATTACTGGAATCTGTACCTTTAATCGCAGCTTCAACTGCTTCCTGATCAACAAATGTGACATTAACACTCTTAGCATTTGATACAACATGATTATTGGTAGCAATTAAAAGTATGTTATCATTCTGCCCAATAATAATTCCAGAGCCTGCACTTTGAGCATCCTGACTGTAAGGCCTACCCAAAAAGCTACCTGTCTGTGTTATTACAGAGTTGATAGAAACTATGGAAGGCATTACCTCTTCTGCAACACCAGAAACATCATTGACGGTTGTTCCAGTGACTGCATTAGTACTCACTATGGTAGCTTCTTTACTTCCTACATTCTTCCCATCTGTACCCGAATTAGTATTTGCTGTCCCTTCTTCAATTAACTGATTCTTAGAATTGTCGTTTTTAGAATTGTTTAAGGCATAAACTCCTCCAAAAGTTCCACCTGCCACTACACAAAATACAAGAGCAAAGGCTAATCCCTTTAGTACCTTATGAGATTCCTTCTTCTTAACTGGCTCTGGATTACCAGAGATTGCTTCACTAGTATTTAAATCATTATTATTGTTATTTGCCATATCATTTACTTTGTCTTCATAATTTTGATACATAATCATCACTCCATTCCTAATTGACACTTATGATAGATAATTTTATCTCATCTAGTATTTTTATTTTATGGCCCAATCATAACAATCATTTATGAACGTTCTGTGTTCACTTTGCAAATAATATGTGAAATGACTATTATTTATCATTACTATAATAATTCCCTAAAATCCGCAGATTACTGGCTTCTGCTTGGATGCCAATGATAGCATTTCTAACTCCTGGTTCTAAAAGGTTTCCCTCAAAGTCAATGAAAAACCTATATTCCCATGTTTTTCCACTAATTGGCCTAGATTCTATCTTTGTCATATTCAGATTATTGTACATAATGTGAGAAAGCATATTATATAGGCTTCCACTTTCATGAGGAAGTTCAAAGCATATACTAACTTTGTTAGCATTCTTTTGAAAAATATGCTTCCTCGCAATAATAATAAATCGTGTGGAATTTAATGCTTCCCTGTTAATTCTCTGTTCTAGAATCTGAAGATCATATAACCTAGCAGCTCTTGTACTGCTTATGGCCGCCTGAGTAATTTTTCCTTCCTCTGCTACCTTCTTGGCTGCTGCTGATGTACTTTCTGCTTTTTTCAGTGTTATCCATGGCTTATCTTCAAAATAAGACTTACATTGCATAATTCCCTGTTCGTGGCTATAAACTTCTGTAAGTTCTTCTACCGTAGCACCTTTAGGAGCCATAAGAACATGCTCTACTTTTAAAATATGTTCTCCAATAATAGTGTTGCCATATTCTATCAATAGATCAAAGATATCCGATATTCCACCCGTTGAGGAGTTCTCTATCGGAAGTATGCCATATTCTACTTCTCCCTGTTGTACTAACTCCATGACACCCTTAAATGTTTCTGTCGGAAGCCCTTTTACTTCTCCCTGAAAGAACTCACACATTGCCTGCTCCGTATAGCTTCCTGGTTCTCCAAAAAAAGCCACCCTGGTATTGGCATCATAAGAAAGAAATTCATAAGGCTTGAAGGTTTCCTCCTTCTGGGTACTAGCTAGCAAGCCATATTGCAATTTTCTGCTAATAGACATAATTTGAGCAAATAGCTCCTCTACTCCATGCTCATTAAACTCTGAAGTAGCCATTTTTTTCACTTGATCTAATTTGTGAATTTCGCGTTCTCTATCATAAACCTGTTTTCCAGTCTCAAGCTTATATTCTGCCACATCCTTGGCAATCTTCATTCTTTTTTCAAAAAGTTCTACAATCTGTCTGTCGATTACATCAATCTTATCCCGGCTATCCTTTAAATCAATCATGTATGCCCTCCATCTTATACTTTATGTATTCTAGCCCATAGCGTAGGGTGTTACTTTTTGTCTAGTCCATAATAACATACATTATAACGGCAGAAGTGTTACTTGGCAAGATATCTACCTTAGAGAAATGATTGTAGTTTTATATATACTGCGATATAATTAGCCATAAGGGGGTGTAGACTTGAAAAAGAAAACAGGAATATTAATTTTAGGAATTATTCTTCCAATTTTATTATTATATATTTTGTATTATCGTGATGTAAAATTGTATTATAACGATGAAAATGCCGATGGAAACGCTAGTGGAAATTTATATAATAGTGGTCTCTTTTGTCAACTGGATAATAAAATCTACTTTTCCAATTTAGCAGATAACGGTGCATTATACTCCATGAATACCGATATGAGTACATATAAAAAAATAAGTGATGATAAAGTAAATTATATTAATGCAAGTGGTCATTATATCATTTATAATCGGATTAATAATAAAAAAGAACGTAGTAGTGGATCTGCGTTGGAATTTATCAATGTAGGAGTTTACAGAATTAATCTAAATGGCAACAACATAAAACGATTGGATAAAGCACCGGCTGGAACCGTGCATCAATTTGGAAATGATATTTACTACGTCCGTTACGATAAACATGATGCTTATACTCTGTATTCTGTTGGACTTGACGGAAGTAACCAAAAGCAGGTACTTAATGAGGCTGTCTCCCCTGCCATGATGACTGATGAATATATTTATTATACCGGAGTGAAGCAGGATCATAATATTTATCGCCTGTCTAGGAGTTCCTTTCAGAAAGAATTGATAAAGGAAGGTAACTACAGTCAGGTTATCCTACAGGGCTCTTCCATGTATTGCATAAACAATTCAGACAATTATTCAATTGTTCAAATGAACACAGATGGTACGTTGGAAAAAAAGATTGTAAATGATCGAGTGGCTACCTATAACATTACCCCAGATGGCAACTATCTCTTCTACCAAGCTGATGGTGGCGACCACAACGGTGTCTACCTTGTAAACCTTTCTACCGGAGAGACAGATCTAATTCAGGCTGGTAATTACCAGAATCTTTGTTTAACAGACGATTATCTATTTTTTAATAGATTTGACTCTACTGCTATGTTCTATGTAGAATTAAGTAATCCAACCAAAGCAAGTGAGTTTAGACCGAATAACAAGTAATGGGAATCTATAGTACAAAAAACAAAGGGAGACCTGCTTTATCATTGCAGTTCTCCTTTTAATTTATCCATTATCTATCTTCCAGCATTTCATATGATTCGCTATCTTTGGCACCTGGCCTAGATAGGACAGAGAGCCGAAGCAAAGAATATACTCATCCTTCTTCACAATATCTGTAGCCAAGGTAAGAGCATGCTCTAAATTACCAGCATCTATTACCTTTTTACAATATTTCTTCGCTGCCTTTGCCAGTTCACTGGAGGCCAGTCCTCTATCACCAGGCGCCGTAACAGTAATTAGACACTGTGACATATCTCCCAAACATGACAATATTTCGTCATAATTCTTGTCTGCAAAAACTCCCATAATAAAGACACCTTTTTTCCCTGAAAATTGTAGCATTAAAGCATCTTTTAGTATCCTCGCTGCATCGGGGTTATGAGCTCCATCTATGACTAGCGTAGGCTGTTCCTTCAAAATGGTAAATCTTCCAAACAGCGTAGTCGCAAAAAGTCCCTTTTTAATAGCCTCCCCTGTAATCTCATATCCTTGTCGCAAAAGAACTTCTACACACTCTATTGCAAGAGTAGCATTTCTCAACTGATGATTTCCATATAGCTGTATCTCATACGGTCCTTTCTCTTTATAGGTAAATACCATCCTCTCTCCAGCTTTCGACAGCTGCTTTATTTGGATTGTATCTATTATAGTAACGGGAGCATTCCTATCATCAGCCACTTCTAGTATCACATCTTTTACTTCTTTGGAAAAATTCTCCAGCACCACAGGTACTCCCGGCTTTATAATACCTGCCTTTTCCTTTGCAATCTTTGCTAAGGTATTTCCTAGGTACTGCATATGATCCATACTTATTGAGGTAAAGACACAGACTAAGACCTGCTCTACCACATTAGTGGCATCCAGTCTGCCTCCCATTAATGTCTCTAACACGATAAGGTCACACCTTTGTTCATAAAACTCTAGCAGCGCCATGGCAGTTTCCACCTCATAATAGGTGGGTTGAGGAAAGCCATCTGCCACCATTGCCATTGAAACTTGCTTGATTGTAGTAATATGCTTAGCTACCTGCTCTTCTTTTATATAAGCCCACTTTGCCTCACCGGTAGAGACCTGAATACATTCCCTATATTCTTGTACCACTGGGGAAGAATAACGTCCCACCTTATATCTAGAGTACGCCAGAATATTGGCAATAAACCCACAGGTAGAGCCTTTTCCATTGGTCCCTGCCACATGAATAAACTTAAGCTTTCTTTGCGGATTTCCAAGTCGGTTCATTAACTCAGTTATAGTAGTAAGTCCCGGCTTACTACCGAGACTACTGATATTCATCATATACTCTCTAGCTTCTGCATAATTCATGCTTATCTCCTACTTTTCCTCACATACTTGAAAGATATAAAACTTTAGATAATAGGATTCGTCTGCCGCCCACAAAATAGGGTGATCTGGGGATTGCTGTCTATATTCTACCTGACGAAGACGTTTATGGGCCGCTCTAGCTGCTTGTCCGATGGTCTGGGTAAATAACTCCGGTGTCATAAAATGAGAACAGGAGCATGTAGCTAAAAAGCCCCCATCTTTTATTAGCTTTAGGGCCCGGTGGTTTATTTCTCGGTAACCCTTTATTGCATTCTTTACTGAATTACGGGACTTTGTAAAGGCTGGTGGATCAAGAATTACTACGTCAAAGATCTCTCCTTTACTCTCTAAGTCAGGAAGTAAGTCAAAGACATCAGCACACATAAACTTTACACGATCCTCTAACCCATTTAGCTTTGCATTTTCTGTAGCCTGAGTCACTCCCAACTCCGAAGCATCTACTCCGACTACTTCTTTTGCGCCACCAAAGCCTGCATTTAGGGCAAAAGAACCAGTGTGCGTAAAGCAATCCAGTACCTTGGCACCTTTACATATCTTTTGCATGGCAAGTCGGTTGTATTTTTGATCTAGGAAAAACCCTGTTTTCTGACCTTCAGCTACATCAACATAATACTTTACCCCATTTTCTTCAATTAGTACTTTCGTATCAAAAGGTTCTCCTATAAAACCTTTTACTCTCTCCATACCTTCCTGAAGACGTACCTTGGCATCACTTCTCTCATAGATTCCCCGAATTGTGACACCATCTTCTTTTAAGATATTCGTCAAGATATCCAATATTTCTTCTTTATATCTGTCAATTCCCAAAGCTAACGACTCTACTACCAAGACATCTTCGAATTTGTCGACTACAAATCCAGGGAAGAAATCTGCTTCCCCAAAGATTACTCTGCAACTGGAGGTATCTACGGTAGCTTTTCTATAGTTCCAAGCTGCCTGTACCCGCATTTTCCAAAATTCATGATCAATTTCCTGGCCTTTTTTTCTCGTCAGTAAACGAACCCTTATCTTAGAGGAAAGATTCATAAATCCAATCCCCATAAAATACCCATCGAAATCATGAACTTCTACAAGTTCACCATTATTAAATGTACCAGAGACTTCTGCAATTTCATTGTCAAAAATCCACATTCCGCCAGCTTTTATGGTTCTACCTTCCCCTTTTTTTATTGTTACAATCGCTTTTTCCATTATAATCTCCTATTTTTATACTGACATCTTTCTCATAGGTTATTGTATGCCTAGGATTACATTTGGTCAAGAATGTAGTTTACTCTCCTTCCATATATTTTCACTTCAATTTTTTAAAATAAGAATAACCTTCTTCTACTATCAAATACTAACCTTATGAGAAAAAATATATTTACCAATTTTATAATCTGCGGCTCCCTTGGCTGGTGTATGGAATGCTTCTGGACTGGACTAAGTGCCATTATTAAGCACAGAGATCCTAAGCTTATTTGCTCTACATCTGTCTGGATGTTTCCAATTTACGGTCTTGGGGCATTAATAAAACCAATTAGTTCCCTTTTAGGCAAGTCAAATGCCATAATTCGAGGAGGCATTTACACAATTGGCATCTTTTTGACAGAGTACTCCCTGGGTACTTTGTTAAAAAAATATAAGGCCTGTCCTTGGGACTACTCTAACTCCAAATACAACTATAAGGGAGTAATACGTCTAGACTATGCTCCTTTATGGTTTTTGTTGGGTTTGGTGTTTGAAAAAGTTTTAAACTTACCTGCTAAAAAAATGCATAACTAACATTGCATTTACTTTTTCTTGTACAATTTATACACAATTTATTGCATTTTCTGACATATATGTCTATTGTTAGATTTCTTGGAAAGATTCTTACGTTGCTTTATCATGTTAAATCGTTAAGAATAGTACGTAGTAATGCAACATTGAAACAAGTATTTCTTAAAAATATAAAGGAATGGGTAGATATTTATGAAAAAACAAAATGATGCTCCTAAAAAAGTTTCACTAGTGGAACGCATCGGCTCAAAGATTCCAGATCCTGTTGTAATCTTTGTGTTCCTATTTGCTGTTGTTATGATTCTAAGTGCTTTTCTTGGTGGAAAGACCTTCAGTACAATCGGTGATGACGGAGCTACTGTATCATATGATATAAAAAACATGTTTACCACAACCAACATAAGATGGCTATTTGACAATGCCATACTCACCAACTGGGTTGGTTATGCACATGGTATTCTTGGCACTATCTTAATTGTAATGTTTGGTATAGGTATTTCTGAAGAATCCGGTCTTCTTTCAGCTTTAATTAGAAAGATAGGCGGTAACATCTCCGACCGCTTTCTTCCTTACCTACTAGTATTTTTGGGTATCATGAGTAACATTGCTTCTGATGCAGGTTATATTGTATTAGTTCCACTTGCCGGACTACTTTATCTGGGCCTTAAGAAAAACCCTCTGATAGGTATGTTTGCTGCATTTGCCGGCGTATCTGCAGGTTTTAGTGCCAACCTGATTCCAGCTACTGTAGTTGATATTATTGTTGGTAGAAATGCTCAGAGCTTTGCCAATGCACAGAATGTACCTTTCGTATCCTACCTTGGTAAGAACTTAAATGCATTTACTATGCACTACTTCTTCATGATAGCCTCCACTGTAATGTTAGTACTTCTAGGCGGTTTTGTTACGAATAAGTTCATCAAACCAAAGTTTGAAAAAGTATCCTATGATGTACCCGACGATATCGATATCAACGAGTTCGGTATTACAGACGTGGAGAAAAAGGGCTTAAGATGGTCTTTAGTTGGTTTCCTGTTATCTTTAGCTTTCTGTGTAGCGTTGGCAATAGGGCCACTGAGAAGCTATGTAAATCCTGAAACCGGACTTACAGTGACTCCTTATTTAGAAAATATCATTTTATTAATCACTTTGATTTTCTTTGTGAGTGGTCTATTTTATGGGTATGGAACAAAAAAATTCACCAAACTACAGGATGTTATCGATGCTATGTCTAAACAGATTGGTAGCATGGGTTACGTTATCGTATTAACCTTCTTCAGCTATAATTTCCTGGCTCTTCTTTCCTACACAGGTATTGGAACCTATATTACCTTCTTAGGCGCAGAGCTGATAGAAAACTTAGGATTAAATCATTATCCAACCTTATTAATTATAGCTTTCATCCTAATCACTGCAATTATTAATCTCTTCGTTGGTGGTTTGACTTCTAAGTGGTTATTACTTGGACCAATCTTCATACCAATGCTTTACAAAGCTAATCCTAATATGACTCCTGATGTTGTGGCAGCTGCTTATCGTCTGGCAGACTCCTCCACTAATATCATTACGCCACTTATGAGTTACGCAGGTGTCATCTTGGTATTTATGAGAAAATATAAAAAAGACTTTGGCGTAGGTAACTTAATCGGCGCTATGCTTCCATACTCTATTACTTTCCTCATTGCCTGGACAATCCTGTTATTAGTTTTCATCAACTTTGGAATTCCTCTAGGATTCTAAAAAAAAGAAGGAGCAAACTCCTTCTTTTTTTCTAGAAATTACTACCGTTCCAACCCCAGTTCTCAATTTCTTGGTAAGTCACATACACTTTATCAAAAGGAATGGAAAGCTCCTCATTAAGTATAGAACATATTGTACTGGTTAACTGCTCATAAGCTCTTCTACCTGCACTTCCAAAGATCTTAACCTCTACAAAAGCTATTTTTTCAAACTGCTGTCCCTTAAAATAAAGGGTATACTGATCTTCAAATCCAACCATTAACCAATTCTCACTCTTGCCAGGAATCAGCTCAATTGCCTTTCCCAATTTGGCTTTAATAGCCTCCTTCTTCTCTTCACTGATTTTTACACTAACCTTTGCATTAATAAATGGCATATTATCACCCTCCGTATTTCTATTATAGGTTATCCCTGCTATCATTATACCAGACTTTTACAGTATTAACTATAACTGATAATGTAATAATCTCTGTTTAACCAGGTCCCAGTGAATATTCTCCATAAAAGCATTAATGTAATTCATTTTATTTATACCATACTGAATCATATAGGCATGTTCATACATATCTAGCACAAGTATAGGCAAAGAAAGCACAGCATTCCCTGTTTCATGGTCATCCAAAGAAAGATTACGAAGCATTTTACTCCTTTGATCAAATGCCAACACCACCCAGCCTCTGCTGGCATTTGCTGTGGCAATGAAGTGTTCTCTCCACTTCTCATATCCTCCAAAATATTTGCCTAATAACTCTTGTACCTCTGTGGTTGGACTTTGATTAAATCCTCCAATATTGCGAAAATATAGTTCATGAAGAATAACCCCATTTAGTGCATAAACTTCTCCCCGTACTAATCCCCTGTATTCCCCATTGACCGTGTTGGCTTCCTCCTTTTTTTCTGGACTAATCCTTCTAAGCTCCTCTGTAATATTATTAATTTGATTAACATAACCTTTATATAGGGTATTATGCGCATCATATTGTCGTTGGTTGACTACTGTGATATCCGGTGTATGATGAAATCTTACAGCATTAATCACATTATTACCTCCAAACCATACTAGTATAATTTTATTGAGGAATCGGGAAAATAATGCTATGATAGAAAGAAAAAGGACACTTAAAATATGCTGAACGCAGTATTATTTTATCTAGAAAAAGAGACAAACCTCAACACTAATCTCTCATTAATTGTGTCTCTTACACAAAACCAGGTGGATGCTATACTTATACAAGATGATTCCTTGGCATCATTCATAGTGCAAGTATCACTTGCACCCAAACACTGTCTATTGATTACAGACTCTATAGTAATGGCAAAGGAAGCCAATACTTTAAAAATGACCTGTATTGGTGTTCAAAAATCTTCCTCTGAGGGCTTCTTTACTGGAGCAAACTGTCTCGTAGATTCAATAAACAATCTTAATTATGATATGATTGTTGAAGAATATAACCATTTCCACAACCTCCCTTCCACTATTGCAATTACAGAACATTTATTCATTAGAGAGTTAACAATTAAGGATATGGAGGCTATGATAAAACTCTATGCAGACAAGAATCATGTCCGCTTTCTGCCTCTCCCTGACTCATTAGAAGAAGAAATACAAAAACAGAAGGCCTATATTACCCAAATATATAATTTTTATCGTTTTGGTCTATGGGGAGTATTTATAAAAGAAACTAATACACTAATTGGAAGATGTGGTTTACAATGCTTTGAACTGGGAGATATTACAGAAGTAGAACTTGCTTATCTGATTGATGAGGTTTATACCCATAAGGGTTATGGGTATGAAGCAACCTCAGAAATTCTAAGGATTGCAAAAGAGCGCTTTTGTCTGGATAGCATCATAGCCAGAATCCATAAAGACAATCTCCCTTCCATTCACTTGGCAGAAAAACTTGGATTTCACTATGAAAAAATGTGGAAGGAAGGTCCGGAACAGATCTATCGTATTGATTTTAATAGCTAATTCATTTACAATGGGTAATGACCTTGAAAGGAATATGGAGTATGATTAAAAAATCTATTAAGCGACGTCAGGAAGGTTCTACTAGTAAGAACCATGACCCTGATAGCCGTTATAAACAGGCAACCCGCTCTGTGGTAGAAAATTACAAGCAGGATAAGGATAGTACTGTTTATACTCAATATTATACAAATAAAAAAAAAAGAAAACTATAGAAAAATAATTAATTCTCATCTAGGAGGTTACTAATGGACGAATTATATAAAGCAATAGAGGACAAGATACTGGCAAGTGGCTTTCCTGGCCAGGTAAGTGGATTTGATATTTACAATGAAATTTGTGATTTTATAGAGGGCAAAGAAAATGGTGCTTATGTATTTATGTCAAAAAAGGATGATGACCAGGTGTACGAATATAATCTGCAGATTCATGAAGATGATTTTAACCTAAGTACTCTTACCATTACTACAAAGGATAACACCTATTTGATTGATTTTGATGCTTAGGAGGAATTCTAATGGAACACACAAGGAACACCAAACAGAAACAGCACATTTTAAACATTCTCAGTACAGCCAAAAGGCCTATGTCAATTAATGAGATTTATACCTGTTGTACAAAAACCTATCCTAAGATAGCCAAGTCAACAATCTACCGTAATATTGATGCTTTGACAAAGCAGAATCTGATAGATAAATACTATCTTCAGGAAAATGAACTGTTCTATCAAATTAAGAATACCACATCTGAACATAAACATTATGTTATCTGTAATAGTTGCAAGAAAATGTTTGATTTGCCTGTTTGCCCTATTCATGATATCCAATCCAGCCTGGATCAGTATGGCTTTACAGTAACAGATCACTACATCCAAATTACAGGTCAGTGCAAGGAATGTAAAAAGAATAATTTATAAATGAATTATGTATAAAGAGTTTTGCTTCTTAATAAAAGGGCTTTGCATGCAAAGCCCTTTTTTATTAATTATCTACCTGTACCAGGTTTAACTGTTGGGGATGGTGAACCATTGGTAGTATTATTATTAATGCTTCCATCATTCGCTGTACCGGCAGCATTTTTACCATTAGTAGTACCATTATTTGTATTGTTTCCCTCGTTCGCATTGCCATTATTGGTAGTATTGGCATTATTCGTTCCATTGGCATTATTTGTTGTATTGGCATTATTCGATGTAGTACCTGCAGAATTATTAATATCACCTGCTGCATTATCAATTCCCTGTTCCACATCATCCACTGCATTGTTAATGTCATTACCTAAGTTGTTGCCATTGTTATTATTGGTACCATTGGAACCTGCATTCTCATCTGTAGCTGAATTATTATATTTGCCATTCTTGGTAGAGCAACTGGTTATGGACACTAAGCTAAGACATAGAACTGCTACTAATACGTAAATTCTTTTCTTCATTAATTTTCCTCCTAAAAAATATTTACGTAAATAGTGTCCCACTAAATATTAAAATTATTCCTATCTTTTTAGATGAGTGCGTACCCATTGTTTATCATCTTTGCTCACCTGATTGGACTCTAAAATTTTACTAATGGTTTTTTTGTATGTAAAATCATCTAGTGTCAATTGTCTTAAAAAGGATAGGGTTGCATCTTTCTCCTTTACATAACACATACTTAAAAGCCATGCTACGGCCATCTGTACATAATAATCTGTGCTGTTATACTGACTACAACACTGAAAGATAAGAGGCATATACTGTCTTTCCACAAAATGAAATAACAGCATAACAAATCCAAACCTTTTGTAATATTTCTGGTTTACCTTCATTGCCTCTTCAATCAATTCTAAAAATTCCTTGGGATAACGGGTAGCTATCTTTATCGAAGAACAAAAGCTGTCACACACTGCCCAATTGTCGATATAAGGAATAAATGACTTAATATACTGTAGCTTCTCTTCTAGGGGTAAACTCTTGTCTTTACAAAGCTCACTTACCACAAAACCATGTAGCATATTCTCCTCATAATAATCATGTCTCATGACCAAAAGAAACTGCTTTAAATCACTTTGTTTTAACTCCTTAGCCAGCTTCCGTAACACTGGAACCTGGATACCAATTAGATTATCTACTGTTGGAACCAGCTTTTGATGAAACTGAAGATATTGCTCTGATTTTAAGCTTAATAAATAAGTGGTAAAATGTTCATAGGTATTAGTATTCCATTCTACTTCTTTGAATATCACTGATCTTCTCCTCCTGAAATTCCGGCATATACTCCCGAAATCGGATTGGAAGCATATTACGTCGTAATTTATAATTTTCACGTTCTTTAATGCCTATACTCTCCACAAAGACAGTCCAAGCATTACTCATGGTTTCTTCCTTTTTGGAGTGCTCTTCCATTAGGTTTGGATCTATCATAGATAAGGCCACCATAAACCACTGTTTATGAGCAGGATGTACCACAGCTATCTCCCTACCTTCATCAATAATCATCCAGTTCTCCTGTTGTAATCGGTCAGCAAAATGAGGCGCTATTAACGTCAGAATATTATTCTTCGGACGAATCTGACTTAAAAGGATTCCGTTGCTAAGCTCTGAAAAACGCACAAATCCATAATAATGATGAGTTTCATACCATACATTCTTTGTGGTCTTGGCAATAGCACTGACATAGTCATTACTCAAGAAGTTCATGACGGAAGGCCCATGGTAAAAGCCTAAAATTAAAAACCGATAGATAATCTCTCCCTTATCCTCCCGATTAGAAATAGCCATATCATATACTCCGGTATAGGCTTCCTGGCCAATTTTCTTTTTTACACTATTGGTAACCTTTCTACTCTTTTCTGGATCTGCAACCACGGTTATATATTCTGCAAATAGCTCATAATTATTAACCGGCCCGACCAGAACACGATTATACTGATGACCATAGCCACTGGACCAGGCATCATAAACCGCTGTAAAGATACTTTCTATTCGGTCCTCACATACATAAATATGAATATTTTTATTCTCTGTCATACATTATCCCCTACTTTGTAACGACCACTCATAGCTAGTATCAAACATAGAAAGTTGCTTAAAGGTATCCACTCCTTGCAAATGAAGTGGCAGTTTTTCTTTAATATCTAACATATGTCTTGTAATATAGTCTTCTTCAATCTTCACAGGGTACATCATCTTACCACTACAGGTTATAAAGTACAAAGCCCGCTTAAGCACTACCCCCATCTTCTTTAAGTCTGTAAAGGTAAGAGTAGCCATCTGCCTAGCCTGTACAATCCTTCTAGCAGAATTCGTCCCAATTCCAGGCACACGAAGTAATGTATAATAATCTGCTTTATTAACCTCAATTGGAAACTGCTCCAGATGCTTCATTGCCCAGTTACACTTAGGGTCTAATAACACATTGAAATAAGGATTATCCTCATCGAGGATTTCTTCTGCTTGAAACCCATAAAAACGAAGAAGCCAGTCCGCCTGGTATAGTCTATGCTCCCGTAACAAAGGTGGCTTTGTATCCAAAGCTGGAAGCATGGAATCCTCATTAAGCGGAACATAGGCGGAGAAAAAAACTCGTTTTAGGGAGAAATTCTTATATAAACTGTCTGTTACAGATAAAAGCTGATAATCTGTCTCTGGGGTGCAGCCAATAATCATCTGGGTACTCTGACCAGCCGGAACAAACGCAGCCTTTTTAAAGCCATACCGCCTTTTTGTCAATATAGTGGTATCTTCATTCGGTGTGGTGTTCCCCGGTAACAGGATATCAGATCCTGATGGGGATGGATCTAACATAATGTCCTTAAGTCCCAGTACCGTGTCTGAGCTCCTCTTTTGAGCTACCTCAGTTAACGCTTGGTCATACATGGAATCCGTCAATCCGATTCTTCTTCCCCTATTCTCACTAATCCCTAGTTGAATCTGTTTCATAGGACTTAATATATTCGTACGATTCTTATGCGGAGCCAGGGTTTTCAACCCTTCTGCAGTAGGTAACTCAAGATTCACACTCATGCGGTCTGCCAACCAGCCAACCTTATTAATTAACTCAGAATCTGCCCCAGGTATCGTCTTAATGTGAATATAGCCATTAAAATTAAACTTAAATCTAAGAAGAACTAAGGTCTGATAGATTAGATCCATGGTATAGTTTGGGCTCACCAGTATACCAGAGCTTAAGAAGAGTCCTTCAATAAAATTCCTCCGGTAAAATTCCATGGTCAGGTCACATACCTCTTCCGGCGTAAAAGATGCTCGCCTTACATCGTTGGAAGAGCGGTTGATGCAATATTTACAATCAAAGATGCATTCATTAGTAAATAATATCTTTAATAGAGAGATACATCGTCCATCCGCCGCAAAGCTATGACAGATTCCGCAGGCTAGGGCATTGCCTATGCCATCACCATTGCCACCACGATCCACTCCACTAGAGGTACAGGCCACATCATACTTGGCCGCATCTGATAAAATAGATAATTTCTCTTCAATTGATAGATTTTCTTGGATTACCATAACATATTCCGTCCTCTATAATTAGCAAACATATGTTCTATTTTCACTATCATAACACATATTCGTTACAATGACAAGTTGTATATTATTCTGATCTCCATGGTTCACATTCCTACCTTACCACATATTTTATATTGTATGATTATTTTGGGAGGTTATTATATATGAACCCTATCAGCATTGGTATGACAGCTCCTGATTTTACTGCAAACACCACCTTTGGGCCAATCCGAATGTCCGACTACAAGGGAAAATGGGTGGTATTCTTTTCACATCCTGGAGATTTCACCCCTGTATGTACCACAGAATTTATTGCTTTTACCAACGAATTTAAACGCTTCTCAAACCTTGGTGTACAGCTGCTCGGTCTTAGCATCGACAGCAATCCTTCTCATCTTGCTTGGGTAAATACTATTAATGAGATAACCGGTCTAACCATTCCATTTCCTATCGTGGCTGATCGTGATGCAGCTGTGGCGGGTCTCTATGGAATGATTGCTCCAGATGTATCCACTCAGGAAACTGTACGTAATGTATTTATTATCGATCCCGAGCAAAAGATCCGCTTAATCCTCATTTATCCATTGACAACCGGAAGAAGTATTCCAGAGATTATCCGAATTATTGAAGCCCTTCAGACCAGTGATAAATATAAGGTTGTAACACCGGCTAACTGGCAGCCTGGCGATCCTGTTCTAGTGCCAGCCGCCAAGACTTATCCAGAACTTGTGAAGAGAGACACTGATCCTCAAAGTCTTGGTCTCTCCTGTAAAGACTGGTTTCTCTGTTTCAAAGATGTTACTCCTAGGAAATAAAGAATTGAGGCAAATAGTCTTTATTTTTTAAGAAAATTCACACAATTCGAATGGGTACACTTGACATTAAGGCAATAATTATGTACACTATTTATGCAATAATGATCAGATGTACATGCTTCCTTGGCTCAGTCGGTAGAGCGACGCACTCGTAATGCGTAGGTCAGCGGTTCAAATCCGCTAGGAAGCTTAAAGGCTGGAACCTAGTAGAATCAACAGGTTCCAGCCTTATTTTATTTTGCAACTCTCTTTTCTATCACGCTTAATAATTTATATAAAATCGTTGCCATAATACATAATAGTACAATGGACAAGATTACATAATCTAATTTAAATACCTGGCTGCCATAAATTATTAGATAACCCAGTCCAGCCTTTGCTGCAAGAAATTCTCCAATAATAACACCTACCAGACTAAGCCCCATATTTACCTTCATCGTACTAATGATGGATGGAATATTACCTGGTAGTATCACCTTGGTCAAAACATCCTTTTTCGTGCCTCCTAGGGTATAAATTAATTTTATTTTATCCTCCTCTACTCCTCTAAAACTTGTATATAAAGTTATTATACAACCAAATACTGCAAC
>JAEYPA010000064.1 GCA_023411225.1 Bacillota bacterium
ATATACCGCCAAGCAATTGGTAAGGGTGGAATGGTGGTGTAAGAGACCACCGCCTGTTTGGTAACAAACAGGGCGGCTGTAAACCCCACTCGAAGCAAGACCGAATTACAAGCGATACGGCGGCCCGCCGTGCTTGTGGGTAGGTTGCTGGAGCCTAATGGCGACATTAGGCCAAGATAGATGATCATCCAATACAGAACTCGGCTTATAGTGTTAGTCAGTATAAAAGAAATGGCATAAGACAGGTACTTGTATAAAGTTCTTGTCTTATGCCATTTCTTATTGTTTAATTAGTAAGGAATCTGATTCAATTTAGACCAACTGATAATATAATCCATGTATGTTGCAGTGCCATATAAGCATTCCATGTCCCAAACAGGGAATACGAGTCTGTACATTCCATTCTGGATATTGCTTTCGGATAATAACACTGTCCCCAGTCAAAAATGCTACAAATGTTATGTAGTGTGCTTTCGTCATCTCATGATCAATTGCAACATAATACTCATTTTCTATCTTTTCTACAGGTATCTTATCAACATCACTCACCTTCTGTGGTACTGATTCCATTAATTTTTTTCCACAACAGGATATAGCTGCTTCTGATGTACTAGTCAACAAATTACCACAAGATGGGCAAATATAGAATTTCAACTTTTTCATATTTCCTCCTACAATGTCATTGGTAACTAATTCGCCCGATAGGAAGTTTTCCAAAGAAATCCCAAAAAATGAAGATAGTTTAGGAAGTAAAGATACATCTGGACATCCTATCCCCCTCTCCCATTTCGATACAGTTTTATCACTTATATTTAAACTCTCAGCTAACTGTTGTTGTGTTAATTGTCGTTCTGTACGTAAAGAGAAAATTAGCTTACCTATTTTAATACTATCCATAGTATTTTCCTCCATTATCACATGACAATGCTATCGTTTTTCCTTCCATAATTCCAGTAATGTATTGATGTCGTCTGTAAATTCTCGCTCTGTTTGTGTTTCTTTCTTCTTAAGTTCCTCTAGTATTTCAAAGGAAAAAGCAGATTTACCGTATTGCTGCCATGCATCAATCATACAATTATCCGGACATGAATTTATAGATATGGAAAACAGAAAACGGTTTTTTGAGCCCTCTATATCCTTGGTTTTTTTAATCCAGCAAGCATCATTTCCACTACATTTTATACAATATACTCCCCCAATACGGATTCTATTGGAATACAAATCTTTCAGTTCTTTCTTAGTAGGTTTCTCCATGTTATATCACCTTTCCAACTATTATAACTAGATAGTTTACCTATTACTAGCTCTACTAATTAATATTAGTCCTAAGTGATATGATTTTCAATAAACGTTCCGTAGAGTTGTCAAAGATTCGATACACTAAGATTTATATGTACATTCTTTTTCTTAGCTTACGACGTTTCGTATAAAACTTTCCAAACATAATAACATAAACTATAAATATAACCAAATATAATCCAAAAACTATCCTTATAGCATAGCTATCTACAAAAAACTGCCAAACAAACGTTGCTATTAATACCGGACAAATGATAGCAAAGAATAATTTCAAACATAATTTCAATCTTCCTTGATAAACTCTGTCTACCATATCCATTTTAGAAGCATCATCACTGAAGATTTCCTCCTCAGAATTTTTATTGTCTGCCTTCTTACTAAAATAGCTGTAGCCAACTACATCGCAAAGATGTTCCCAACCACAGTCCTGATACATCTGATAATAAGCATCCTTTTCTCTTAACCCGTCCTGGTTATAATCTAACTGATAAATCACATTCTCTGGTGTGCATTTTTCAAATAAATAAAAACAAGGAAGGACAAACTTTACAAACTGCCAGCCCTTACGATGCATCTTGGATAAATACTCCTGTTCCTCCTCATACTCCGGAATTGTATAAAAACGTATTCCTATCTTTCTCATTGCTCATTCTCCTTCACGTTCTTAAATAGCCTCTTAATCCTTTTTATTTCAAGGCTTAGTACTTCTCTTCCTAGCTTTGTTATACAGTAGATTTTTCTTTTGTCCTCTTCCTTTAGAAACTCAATTAAGCCATCCTTCTCCATCTTGGATAAGGTCCCGTACATAGTCCCAGGGCTTATACAAATCTCACCTTCCGTCATTTCCTTTACCTTTTGTACGATATTGTAGCCGTGCATCTCCTCCCTAAGACATAACAAAATGTAAAACCCTGTCTCTGTCATAGGAACATACACTTTCTTAAGATGTCCATCCATATTGATACTCTTCCTTTCATACAACATCATTCTCTCTTGACTCTTTTTACTTCAACTATCTCACCTATTCACATTGAACCACGATATATTGTACATTGATATATCGTACCTCGATACATCTTGCTTCGATACAAATATATCGCACTGCGATCTATTTGTCAATACTATATATGAATTTTCATACAAGCAAAAGGCCTAAAATTGGCACTTGAGGGTATTTTAATCCCACATATGCCAATCCAGGCCTTTTTAAGCGTACTATATTTTATATACGGGTAGTCAGCAAACCTTAGTACCACACTCTACACATTAAAGCAACTTCCACCTATAAACTCTCTTAGAATAGAGTTATTCGGAACATCCTCACTGCTGATTCCTACAAAGTAATCCAAAAACTTAAGAAGCCTCTTGGCCTCAATATACTCTTCTGCTTCCCTAGGTATTCCAAAAAGAATTGGTTCTGCAAACTGTTTTAATACAGCAAGTTCATAAATCATGACGCTGTTAAACATAATATCAGCCTCCTCTTGGAATGGGAAAATATACTTTTCCTCACCACGACGGACACTAGACCACATCGCAATCGTATCCTTAGCAGACGTACCTCTTGTTCTGGCATCTCTTACCATACGCCTCAGTAGACGACCATCTGTTGTAGGAATTCTATTATGTTCATCAATGTTTAACTGAGTAAGTGCACTAATATATATCTTAAACTTGCTTTCCTTTGGTAAGGAATAAGACAATTTATCATTCAAGCCATGGATACCCTCAATGACTAAAATGTCATCTGGTCCAAGTTTTTTATAATTACCCTTGTACTCCCGTTTGCCGGTTTTAAAGTTAAAGCTTGGTAACTCTACCTTTTTACCTGCTAAGAGATTCATCATATCCTGGTTGAATTGCTTTGTATCAATGGCTTCTAGACACTCATAGTTATAGTTTCCGAATTCGTCTCTTGGAGTATCTTCACGATTACAAAAATAATCATCCACTGCAATTGGATGTGGATTCAGGCCAAAAGTTCTTAGTTGAATAGATAGCCTATGCGAAAAAGTGGTCTTTCCGGAAGAACTTGGTCCTGCTATCATAATAAATTTCTTATCCGGTTGGCTTACAATCTGCGCTGCTATCTCACCTATTTTCTTCTCCTGCAATGCTTCCTGTACAAGTATCAGCTGACTGGCACCACCCCTACATATTTCATCATTGAGAGCTCCAACGGTATCAATTCCCATCTTTCTGCCCCAGTCATTAGACGCTTTTAACGTCCTATAAAGCTTTGGAGTAGGTACGAACTCATTTAAATGAGTAGGGGTATTCTTGTAAGGAAGAATCATAATAAACCCATCCTCATAAATAGTAAGGTCAAAATATTTTAGCACTCCGGTACTTGCGGGCATATAACCATAATAATAGTCTTCAAAACCATCTAGGTTATATATATTGGCCCTGCTAACACGACGATATTTAAATAGCTTCTGTTTATCGTACATACCATAATGGGCAAACAAGTCCATAGCTTCTTCCGTGTTCATGGAGAATTTTCTAAAAGGTATATCTTTCTCAACCAAAGTATTCATTCTGGCTTTTACCCGATCAAGAATCTCTTGATCTAGCTTAACATTACCTTCTACTTCATAGTAGAGAGCATTACCAAGTGAAAATTCAATACAAATTCTGTTAACATTGTCTCTACCAAACTCCTGATACATAGCCTTTAGCATCATGAGAGATATCCCTCTAATATATGTTTTATGTCCCACATCATCTTTAGTAGTTAAAAAACTTATTTTACAATCCTTTATGACAGGTTTAATTAATTCTCTTAATTTACCATCTACAAAGGCCAACATTATATCATTTTCGTAGTTTTTCTGATATTCCTTACTGATTTCTAATAACTTAGTACCTCTTTCATATTCCCTTATATGACCGTCAATTTCACATTTAATCATCTTTTCCATGAAATTCTCCTTCCTCTAAGCCTCACCATTCTAAAACTATACAATTTGAAATGGACTCTCTTCCTTAGCAGAAATAATTTCTATCTCATTTGGAATCCCTACATAATTACGATCAGCTCTATATAAATAATCATATAAATAACCTCTCATAAATTCAACAAATAAATACTCTGTTCCGAAATGACCTGCATCAATAATCATTAGGCCTGCCTCTAGCGCATCTAGCGCAGTATGATGGTCGATATCCCCTGTAACCAGAACATCTGCCTTGACTTTTAACGCACTATTAATGACACTTTTACCTGATCCCGGACAGATAGCCACAGTGGCAATCTTTCGATTCATATTGCCAGTAACTTTTAGGTGGGATAGTTTTAATGCATTCTTTACATTTTGTACCAGTTCTTCAAATAACATATCACGACTTAAATAACCATAACAACCAAGACCAGCAACATTTCCCCTGTTTTCTAGCTTATAGACATCATAAGCCACCTCCTCATAAGGATGTACACGAAGCATAGCCTGAATTGTTGCATCTAACCGCTCTGGTCTTACAATGGTCTCCAACCGGACCTCCTGGGCATAGGTCATCTTATTTTCTTCTCCAATATAAGGTTTAGTTCCCTGTAAAGGTTGAAAGCTTCCAATTCCCTGTACGCCAAAGCTGCAGCTAGAATAATTACCAATATGACCGGCATCCTCTTTTATAAATGCCTGGCGTACCAAATCCACACTATCCACCGGCACATAAACAACCAATTTATATAAGGTTTCCTCATAGGTTTTATCCAATATTTTCGGATTGGTAATTCCTATTCGTCTGGCAGCCTCTCTTGCCATAATCGCTACATCAAAATTAGTATGCATGGCATAACAGGATATTTGATTACTTATCAACTTAATTACCTTTCTACCTGAGGCATTATCATAGGTCACCTGTTTCATCGGAGTATATAACAATGGGTGATGTGTAATCAACATATCTATATTAGCTGCCACACACTGATCCACTACACTTTCACTGGCATCTAATGCCAACATGATTTTATGGACTTCTTGGTTTTCTTTTCCTATTAATAAACCGACATTATCCCAATCCTCAGCCAGTCTTTTGGGTGCCAGTTGTTCTAATCCATATATGACATCTCTACAAATCATAATAACTTAATCCCCCTTCTAGTATTTTAATATCGTTTTCTAATTCTATTATTCTTTGTTGATATTCCTGTGTTTTTCTTAACAAATGTTTTCTAACATTCATCCGTTTTGTTAATTCTACGTGTAAATATTCATTTAATACAGGATTTTTCTCTTCTAACAAATACTTACCATATCGATCAAAAAGACTTTGTCTTAGTGGATCAGGTTCCTCACTCTGACTGTCCTCTTCTTTACTTCTTAACGCTTTTATCATCGTATAATACTTGCCACCTTCTTTTACCATTTGCTCCTTCACAATGGTAAAGCCATGGGTTCGTAAGTATTCTCTTACCAGAAATATCTCTGAATGTGGAGATAAAATCATTTCCTTTACCTGCTTTACTACATCCTCTCTGGCTGAAAGAATATTAACAGTCAAGGCTCCACCCATTCCGGCTATAAGTATTGCGTCCACATCCCCTGGACTTAATTCCATTAAACCATCTGATAACTTAGTCTTTATTCGATCAGATAGATGTTGGCTTTCTATGTTCTCCCTGGCTTTTTGCAATGGTCCTTTATTTATATCCATTGCAATCACTTCTTTAGCAATCTTACGATCCATTAAATAAATGGATACATATGCATGATCACAGCCTACATCAGCTACTGTACTTCCCTTGGTAACCATGTCAGCCAAGGTCTTTAAACGGTTTGATATTTGCATATATCCTCCAAAACAAGAAGAGTTGTTGTAGACTATTCGATTTCATATCACACCGTCAAATCTACAACAGCTCCTTTTATTCCAAATAATCTTTTAATTTTCTACTGCGACTAGGATGTCTAAGTTTTCTTAAAGCTTTCGCCTCAATTTGTCTGATACGCTCTCTTGTAACATTAAACTCTTTGCCTACTTCTTCAAGTGTACGAGCCCTTCCATCATCAAGACCAAAACGTAGCCTTAATACCTTCTGCTCTCTTTCTGTAAGAGTTCCAAGCACTTCTACCAGCTGCTCCTTTAACAAAGTAAATGCTGCAGCCTCAGCAGGTACTGGTACGTTATCATCTTGAATAAAATCTCCTAAGTGACTGTCTTCTTCCTCACCAATTGGTGTCTCTAAAGATACTGGCTCTTGGGAAATCTTCTGAATCTCCCTTACTCGTTCTATCGGCAGATTCATTTCTCCTGCAATTTCTTCTGGAGATGGCTCTCTTCCAAGATCTTGTAACAACTGACGTTGTACTCGGATCAATTTATTTATAGTCTCCACCATATGCACCGGAATCCTAATTGTCCTAGCTTGATCAGCAATTGCTCTCGTGATAGCCTGACGAATCCACCACGTTGCGTAGGTGCTGAATTTATAACCCTTTGTATAATCAAACTTCTCAACAGCTTTTATTAACCCCAGATTTCCTTCTTGAATCAAATCCAAAAAAAGCATTCCACGTCCAACATAACGCTTAGCAATGCTGACAACCAAACGAAGATTGGCTTCAGCCAAACGTTTCTTGGCTGCTTCATCCCCTTCTTCCATTCTTTTTGCCAAAACTATCTCTTCATCAGCAGAAAGAAGAGGTACCTTTCCAATCTCCTTTAAGTACATACGAACAGGATCTTCAATACTTATTCCTTCAGGTACGGTCAAATCGATATTCTCTAATTCCTCATCCTCGATTACCGGAATATCCTCTTCCTCTGTAATTTTAAGTACATCAACATTATTTGACTCAAGGTACTCATATATCTGTTCAATTTGATTTGGGTCTAGGTCCATATCTGCAAAAAAATCGTTGATTTCCTGGAATTCAAGGACATTCTTCTTCTTTTTTGCAATTGCTAAAAGCTCTTTTAGTTTCTCAGAAAATTTTGCTACATTTTCTTCCATCTATTACCACCCTTTTTCCAATCTCTTAATAGTCTAACCACGATTCAAAGAAATATGCAATTTCTGTAAATTGGCTTGTTCCTTAATAATCTCCTGTAACTTTTTAATATCAGTTACAGTACGGCTTGCATTATCAAGACTGTTCTTTTTGATTTTCATAATAGTTTCATTTAACGCTTTTTCTCTTTCCAGGACACTAAGGTCCTCTCTTATACTGGTGTTAAATAAAGAAGCCACTTCGTTCTGCTCTTCAACACTTTCAAAATGATTGATTATCTTAGCCGGCACAACCTGTCCGGTAGTCTCATATTGTTCAAATAGCATGGTGGCTACCTTATGATACAGAGGATCCAAAAAATCGTCTGGTCCAATTATCTCCTGCAGTAGTGAAAATAAGGAAGTATCCTCAATCAACCAAGTCACAAGTATTTTCTGGGACTCCTTAATTCCGCTGTCTTTCTTCTTTTTTCTCTTCGCTTCCTCCTCATAGGTTCTCTCTACATAAGGGCTTCCCCCCAGCCTAGCTCCATGCCTGTTTACAAGTTTCCGCAAATCTTCGAACGATATGTTATACTTCCTTGCAATCGCTTCAATATAATTATTTCGTTCTATTTCTTCCGAAAAAACCAACATTCGCTTTGCTACTTCGTTAAAAAACTTCGTTTTGGCTTCGGGATCATTTAAATCAAAATTTCGTTGTAAAACCTCAATTTCAAAATAAAAACTATTTTCAGCATTATCAAGTCTCTTTTGGAATTCATCTGCTCCTAAGGCCTTTATAAATTCATCAGGGTCTTTATAAGGCTTCATATTAACTATCCTGATAGAAAGTCCAGCTTCCTTTAAAATCGGAATCGCCCGAAGAGCAGCTTTCGTACCTGCCTCATCGCTATCATAAGTAACTAGGACCTCATTGGTATATCGTTTTAACAGGTTAGCCTGGAGGCCAGTAAATGCAGTTCCAAGGCTAGCTACTGCATTATTGAATCCTGCCTGGTGAAGAGCAATAACATCCATATAGCCCTCACAAATAATCATATTAGGTCTTCTCGAGATTCTTGCCAGATTCATACCATACAAGGTTCGACTTTTATCAAAGACTTTGGTTTCTGGGGAATTCAAATACTTTGGTTCCCCTTTGCCCATAACTCTTCCACCAAACCCGATTACTCTGTTATTCACATCCATAATTGGATACATCACTCGGTTCCAGAATTTATCATAAATTCCTCTAGCCTCATCAAACGTAATAAGACCTGACTGCTTTAATATTTCGTCCTTATAGCCCAGACTCTTTAGATATTGATATAAATCGTTACTAGTTTTGTTGGAATACCCTAAACCAAATTTCTGAATTGTCGGTAATGACAGTTCTCGGTCTGTAAGGTATTTTAGTGCAACAGCCCCGTTTTCCTTCTTTAACTGATAAAAATAATACTTAGCAGCTTCTTTGTTTATCTCCAACAGCTGTCCCTTTAAATCCGCCTGTCGCTGCTCCTCTACAGAAAATTCAACTTTGGGAAGATCTACTCCGGCACGTTCTGCTAGCATCTTTAGAGCTTCTACAAAGGTATAATTCTCATATTCCATTACAAAGGTGAATACATTACCCCCAACACCACAACCAAAACAATGATACATCTGCTTTTGTCCACTTACACTAAAAGAAGGGCTTTTCTCATTATGAAAAGGACATAGTCCAAAATAATTGCCGCCTTTTTTTTGTAATTTCACATAAGTAGAAACTACATCCACAATGTCATTGCGCTGTCTAACTTCTTCTACAATATCTTCTGGATAATACATACGTCCTCCCTCATAGATTTTCTCCATTTTGTTTTATTCGACAACTTTTCATTATTTCCTTTTTTGTCATGCAAATATCTATAAAATTAAATTCTATCTAATAAACGTTCCAGAATTTTGGAATGTTTGCCTCTCTAAATTTCTCAATTGCGAAATGATCCGTCATTCCTGCAATATAATCGCAGACTACCCTTTCCTTCCTCTCTCCCTTTTGTTCAATGAGCATAAGGTATTCGGTCGGTAATAATCCAATGTTGGTACAATAGTATTCATACAGATGTTTAACTAAACTTTCAGCTTTGGATTCCTGCCCCTTTGCAATCGGATTAGTATAAACATTTATAAACATAAAGTTTCTTAACCCATACATAGTTTTCTCGACTTCAGGAGACATCATAATATCATTTTTTCCATCACTGGAAAGTATAATATCATGAATCAATTTATTCAACCTTTCCTTTACACTATGTCCTAATATATCAGTGAATTCAGCTGGAATATCCTCTTCATTTAGAATTCTTCCACGTATTGCATCATCAATATCATGGTTTATATAAGCAATTTTATCAGATAAACGAACAATTTTACCTTCTAAGGTAGAAGGATTTCCAGCTGTCTGGTGATTCGCTATTCCGTCTCTTACTTCCTTAGTCAGATTTAGTCCTTGTCCATGCTTCTCTAACAGCTCGACTACCCTAAGACTCTGGAGGTGGTGATGAAAACCCTCTGGGCAAATAGCATTTAATGCTCTTTCTCCCGCATGTCCAAATGGGGTATGTCCCAAATCATGACCTAAGGCAATTGCTTCTGCCAAATCCTCATTAAGTTTAAGTGCCTTCGTTATAGTCCGAGAAATCTGAGAGACCTCTAAGGTATGTGTCAGACGAGTACGATAATGATCACCTGCGGGAGCAAGAAAGACCTGCGTCTTTTGCTTCAGTCTTCGAAACGCCTTACAATGAAGGATTCGATCCCTGTCCCTCTGATAAATAGGTCGTATATCGCATGGTGCTTCATAGATATCCCGTCCCAAAGACGCATCACTAAAAGAAGCATAAGGACTTAAGTACTTATGCTCTCTTAACTCTTGTTTTTGTCTAAGATTCATTGTTTCCATAATCGTTCCCCTTATAACAGGATTCTATTCTACGGTTTATAACTATTATTAGACAAAACTTTTATATTTCCTTTTTTTTATTTTTAAAGACTTTACAACCAGAAGAACAATTCTCGCAGCCACAGCTACAATATTGTCCTCTTTTTATTGCTTTCATCCTTTTAACAATAACAAAAGTTGTATACACAAGGACTAATGCCCCAATAATATAAGGTGCCATATGATTCCTCCCTACATAAAAAGACTGGCAATCTGATAGAATAATGTGGTTACTACCCAGGCTACCGTCAGCTGAAAGATTATTGTAACCGCCATCCATTTAGCAGATTTCAGTTCTCGCTTCACTGTTGCCAATGTGGCAATACATGGTGTATATAACAAGCAAAATAACATAAGAGCATATGCGTTTAGAGCGCCAAAGCCATTTTGTGTCAAGGTAGTATGCATCAAGTTGATCCCCTGATCAGAATTAATGTTGGCGATTCCAAATAGAACACAAAAACTGGATACCACAACCTCCTTAGCAGCTAGACCAGAAATAAGAGATACCACTACTTGCCAAAGTCCAAGCCCTGCAGGCGCCAAAATAGGAACTAGTACTTTACCAATCTGTGCTCCAAAGCTTTGACTCATATCATCTACCATACCATTTGTTCCAAAATTCAAAATGAACCATACAATGACTGAGGCCACGAAAATTGTGGTTCCTGCCTTTGTCAAATAATCCTTCACCTTCTCCCATACATAGATGAATATCGTATGAGGATTTGGTGTTTTATAGTCAGGAAGCTCAATAAGTAAGGTTTTAATCTCTGTCTTGCCTTCAAAAACCTTTATAATTAGCGCAATTAAAATACCTAGTACCAAACCGATAACATACATAGAGAAAGCAGCTACCATTGCATATTTCTCAAAGAAAATATGTGAAAAAAGAACATAAATGGGCAGTTTAGCACTACAAGACATGAATGGAGTTATGAAAATAGTCTTTCTACGGTCTTTGATATCTTCTAACGCTCTAGATGCCATAACTGCAGGAACTGTACAGCCAAAGCCTAAAAGCATAGGAATAAAGGCTCTACCAGATAGACCTAGCTTACCCATGAGGCCATCCATAACGTAAGCCACTCTGGCCATGTATCCACTATCCTCCAAAATTGCCAGGGCTAAAAATAGGATAAAGATGTTAGGTAGAAAAGTTAAAATGCCTCCAACACCGGCTATTATTCCTTCTACCACCAGAGAGGTAACAGTTGGTCCAGCTCCTATTACATCAAGGAACCTTGTAGCCCCAGCAGAAAATTGATCCAGGAAAACTTCAAAATACCCTTTCATCCAATCACCAATAGTAAAAGTTAAGAAAAAAACCAAAGCCATTATTCCAAGAAAAATAGGAACTCCTGCATAGCGATTGGTCAGAAACGCATCTATTCGATCTGTTGAAGCTTCTTTCTTAGATTTATTTACAAGACATTCTTCGACTACTTCCTCAATAAAATCATATTTCTGATTAATAATTTCTTTCTCCCAGCTACGCTTTACAAGGGAGGTAACAGACTTAGGAAACATTGCTTCAATGTCTTCATCACGCTCCAATAGTTTTATTGCATGCCACCTTGGATTATGTATATCTGACTGAAATTCAGTAATAGCCATTATTAATTCATCAATTTTATCCTCTATCTCATCTGAATAAACCACAGTAAATTCTTTATGGTGATGATGCTTATGCTTGGTACTAATCAGTTCATCGTGGTGATGTTCCAACAACTCGCAGGTCTTAGTCTTATGGTGAGCCACGGTATGCATAAGAATATCTAAACCTGTTTTCTTTCTTGCAGAAACAGGAATAACAGGTATACCTAGCATTTCTGGCATTCGGTGAAGATCAATTTCCATACCTCTCTCTTCTACAATATCCATCATATTGAGGGCTAAAATTACAGGTTTCCCAAGTTCAATTAATTGCAGTGTCAGATATAGATTTCTTTCTAGACAGGAGGCATCTGCAACATCCACGATTACATCTACATTGTCACTTAAGATATATTCTCTCGATAATTTTTCTTCCATGGTATAGGATGTTAGACTATAAATTCCCGGGAGATCCACCAATTTAAAGTGATGGTTATGATACTTCATAGCCCCTTCCTTCTTCTCTACTGTTACACCTGGCCAGTTGGCTACCTTTAGCTTTGCTCCAGTATATGCATTAAACAATGTGGTCTTTCCACAGTTAGGATTTCCAATAAACCCTACATTTAATTCTTCCTTCATACCACTTATGCCTCCTGTATCTCAATCGCCTGCGCTATTTCCTTTCCCACCGCCAGTCTTGTTCCTCTCACTCTAAATATTACGGCACCACGTCGCTTATTATTCAGAATTGTTAATGTAGTTCCCTCTGTTAGTCCCAAGGCTTGTAAACGATAGGCAATTTGATTTTCCAAAGTCATAGTCTGTACCTGATAGCTATGGCCTTTTTTCCCATCTCTCACTGTCATACCTTTCTTGCCCTCTTTCCTCTTTATTCTGGTTTCATTCATTTCTATCACATTTTCAATTACTAAATGTAAATGAGAACAATTATCATTTATAACATTATACCCTTCCGTTTATAGTATGTCAATATCGGAATTACGTAGCCAGTCCACAAATTGTCCTATCAACAAAAAATACAGAGAGTGTTTTCTCTGTATTTTTGAATTAACGCTATTTTCTTATGTTAAAGCCATAAACAATCAATTTTATAAACACCACCATACTTCCAAATCCACCAGCAATACCGGTAAACAGTCTTCTAACGTTGGTGGATTCCTTTATATGTATGGCCTGTAATAGCCAGTCCATAAACATAATCAATAACCCAGTTATTGCATAGTTCCTTAGTTTGTTAAAACCTATTTTCACATAAATAATTGGTGCCAGAAGGTATCCAATAAATACTCCACAACATCTGGCACATACCGGAAACTGATACCCCTTAACAAAGAAGCTTCGTTCTGGCATCTGATGGCAGCCGGTTCTGGCACCCAATTTCATTAGGCGAATCCACCCACTGACTTGACCATTATTTTCCTTTTGCCTAAATTCTCCCTTGCAAGGTGCTTTCTTCATATCTCTGCTCCTTTTAGCCTATTCCATAAGTTCTATCATTTTTAGGCTCTGAATTTGTTGCCACAATTATTACAGATCCAGTAATGTTTGGTTTTGGTTTTTCCTTCTCCCATACCACAAAGACCACAAAGTAGCCCGATTGGCCCTAAAATAAAATATCCGCATAAGCCTTTACATACGCCAAATCCCTTACTATCTGTTTCACTTTCCTGTATAAGTATACAATTCTGGCTCCCACATCGATTACAGGTCATACTATTCCCCCTTTCATTTTTATTGATTCTCCTGTTCCATGGCTCTACTTTGAGCCTCTAGCTTAGAATATACACAGCCACAATAATCCTGGCGGTATAAATGATGTTCTTTTGATAATTCTACGGAACGCTTATAACCATTCTTCTTCTTAAAATCTGACGGCAAATACGCCACTCCATACTCTTTCCCCACAGCCTGACCAATCTCATTAAGCTTTGCAGCATTTTTATGAGGACTGATAGATAAGGTAGTAGTAAAATAGTCAAAATCCAGTTCTTTTGCTGCAATTGCTGCTTCCCTAAGTCTTAGTTCATAGCAATTAAAGCAGCGACTTCCACCTTCTGGTTCCTTTTCCAATCCTTTTGCCATAGCATAAAATCGTTCTGTATCATAATTGCCAAGTCTAAAATCGATAGGATACGCTACTGTAAGTTCCCCAATCAACCTCTGTTGCTCTAATACACGTCGCTCATATTCCTCTTTAGGAGAGATGTTGGGATTATAATAGAATACGGTAATATGAAAATACTGTGCCAGATATTCCAAACAATAACTACTACAAGGTGCACAGCAACTGTGAAGCAACAAAGTAGGAACTCTTCCTTCGGCCGTTAATTCTTCAATTAAACGATCTAATTCTTTCTGATAATTAATGACATGATTCATCATTTATAACCTCTTTCTAACATATCTCTATCAGTATAATATATCATACCACATAAATAAACAAAAAGCTTCCTGAAACACAATTTCCCATATTTGACAGAATAAAGAAGGTTTTATATAATAAATTACATTATAGGTGTCTTCCCTTCCTTCGTCACATACAATAGAATAGGAGATACCCATTGAGACAAGGAGAATGTAAAATGAATGATTTCCAATCAATAAAACCTGAGACTTTAACAAATAATACCTTCCAATTAATTGGAAACGAATGGATGCTTGTAACTGCAGAAAATAAAGGAAAAATAAATACAATGACTGCATCTTGGGGTGGATTAGGCATTATGTGGAACAAACCAGTAGCTTTTGTTGTAATTCGACCTCAACGTTATACAAACGAATTTGTTGATGCTGCTGATGGCTTTACCCTGACATTTTTCCCAGAAGGCTACAAGAAGGTAATGGGGTACCTAGGATCTGTTTCTGGCAGAGATGAAGACAAAATTGCCAAGTCTGGTCTTACTGTAGTAAGCGATGGCTGCTATCCGTATTTTGAGGAAGGCAACCTCGTGCTTAAAGTTAAGAAATTATTTAAGCAACGTTTTACTGAAGATAGCTTTTTAAATCAGAACATTGTAGACACAATGTATCCAGAAAAAGACTTTCACTACTTATATATCTGTGAAATTGAAGATGTTTTAAAAAAATAGTACTATTCTCAAATGCGCCTTCTATAGATTCCCTATGAAAGGCGCATTGTTTGACTATATAATCTCTTTATTCGTTGTTCAAAAGATTAGACAATTGTTGGAGTCTTTGCACAGAAAGTTGTCCTGGTGCAGAAACCTTACAGGCAACCCCAAAAGTTATGGCTGATCCAAACCAGTTGCCTAAGAAACGACTAGGCATTCCCATATCCCCCATACTAATGCCTACCACAGGAGTCTGATTGTGGTTATTCTTCATATATAAAGTAGCTTCCATTAACCGAAGCACATCCTCTTTACAATTTGGCATAACTGCAATCTTTACGATATCAGCTCCTAGTTCCTGCATCCTTCTTAATCTTGCTATCATTTCATTTGTAGCCGGGGTTTTTTGAAAATCATGATTACTTAGAAGCACCTTAACTCCCTTTTGCGTTGCCTTCTCAATCAGAGGTTTTAGAACAATTTCTCCTAGACTAAGTTCCAAATCTATTAATTCCACCGACCCATTCTCTATAACAGCATCATATAGTTTACCATAGTATTCCGTTGAAAGAGGTTGATTACCACCTTCCTCAAACGTTCGGAAGGTAAATAAAACAGGGGCAGAAAGACATTCTTTTATCTTATGTATGTTATCTACCACTTTTTCAACATTATTCACTAACTCGTAATAATCTATTCTTAATTCCACCATGTCGCAACCAGATTGATTGGCATGAACAGCCTGTTCCATTAATTCCTGGTCTGTCTTTCCAACCAGTGGAACACAGATTTTAGGCACCCCCTGCCCAATTTTCAACCCATTTATCTCAACCACTGCCATAGCAACCTCCTACTTCATGATACACATTTTCTTCATATTCTTATTGTAAACATTTTTCTCTTACATGCAAGCTTTATATAAACATCACATAACATACCCTATTCCAGATACATTATTCCTCTATTTTTTGCTATAAAAACTTAATTAACCTTAACAATACATTCTAGCATTCGCTAGTTCCTTGTGATATAATTTTATTGTTGGATAAAAATTACATCACAAAAGGATTACTGAAAGAAAGGGAGTAGATTATGGAACCCATTTTGGAATGTCACGGACTAAGTAAGGCGTATAGTGGTTTTTTAGCACTGAATAATATAAACCTTACCTTTAACCGTGGCCGTATTATTGGACTACTTGGTCCTAACGGAAGTGGCAAGTCCACTTTTCTCAAATTAATTAACGGATTATTGGTACCTAGCGCTGGTTCAATTCTTATTAATGGAGTTGCCCCAGGAGAGCAAAGCCGATTATCAATCAGTTACTTACCTGAGCGTACCTATTTACCAGATAATCTGACCATACGACGAATCGTGGATTTTTTTAATGATTTCTATTCAGATTTTGATCGCAAAAAAGCTGCAGATATGCTAAATCGATTAAATCTGAATCCAGATTTAAATTTGAAGATTCTGTCTAAGGGAAACAAGGAAAAGGTACAGTTAATTCTTGTTATGAGCCGAAATGCACAACTATACTGCCTGGATGAGCCAATTGGTGGTGTAGATCCAGCAGCAAGAGATTATATCCTCAATACCATAGTAGGCAATTACAACCGTAATGCCACCATTCTGATTTCCACTCATCTGATTCAAGATATAGAGACCATACTGGATGACGTTATTTTTATTCAGAATGGTAATATCAGATTATACGCACCTGCTGAAGAGGTTCGCCGGCAAGAAGGCAGATCTATTGATGATTACTTCAGGGAGGTGTTTAGATGTTAAAAAAATTACTAAAATATGATTATGGTGCTACCTATAAGTTATATTTGGTTTTATATGTTATTTTGTTGGCACTTGCGCTCATTAATCGAATTCTATTTGAGATAGAGTTATCTGATAATGTAGTGTTAGTATCAATTTCCAGAATGTTTTTAATAACTACTGTTCTCTCCTGCATCGGTCTTTATTTTGCTACACTAATTTTTACCCTATTTAGATTCTATAAGAATTTATTTACGGATGAAGGCTACCTTATGTTCACTTTGCCTGTGTCCCCTCTCAAACTGATTATATCTAAGATTATAGTTGGTATGACTTGGGTATTGTCCAGTTTTTTGATAATAGCTGGAGCTATTGCAATTATGTTATATAACACCTCAACCATGGAAGACATTAAGGACATTTGGAATTTAGTAGGGGATGGTGTTATGCAGCTAATGTTTAATGGCCAATTTCTACAGTTTATCCTTTATATGATTAAGTATATCATTGGTGTTTTCTCTACTGTTTGCTTTATATATCTGGCAGTGGCTTTTGGGCAAATGATTATGCCTCGACATAAGATTGCTGGAAGTATTTTATCCTACTTTATAATTTCGATAGCCAGCAGTACAATTTCCGGAATTATTTCTATTTTTTATTACGCAGTACTCAGAATTGATTTAAACACATCACATGTACCATCTTCTTACTATGGTCTAACCAGTTTTCTTTCTTTGGTGTTTGCTGTATTAAGTATTTTTCTTATTAATAATATCTGTAAGAAACATTTGAATTTATCATAACAAAGAGTTTTGCTTGCAAAACTCTCCGCCTTTGGGGGGGCCTTGCAAGCAGCAACTCCTTCCCCACCCAGTGCAACCCTTGACTTCCTGTTCTTTAGGAAGTCTTTTTATTACTTAGATAAACCTACATTATCCAATAATATCCTTCCTTTTTCCTGCTTGTTGAAGGCAAACTCGATTGCAGTAACTTTACTTAAATCCAGGCTTTCACTATCTACCTTAAATTCCTTAAGTGGAATTCTCACGGTCTGCATCTCCGTCTTCACATCCATAGTATTTTTGCTAAGTTGCAATTTATATAACCGTATGTATAGAGGTGGATATACCTTACAAATCTTTTCCAATTCCACTGAAGCACTATTACCACTGGTATCTTTTATGATAATTTCATAATTCAGTAGTTCTTCCTTGCTTTTTGGGCTTCTCTCTGTATCAATATCTGCCACATCGAATTGGAGATAGTTACTTTCCTTAAAGTCAAAGGCTTGTTGGTTAAAGTATAATCCATATTTAGCACTTCTTTGGTTCCACCAAAGATAGGCAGCATGATTGGCAGTTTCGTAGGAACCATCTTCATCATAATACGTTACAGCCTGTTCCCTATTGAAATAAATATCCTTGCTATTACTCATGCCATTTGGTGCCGTTATGGATTTTAAAGAGATATCTTCCTCATAATCCGCTAAAGGAACAAAACTGCTATCCTCATAACCACTGATATAGACAGTGGCTGGTAATCCCTTCCTCTTATGTGAGTTACTCTGAAACAGACTTCGATTCTCCCTCTTACCTAAAAGCGTATCTTCTAAGAAAGTAGTAACATAGCTCTTAAGTATCTTTCTTTGTTCAGAATCCTTCATTATATCAACTTTATTAATCATTAGATTGTTTGGAAAGGTAAAATCCTGTTGCCAGGTTGTATTAAATTGACCATGATTGGCTCCTGCTATATATAAATACGTCTTATAGCTATCCTTATTTCCAGTAAACTTGATATTGTTATACTGTTTCATTCCCATGAAAATGGAAACATCGCTGTCATGGGCACCCTGGATTAACAAATAGTTTATATCTGTTAATGTAACATCCCTGCCTGATGGTAAATATTGATCCACCGAGGGAGCAATGGCAATAACGGATTGAATGTTATAATTATATGAATAGGTTTGATATCCTGCATCCGGGTCATGCCCCAACTTATTGTAAAGAGCAGCAAGGGCAACTGCTTCTCCTCCTCTGCTGTGACCTATCAATGCGAGCTTGTCATAATTAAGCTTTCCAGCTAAAGGACCACTTTTATTGTAATTCTTCACCTGACGCATATTTTCCAACAGAAGATACGCTCTGCCGGCATTTTCCCCAGAAAGTCCTTCTGGTAAATAATAATTGCAGACATTTTCATCTACAGAAACTACCACGTAGCCTAAGCTGGCAAGATGCTCTCCCAGATAGGCATACCCTAAATAAGAATCTGTGACCATCGTATGGTTGCCATGAATTATAAAGACCACGGGGCAGTTCTTTGCATCCTCTGGATACCAGATTCGTCCCCTGAGAGGTACCTGTGTAATATCATAGCCAAGATAGGTCTGACGTGCCCATCGTTTAATCCCGGTGTTATCCCAAAGATAATGACTTAAATCTATAGTAGTAGAGGTCAAATCATCCTCTTCGCCTATTCCATAGTCTAAACTGGCAACTTGATAGATACCGGCTTCCCACTGTGGGTTTAATAAAGGAGTAACATTCTCCATTCTATCACTCTGTTCTATGGCAATATAAGCATCTAAGGTATGTGTCTTTATTCCAGATCCAAAAATAAATATGCAAAACACTATATTGAGCCCTAAGCTAAGTAACAGAGTAATAAACGGTAAACTCCTTATCTTTCTGCATTTCCAAATAACAAATAGGCTTCTGGCAAACAAATGCTCAACCAAGACTACCCCTCCGGCATAAATGACCATCCAAATCGTGCTGATTCTGGAGCTTACGGATACATATAAAAATAAATACAGAGTTATAAACAGAATTATGCCATTAAGAATTACTCGAAAGTATGGCTTACATATCGGCTTTGTAATCCACATAAGAAAGCCTCTTATAAGACAAAGAAGAACGAAGGATACCACAGTAAATATAATGAAATCTATGATAACAGGTAGGCCGGTACCCATACACTGAACCGCTACCGCAATAGGTATTATAATATTAGCCATCCACTGAACTCCCTTTGAGGATCCAGAATATTGGCTTTTTATCCATTTCAATCCTTTATGTACATTATCTTTTATCCACATGCATGCCTTCATTCTTAAACCTCCCGTGTTAAGCATGTTTACATTATAGAAAGAAATAGTACTATTGTATAGATGTTTCTTTAATTTCTTGAATTCCATGAAAAGCTATAGTACAATAAAACATGTGAGCGTTAAGATATTTATATATTATTAACACATTTTTGTATGTAATTTAATATTAGGTTTTACATAATATTATATCTTATAAAAGGAGGAAATATATTTGGATTTAGCATTAAAACTATTTGCAATGGGATTATATTTAGTTCTTGTAATTGGCATTGGAATCTATTTTAATAATAAGAATAAGACTTCTGATGATTATTTTATTGGAGGAAGAAGTCTGGGGCCTTGGGTGACAGCCATGAGTGCAGAAGCTTCTGACATGAGTAGCTGGCTATTAATGGGACTTCCCGGAGCAGCATACTTAAGTGGTATTAGTAGTGCAGGTTGGACTGCATTAGGTCTTATTATCGGAACTTATTTAAACTGGAAAATTGTAGCTAAGAGACTACGTAAGTACTCTCAAGCATGTGAGAACTCTATTACCATTCCTGATTTCTTCAGTAATCGTTTTAGAGACAAGAAAAATATTCTTATGACAATATCTTCGCTGATGATTATTATCTTCTTTGCTGTATATACAGCTAGTGGTTTTGCTGCTTGCGGTAAATTATTCAGCAGTACTGTGGGCATCGACTATCATGGAGCTATGATTGTATGTGGTTTGGTTATTGCCTGCTATACATTTATTGGAGGTTTCCTTGCTGCAAGTACTAGTGACTTTGTTCAGGGAACCTTGATGTTTTTCTCTATCATTATAATTCTGATTGTTGGACTAGTGAAAGCAGGCGGTGTTGGAAATGTAATTAGTAGTATTAAAGATTTACCTGGATTTTTAGACATTGCTAATTCTTACGATGCGGCAACTGGAAGTAAACAGGCCTACGGCGTGATGAATATCTTCTCTGGTCTTGCCTGGGGCTTAGGATACTTTGGTGTTCCTCATATTCTGATTCGTTTTATGGCCATTCGTAGTTCTAAGGAGATTAAGAAGTCCAGAATAATTGCTATGACTTGGGTAGTGATTTCTCTTGTAGTAGCTACTTTAATTGGTCTGGTGGGTAGATCCTTATCCACTCAGGGCTTAATTAGTAGCTTAGATGCAACAAATTCTGAAACAATCTTTATTCTAATGACTAATACCTTCCTATATCCTATTGTGGCGGGCGTAGTTTTGTCTGGAATTCTGGCTGCTACCATGAGCACCTCAGACT
>JAEYPA010000094.1 GCA_023411225.1 Bacillota bacterium
AAGACCCCTTGAAGACGACAAGGTAGATAGGACAAAGGTGGAAGTATGGCAACATATGTAGCTGATTGTTACTAATAGGTCGAGGGCTTAATCAAAAAAAGATGGATGAAACGTCTTGCTTAGCAAGCCGTATACAATGTGTAGATTTGAAGATATAACATAAAAAGGAGGTTGGGAGAACTTTTTACAAGTCCCCAATCTGAAATAGGATGTACATGAAGCAGTTTGGTGAAACTTAAATACCTCAAGATTTACGTATTCAGTTAAGTATATTCAATTACTATAGCCCTTAATATCTCATGAAAGGTTGTCCCGTAAGTAAGCTAAGCCAATTAATGGGAGGCGTTCCTCCGTTCATTTCGCTTGGAAGAATATGATGAAAATATGTCCAAAAATCCATATGTTTTTTCCAATTAGTTTCATCGTAATGAATATTGTACACAGAAGGAAGATTATAATCATATGCACATAAGCAGTATTTCTTTTTAAATGGAAGCTGCGAAAAACGTAAAGCTAAATCATAGTCATCACAGTCCATAAACATAATAATAATAAGATTATCAGAATTAATTCTCTTAAAACGCCTATTCCATTTTTCAAGAACCTCTGTAGGTTTAGTGTCATGAGGAAAAAGGATAGGTATATCGTATGTATTAGTCATAATTTTTCCCTCAAGAAAGGAAGTTGGAGTTTTGTTATGAGTAATTTCTAAAGTTGATTCTAGAAAAGAGTCAAAATTAGTTAATAAATCTATGAATGATTTGGGAGTAATTGCACTATTAATAAATGGACTGTTAAAGGGTAGTTTGAAATCATTATAAAGGAATCCCCCATGACACCTGTTCGCTATAATACTGGGAATATTACAGAGTAAGCTCCAGTAATCTTTAAAATCAAAATGAGGTATTTTAGAGAAAAGTGTGCCTGCAATAATAGGAACCCTTATATTCATAGAAAGTATTTTCGCTTTAATTACATTATAATATTCTCTTGAAGTAACAATAATACAATCATAATTGTAACAGTCAATTTCATCTGGTGTAATTAAAGGATACCCATCCATAAATTGAAATGGTTTAGTATCAGTAGTAATCATTGCAGAGATGTAAATATTATTTTTTAATTCTTCATATTTAAGCATATTGTATATGCAAGTATAATCATAGCCTATTCCCCATACTAACACATGAACAGGTTTTTTTGAGTTATTTTGTATGTAATCCATAGTTTCCTCCGTGACAATTTATTATTATATTAGTATTTTTGGTAATAGTTTGGTAATCTTTCATACTATTATATCGCTATTATAAACTTGTTAAAAGAAAATATCCATAATAAGTAATAATAAGTAATAATAAGATATAAAAATATAATAGTTACAATAATTATGTACAAATAAGGGAGAAAACTAAAAAAATAGTAAATTAAACTAATATAAAGCTAATTTTAACCGATATTAATAATAGCTTCATTTGATCAAGTAAAGTTAAAAACGATAGTACTATACGGAAGAAATATGGATGGCCAAAAAAAGAAAGTGCTTTCTGTAGTTAACTTAGTAATCGATACGAATCTAGAAGAAGATTTCTATTGGTTAGGTAATAAGTAAGGAAGGAATAATTGTAGTTATGGAAAAAACAGACGATATTCACACAAAAGTATCTAGCAACAAAATATCAAGTCATAAGAAAATCTTTATTGGAGTAGGTGCTATTGTAGTAGTAGCAATTGCAGTAGTAATCGTGTTATTGCTAGTAAAAAAGCAAACTCCAGATGCTGACAAAGCTTCAAATGGTAGAGGTATTGTCACAGATGAGAATAAAGATTCTATTATGGATACCTCTAATAAAGTTGAACAGGGAATGTTTGAATGCAAGATGACATCGACTTGGACATTTGCAAATGGAAAGGCTGAATCACCTAATGCACTTGTTGAGAATGTAAAGAATAACCAAAATACATTCTATTTTGATGTGTTTTTGGACGATTCCAATGAGAAGGTTTATTCCTCAAAAAATGTTCCTGTTGGTTCTAAAGTTAAAGGTATTACCCTTGATAAGGATTTAGCTGCCGGTACATATAAGGCAAGAGTAGATTATACTTTTGTGGATAAAGACTTTAAGGATTTGAATACTGTTGGTTTTATGATTACAATTGTGGTCCTTAAGTAATATTCATATAACACAAGGAGGTTAATATATGAAAAATTTAAAAAGAGTATTAGCAGGATGTTTATCTGCAGGATTAGTAGTAATGTCAATGCCAGTGTCTGCATTTGCAGCAGACGGAACTGAGGGTACAGCCCCAATCTATTCATTTGATATTGTAAATGTTATTGTACCAACTGAATTTACTACAGCTATCAACCCAGATGGTTTGGAAGTTAAGGTAGGCGATACAACATCAACAGACCAAGTAATTTCACAGAAATATGGTATTGTTAATAAGAGTTCAAAAGCTAAGTTAGTTACAGTAGCACTTAAAGCTGAAGATTTAAACACTGATAAAATAGACTTTAAGACAAGTGAAGATGATGTAACGGCGGCTGAAAAAGATTCTTATGCAATTTATCTTGCAGCGGTACCAGCTAATGATACAGGAGTTAGTACACTTGCAGACGGAACTACGGCTATTGATAAAGATACTACTGCTGCAGCTTTAAACGATGTAGCCATGACTTCATCAACCCAAAAAGTTGCACTAGGAACTACAGAAACCGAATTAGGCCTGTATTTAGAAGCTGCAACTTATGAACCAATTGAAGGTTCAGAAGTAACACTTGGAAATACTGAAAATAATGATGTAACTGCTAATTATGAATTAACCGACATTGGAGGAGTATCAGCATTTACTTTTACAGGTAAAGCTAATATAAACACTAGTTGGACAGCTTTACCAAGCGGTGTTAAAATATCTGCAGTGTATTCAACTGAAACTCCAGATGCTGTACCAGAAATAGTTGAAGGAACAAATGCTATGGTAGAGTTAGTTAAGCCTGTTGTTGAGGCTGCTCCACAGTTTAGCACTGGTACAACAGTTGGTACTATTTCATATACAGCTGGTGAAGGAACCCTTGGATTAAAGTCAATTGATTCTGTAAAAGTTTATAACTCATCCAATAAAGGATCATTTGATGGATTAAAGGCATATGAAAGCTATTGGGCAGATGCAACAGTTGAGGGCAATGTAATTACATTTGATGCTAAGTTCTTAGCATTTTATACTCCTGGAGCAACTGAAGAAGCTACAATAACTTATACTAATAATGCTGATGAAACGAAAACAGCAACAGTAAATGTAGTAATTCCAACTGGTGAATAAATTTGATAGTTTTGCCTAGTTAGGTAAATGGAGCATTAGCACAAAGTAATTAGTGCTAATGCTCCATTTGATTATATCAAACACAGTTCAATTTAATATAATGACAAATACAAGATAGAGTGAATTAGGTAATGAGGTGATGGAATATGAATTATTTTAAGATAATTGATTTCAAAATAATGAGGCTGGTAAAGCAAGGAAAAAGGAAATTTATTATATATCCATTTGGAGAATTAGGGATAATTACAAAAACGATATTAAATGGGAAATATGGAATTCAAGAAAAACTAATCATTGATAATGGTCTATCAAAAACAAATTCTAATATTAAACCTATAACACACTTAAATGAAATCGATTGTTCTGATTATATTTGTCTTGTGGCCAGTGACCATGAAGATTACTATGATGAAATTAGAGAGACTATTAAAAAGTACATTCCAATAGACAGAATTGTAGATATGTTCCCAAAACCACATACCAAAATAGGAAGATATAGCTTTGGACCGCTATGTAAAGATAGCTGGTTGGTAGAAGAAATAGGATCATTTTGTAGTTTTGCAGAGGGTACTAGTGTTGAAATCAATCATCCGACTACATATGTAAGCACTCACCCATTTTTATATTATGGAAATGATGATAGTTGTCAGATAGAGGATCAACTTTTCGTTATTCCGGGTCATGTTCCTGAAGCAACATTAAATACTAGAAAGTGTATCATAGGAAATGATGTATGGTTAGGACGAGATGTTCGTATAACAAATGGAGCACATATAGGTAATGGAGTAATAGGGGCAGCGGGTGCAGTTATAACAAAGGATGTACCAGATTATGCGATAGTTGGTGGAGTTCCAGCAAAGATTATCAAATATAGATTTACGCAAGAGCAGATTGAAAAATTAAATAGAATAAAATGGTGGGATTGGCCAATAGAAAAAATAAAAGAATGCCAAAAAGATTTTTTGAATATAGAGTTATTTCTTAGTAAATATGATGTTAATAAGTAAGTTGATGTAGAAAAAAATATAATACAATAGTATAATTAAACAAATATAGAAGAAGTTTGTATAAGGAGAACTATTGTGGGTGAAAGTATATTGAGAAACAAAGGATATACCTGTTCTGATATGGAATTAGCTGAGATTAGACAAGTTCAAATAGATATGTTAGTAGAGGTAGATAGAATATGCAAGAAGTATGATATAAAGTACTGCATAATTGGAGGGACTTTATTAGGTTGTATACGTCATGGAGGGTATATTCCATGGGATGATGATGCTGATTTAGGGATGCTTCGAGAAGAATATGAAAAGTTTAAAAAGGCATGTAAACAAGAACTTAATGAAGACAAATTCTGTTTCCAAGATCATCAAACAACAAAAGGATATAGATGGGGATATGGAAAACTTAGAAGAAAAGATACAAAATTCATACGTTTAAATCAAGAAGACATGCCTTATTTTCAGGGGATTTTTATAGATATATTTCCCTATGATAATGTCCCAGAAAACTTCTTTCTACGTTTAGTACATTGCTTTATTTGTTTTGTATATCGCAAATGTTTTTGGTCAGCTGTTGGCTATAAATTTGAAAAAAATTTGCTTATAAAAACTATATATAAGTTACTTTATCAGATTAATGAAGAAAAATTGAAACATTCGTTCAATCGGTTTATAAGATATAGTAATAGGAGAAAAACAAAGTTTGTTCGTGTTCTGACATTTCCAAACCCTAAAACATATCGTACACGTTGCGAAAAAAGATATTGGTATGAGCATTTGAAAAGATATGAATTTGAGGGCGTTAAGCTTGTTGGAATTGCTGATGCAGATGAATATCTTCGTTATAAATATGGAGACTATATGAAAATTCCAGATGAAAAAGATAGAATGATTCACCCGATTTCTGAGTTAAAATTGCCTGATAGACAGTATTAGAAAGGATAAATAATTTATGAAACAGGTAGTAATATGGGGAGCTGGCGGAACTGGTAAACGTATTTATACAATGATAAAAAATGAAAGTAGAATTATTGGATTCATTGATAATATGAAAGAAAAATGGGGTACAATGATTAATGGGATTCAAGTATATCCACCAGAATTTTTATTAGAAGCTGAGTTTGATAATATTATTATAGGGACTCTAATGGGAGAACAACAGGTTAAAAATCAGATATTAACAATGGATGCATCTTTGATATATAAAATTGAGACAAAGCAATTAAATGATATAAATCAGGCTAGGATAGTATTTTTGAATAATTACGCGCAGTTAGTAGAAAAGAATAATATAAAGGGCAATGTAGGAGAGGCTGGTGTATACCAAGGAGAATTTGCCAAGTATATTAATGAGTTTTTTCCAGAGAGAACGTGTTATCTTTTTGATACATTTGATGGTTTTGATGAGAGTGATTATAGATATGAAGAAAAGAAATCAGAATTATCTGCACCTCATTTTAAGTTGACGAATGAAGAAATAGTACTTGAGAAAATGAAAAGACCAGAAAATATAAGAATTTACAAAGGACATTTCCCGGAAACGGCAAAAAAAGTTGTAGATAAGTTCTGTTTCATAAATCTGGATATGGATTTATACAAGCCAACATTAGAGGGATTAAGATTGTTCTACCCTATGATGGTTAAGGGTGGAATTATACTTATTCATGATTATTTCTCTGAGTCTTATCCTAATGTGGAACAGGCGGTATATAAATTTCAAGAAGAGTTAGGAGAATCATTAAAGATTACACCGATAGGTGATGGATTTAGTTTAGCAGTTATTAAATAATTTAGCAAATGGTTCGAAATACATAATAGAATAAAATACGGGGTAGATATATGTTGAAAATCGGGGTACAGGCATTAGGCACAGTCAGTGAAAATGGGTTGAGAACAGGAATAAGTAGAATTAAAAAGGCTGGATTTGATTGTATTGATTATAATTTGGAAGTACATTTATCAGCCCAAGAAATTAGAGCAGGAAAACCAAGCAAATTTTTTGATCAGAGTTTAGAAGAATTGAAGTCCTATTTTTCGGAACATAAGAAGGTGTTATCGGAATATGGTCTTACAGTATCTCAAATGCATGCCCCTTTCCCAGTGTATGAATACTGGTGGAAAGATAAAGAGAAAGAGCAAATGACTGATTATATGCTTGAGGTAACCAAGAAGAGTATTGCAATTTGTTCCTATCTTAAGTGCAGGTATCTAGTAGTTCATCCTTTTACAATACGGTATGAATTAGGTGATGAGAAGGAACGTATTCTCAATATTGAGTTCTTTACAAAGCTGATTCCTTGTGCAATAAAGTATAATGTTGTAATATGCTTTGAAAATTTATTTTATGGAAAAAATGGTCGTATTATAGAGGGCATATGTGCTTCTGGAGAAGAAGCTGTGTCATATATAGATGAATTGAATAGAATAGCTGGACAGGAGTGCTTTGGCTTCTGCTTTGATGTAGGCCATGCTAATATTCTAGGCAAGGACATGTTTCATATGCTATGTACATTAAACAACAGACTTAAAATATTACATATTCATGATAATGATGCAGTCTATGATTTACATATGATGCCTTACTCCTATACAAAAGGATATAATTATTCCAGCACAGACTGGGATGGTTTTTTGTCTGGATTAAAAGCTATCGAATACGATGGTGTAATTAGTTTCGAGACATTTCGATGTATGAACAATTATCCTAAATTTATTCAAAATCAGTTGTTAAGTATGATTTATCATTTAGGTAGATATTTTATATCAAGAATTAATTTAAAGCAATTTGTAGGCAAAAGAAATTTAATACTATTTGGTGCAGGGAATATGTTTGATAATTATATGAAAATATATGGAGAACTATGTAGGCCTGAGTTTGTTGTAGATAATGATAGTATGAAATGGGATACAATGATAAATGGAATAGAGATAAAGAATCCAAGAGAACTACTGAAGATTGAACCGGATAATTGCGTAATAGTTATATGTAATATTTATTATGATGTTATCGCCAATCAGTTAGTAGAGATGGGAATAGAGGAATTTTATCAATATAATGAGGAATTGGGGGGGTTATATTAATAATTTCTCAGACAATAGTAGAGGTAGAAGGATGAAAAAGGTAATTACATATGGTTCCTTTGATTTATTCCATGAAGGACATTATAATTTGTTAAAACGTGCGAAAGCACTTGGAGATTACTTAATTGTAGGAGTTACCACCGAACAATTTGATGAATCCAGAGGAAAATTGAACGTTATAGATTCCTTAATTGATCGCATTGAGAATGTAAAGAAAAGTGGTTTGGCTGATAAAATCATTGTGGAAGACCATGAAGGACAAAAGGCAGAAGATATAGAGAAATATGATATTGATGTTTTTGTACTTGGTTCTGATTGGACAGGAAGCTTTGACTATCTCAAGGATTTGTGTGAGGTAGTGTACCTTGAAAGAACAAAAAGTATTTCGAGTACAATGCTTCGCCTTCAGAAATATCCTATCATACGGTTAGGGATAATTGGTACTGGGAGAATTGCAGAAAGATTTGTTCCGGAAGTGAAATATGTTAGTGGCGTTACTGTGGTGAGCGCTTTTAATCCACAAAGTAAAAGTGCAAAAGCCTTTGCAGAAAAGTTTGAATTAGATTCCTATACCGATGATATTAATATGTTTTTACAAGGTGTAGATGCGGTATATATTGCATCTCCCCATGAAACACATTATGCATATGCAAAGACAGTTCTGGAACATGGAAAGCATGTGTTATGTGAAAAACCAATGGCTTTAAAGAGAATACAGGCAGAGGAATTATTTAGACTGGCGAATAAACAGCATTTGGTTTTGATAGAGGCTATAAAAACAGCTTACTGTCCTGGATTTAACCGACTTTTAGGGATAGCAAGAAGTGGTAAGATTGGTACCATCTGTGATGTTGAGGCATGCTTTACAAGATTAACGGATAGCAATTTAAGAGAACGTGCTGATATTCAATATGGTGGAAGTTTTCTTGAATTTGGAAGTCATACAATATTACCGATTATAAAATTACTAGGCTTAAATTATGATTCTATTCAATTTAACAGTATCCTAGATGAAAATGGCATAGATTTATATACAAAGACATACTTGATTTATAAGAATGCAATGGGTTTATCAAAAAGTGGTGTCGCAGTAAAGTCGGAAGGCCAGTTGATAATTGCTGGTACGAATGGATATATTCTGGCAGAATCACCTTGGTGGCTCACACGCACTTTTGAGGTACATTATGAAGATCCTAATCATATTGAAAAGCATAACGCTAGTTTTCTAGGGGATGGATTAAGGTATGAAATTAGTGACTTTGTATCATTAATCAATAGTTCAGAAAGAGAATCTTTTAAGTTTACGCAGAAAGAGTCGATTGCATTAGCTGATATTATGGAAAAGTTTATGTTAAAAAGGGAGCAGTATCATAATACAGAGGAGTAGAGCATGAAAAAATATAAAGTACTTCATTTTCCAATTGCCAACTCAAGGGGCGGTATTACAAACTATGCATTAACGAATTGGGAATATATTAATAAAGAAATGTTTCAGTTTGATTTTGCTACTTTAAGTAAGACACTGGATTTTGAGGAAGAATTAAAGGCAGAAGGATGTAAAGTTCATTATTTATCTTGCTATGCAGAAGAGAATAAGGAAAAGTTTATTCAGGAGTTTTCTGAGCTTCTTGAAAATAAATATGATATTTTACATCTTCATACAACATACTGGAAGAGCAAACTAGTTGAAGAATGTGCGATAAAAAAGGGCGTTCCTAGAATTATTATTCATGCACATAGCACAGGTATATGGAATCAGCCAGATGAAAGAGTAAGAAATGATCTTCTTAACATACATAATCAAGTAAAGAACTCATTAACCACGCAGGATGCAACAGATTTTTGGGCTTGTTCACAATTAGCAGCGGATTGGCTCTATGGAAAAAATATTGATCAGGATAGGATTAAAATCCTTAATAATGCTATACCTATTGATAAATACACCTATTCTAAGAATGTAAGAGAAAACTATCGAGACTTATTAGGGATAGAACAGGATGATTTTATACTTGGTCATGTCGGCCGGTTTGCCTACGAGAAAAACCATGAATTTCTTATCGAGGTGTTTCATCAGATTCAAAAAGGCATACCAAATGCGAAACTTCTACTTATTGGTATCGGGCCCTTAAAAGAATTAATGATTGATAAAGTAAACAAGTTAGGGCTTCAGAATAAAGTAATCTTTTTAGAAAAAAGAAATGATGTGAATAACTTATTGATGGTTATGGATGTATTTTTACTTCCATCGTTATTTGAAGGATTCTCTATTGTTCTGTTAGAGGCGCAGATATCCGGATTAAAGTGTATCAGTAGTGACCGTGTGCCTTCAGAAGTAAGGCTAACCGAGAATATGGAATGTTTATTATTAGATAGAGAAATTTGGTGCAAAAGAATCTTTTCTCTTTCAAAGGGATATGAAAGACGAGATATGGGAAAAGAAATCAGTGAAGCTGGATTTGATATTAAGCATCAGATAAAGCTGATTGAACGATTATATGTGGGGGATGTTAATATATGAGAGCATACATAAAGAAAAAATTGTGTGAATTAATCAATTCTCTATATAAGGCACATGAAGAAATTGCCACGCTATCATTAGCTACGGATATTAATCAGATTATGGATATACTTACAGAATGTCAACAGGCTGCAATTGCAATAGGCGAGAATATAGAGAATACGGAAGAAAAAGGTACCACAGCGGTATCTTTATTAGAGTCGTATTGCGATGACTTATATGGGTTAAGTTTACATATTTCTAATAGGTTAGAAGTTATGAAACGATTAAAACGGTTAAGTCATATATTAAAAAAAGTAGAGGATTATCTTAATCATCAGATTATTCTAACATATGAGATTGTCTTTTTACCTTATAAAGCATCTATGTGGGATAGCATGGAGAGTATCTGGATGGAGTTTATAAAGGATTCTCATTTTAATACTCATGTGATTCCAATTCCCTATTATGAAAAAAAAGCAAAAAGTATTGATCAGCAACTATGCTATGAAGGAGATTTATTGCCTACTAATGTTATAATTGAAGATTATCAAAAGGTGAATCTAGAAGTACTACATCCAGATGTTATTATTTTTCATAATCCTTATGATCAATTTAATAAAGTTACCAGTGTTCACCCAGCTTTTTATTCAGCTAAGTTAAAAGAATATACGGATATGCTTATTTATACACCATATTATGTTGCTGAAGGAAGAATACCGGAGGCACATTTAATGTTTCCTTCCTATATTCATGCAGATAAAATTATAGTACAAGGTCAGCAGGCATATGACCAATTAAAAGAGACCATCAGTGCAGATAAGCTTCTTATGTTTGGTTCACCAAAGATAGATCGCGTGCTAAATTATGAGAATAACAAAGATAAATTGAAAATCCCAAAAACTTGGAATTCAATAATTAAAAATCGAAAGGTAATTCTCTATAATACTAGTATAACATCACTTTTGCAATATGGAGAAATGGCGCTAGATAAGATTGAAATGGTATTAAAAGGATTTCAAGATAGAAAAGACGTAGTTATATTGTGGCGACCACATCCTTTGTATAGATCTACTCTAATTGCCATGAAACCAGAATTAGTGCAAAGATATGACGTTATACAACAGAATTTCATCGCAAATAAAATGGGAATTCTAGATACAGGCGCTGATTTAAATCTAGCCATTGCCATCAGTGATGCGTATATAGGGGAAGATACCTCTTCCATGGCTACTTTATTCGATGTGACGAAAAAGCCAATGCTTTTGTTGGATAATAAGATAAATAATTACGAGCAATTGAGAACCTCACCAATTTATGATATGTATTGTGATAAACAAAGCAAATGGTTCATTATTGATGAATTTAAGGTAATTGCTAAGTGTAATTTTTCAGATAGAACAGTAGAGATTGTAAAACAAATACCTGAGGAACTGTATAGATATAGTGGCTCTTATTGTAGAATTTTTAAGAGAGAGCAACGAATTATATTAATACCTTTCAGAGAAGATAAGATTTTAGAATATAATCTGGATGACGATGAGTTTACATATGAAAAAGTAGAAAATAGCAAAGATAACGGTAATTTCTTTACTGTAGTATACTATGATAATGCGCTTTATTTAGCACCTCACTGTTATCAAGGAATTGTAAGATACGATCTAAAAAATCATGAATGTAGTTATTATTGTGATGAACTACTAAATGATAAGAATTGTAAATATGGAATAGGCCGACAATACAAGAATAAACTCTATTTTGCGTCAATGGAATCCAATAGAATGGTTGAATTTAATATGGATTCAAAAAGTGTCACAATTCATACCATAGGCGAAGAAAATAGGGGTTTTTATTGGCTGGATACGGATGGAAAATATTTTTGGCTAATAGATATAGATAGGAATAATATATTTCAATGGAGTTATGACAAGAATGAGTTAAAGCAAATAGAATTAAATATCAAACATAAAATTGAAGGATTAATAGCTGGAAATGACTATGTATTACTTTTTCCAGAATTAACAGAAGACTACAAGTTATATAAATTAAATAAGAAAAATGGGTTTCTTGACATATTTGCTCATTCAATGAAAATCAATATAGAGTCAAGGAATGAAATTTTGCTATCATACAGTTACTTAGCTAAAATCAATGATTATACTGTTCTTGCAAACAGACTGACTGATGCAGCATTGTTAGAGATTGATCTTGAAAAACAGAAGTATGAAATAATAAAGCTCGAATTAAACAACATCAAACAATTGGTTCAAGATAAGAATTTTATAAATGGCATTAAATTTAATTCGATTCATAGAAATATGTATCATGAATCACAGGCATTTCGTGTAGGATCATTTGTGGACGCTATATCTGCTGATTCTATTATAAAAGAAGAATCCCTTTTAGATATTATAAATGATGGGATTAGTTGTGGGAAAAAAGTCTATGATTATATTAAGAGAAATATATAAGTTTACTCAATGTAGAATCAAGTCACAAGTATTGTTATGAGAAAGGAAATAGAGGAATGGTTCGATTAACAATCATTGTTCCGGTATACAATGTTGAAAAATATATCGCTCAGTGTCTAGAAAGCTTAGTTCATCAGACACTGAAGAATGTTGAAATTATATGTGTGAATGATGGCTCTAGCGATAGATCAGGTGCTATCTGTGATGATTATGCCAAAAAATATTCTAATGTACGTGTGATTCACAAGGAGAATGAAGGAGTAACTAAGGCAAGAATTACTGGGCTTAAAGATGCTACCTCAGACTATGTAGCTTTTGTTGATAGTGATGACTGGATTGAACCAGAGTTATATTCAAAGCTACTTGAAAAAATGATGAATTATAAATGTGATTTTGTTAGCTCTGGATATTTATGTGATATGGAGAATACAGTCTCCCATGAATACAATACTATACCGGAGGGAATTTATAATACTCAAGAAGATGGTTATAAGTTCTATCAAACAATGATATATAATGGGAAGGCATTTAATCATGGTATTCTTAGATCATGTTGTGCGAAGATATTTCGAAAAGACTTATTATTAGAGCAAATCAGTAAGGTGTCCCCTGTGATTAAATATGGAGAGGATGCTGTAACTGTATATAGCTATCTGCTAAAGTGTAAAAAGGTATATATATTTCACTATGCGGGATATCATTACCGTCAGAGAGCTAATTCTGCAATTGGAAAGCAATATTCAGATTATTTTATGCAAGTACAGGAGATCTATACATGTATAAAAAGGGAAATCTGTAATCATCCTGCAAAAGAGTATTTAGTTAATCAGATGAATCAATATATATCTGAACTACTTTTATATGGTATAAACTATCTGAGTGATATCAAACAGACGATACATATTCCGTACTATAATTTCCCAGATAATCTATTGATTAAAAATAAAAGAATATTACTATATGGAGCTGGTAAAGTAGGACAAGCTTTTTATCAACAATTCCGAACAGATAAATTATGTTCTATTGTTGGCTGGGTGGATAAAAACCCAGATAGATATAAAAATATTCTAGCTGAAGTTAAGGGCTTAGACCAGATAAACCAGATATCTTTTGATCTGCTTATCATTGCATTGAGATACCAGGAGATTGCCATGATTATCAAGCAGGAATTAATACAGAATGGAATTAATCCGGACAAGATAATCTGGAAACAGCCCGTAGATTTCTTTGAGTATTATAGTTGTATTAAGTAAATTATAAAATTGGAGGGGGAGATGTGAATGGATAAAGTCTCACTGATTATCACCATTTATAATAAAGAGAAGTTTCTGAATCAATGTTTGAAAAGCTCCGTCCAACAAACCTATGAAAATCTCGAAATAATATGTGTGGATGACGGCTCAACAGATGGATCACAAGATATATGTAAAAAATATGAAAAAGAGTTTGATAACATTAAATTTATATATAAACACCACCAAGGTAGTATAGATGCAAGGTTAACTGGAGTTGAAGCAGCTACTGGTAAATATATTGGCTTCATGGACGGTGATGATTGGATTGACAAAGATTATATCGAAAAGCTTTACTATGGAATAAAAGAAAGTGATTCTGATTTGATTGAAACTGGATTTGTCCTCGAGTGGACTAATAAAACTCAAGAAGTAATCAGTAAGTTGGTGCCTGGCGTTTATGACACCATAGCAAATAATTATGAGTTCTATACACATATGATGTATGCTGATAAATACCAAAGTTTTGGGATTATGCCTAGTCTATGTGTTAAATTAATGAGAAGAGATATGCTTTTGGAATCAATTAGAAAGGTAGATTCGCAGATTAAGGTAGGGGAGGATTTGGCAATTACTTTTCACTATGTATTAGAGTGTAAAAAAGTCTGCGTGTTGGACTACATAGGATATCATTATAGACAACTGGAAGATTCTTTACTTCACAGAGAACATGATGATTTTTTTATACAGATTCACAGAATATATTCCTCCTTATACAAGAAAGCAAAAACACATCCTGTTTCACTGGTTCTTATAGAACAGATCAATAATTATATATCTCAATTAATAATTAATGCAATTAATACCTATACAGATATTCGCAAGAGCATTCAAATCCCATACTTTAAGTTCCCTGTAGAGAAAATAAAGCAATTTTCTAGAATTGCTATCTATGGCGCGGGTATGGTAGGAGAGGCTTATTACCGTCAACTTACAGCTGGAAATGCATTTGAAGTAGTCTATTGGGCAGACCAAAATACTGGTGTTAGTAAGTATAATAGAATTATGGTAGGAGATATAGAAGACTTAAAGAATATAGGATATGATATTGTATTAATTGCTATTAAAGAGGAAAAAACAGCAAGGGAAATTAAGAATAATTTGATGCAACACGGGATAGAAGCTGACAAAATTGTTTGGGAGCAACCGGTTAGTATGTACGAATATTATAAGTATTAGAGGGAAAAAAATGAAACTGATTATCTATGGTGCAGGTATCCTAGGAAAAAGAACATTTAAAGTATTACATAGTTTTGGAATAGAAGTGGAATGCTTTGTCGACAAAAATTTGGACAAACAAAGTAGGCAATACTGCGGAAAAGATGTTTTGTCAATGAACGAATTGCTTAATCGAAGTTGGAAGGAAACTTACTTTATTATAGCTGTAAGTACTAAGTATTATTCACAGGTGGATGAGTACTTATTAGAATGTGGAATCCAAAAAAATCAAATATTAATTCTAGAGCAAATTCTTTTAGAGTATTATGAGAAAAATCCAATGCAGGGAATCGTAGGAAAAGGAAACCATATAGAGGAATCTTTTGTGTTTGATACAGGAGATTGTGCGAATATTGGTGGCGTTGAGACACTTGTATGTTCCTTTACTAGAGAATTAAAAGACAGAGGTAAAAAGGTTCATTTTGTTTTTTCAGGAGATATAGAGAACATTCCAGAAGATATTAGGGAGTGTGTGATTCCCTATAGGTTTATTACAGTAAAGGAAGAGGACTCTTATGAGCAGATTCCAGATAAGGTAAAGCACATGGTAAAGCGCATGGTGGACATGCGTCCATGCAAAATCTATCTTAGCCATATTAACTTTATCTTTATTGCAGCAAAAATTGCGAAACAGTTGTATTCAGAGGACATACAAATTATTTCTATGGTGCATTCATGTGATATACATACAATTAGTGTGAATGGTTTGCTAGCTGATGAATTAGATCGAATTATTTGTGTGAATGCATATATTAAGAAGATGTTACAAGAGCTATATCCCTCGGTCCATGGTAAAGTTGAATCACTAGATAGTCCTGTATTCTATGATAATGAGTTCAGTAGAGATTATAGTAATAGCAAGAAACCTTTAGTACTTGGGTATGGGGGGAGAATTGTTATTTTACAGAAACGTTCCAATCTCATTATTGATTTACTGGATCATCTGGAAAGCATGATGATAGATTATAGGCTATATATAGCAGGAGATGGTCCATACATGCAGCAATTGATTCAAGAGGTAAACAGTAGACAGCTAAACAATAAAGTAAAATTACTAGGAGTATTGACACAGAAGCAAATGATATATTTCTGGGAGCAAACAGATATTTTTATTAATGTATCGGACTATGAGGGATTAAGTATTTCCATGTTAGAGGCGATGTCCACGGGTGCCGTTCCAGTGGTAACTGATGTGGATGGTATCCATGAGGCAGTGGAAAATGGATTTAACGGATATATAACTCCAATAAATGATATAAGAGCAATGGCAGTCAGAATAGAAGAATTGGGATATCATAGAGAAAAGTTGATGAAGATGAGTAAAAATGCAAGAGAAACGATTCAAAAAAGAGGAAGTTTAAGTGAGTATATAGACCAATTAGTAAGATAGATCATGGGAGGATACAGGATGCAGATAGAAGATTATCTGAATGGAAGGGTATTACCGTTAGAAGATTACCAAGAATACTTGGAAGAATGGCTCAATGGATTAAAACATGAGATGAATTTTTGGAGTAGATGGTTTGATACTAAGGGATTAGAATGGCCAGATGAGTATTCTTCTAGAACCAAAGGTAATAGGAAATTTCAGTATGAGCATTTAGTAAACAAAAAAGAGACTAAACTTTTGGATGTTGGCTCAGGGCCATGTACCCTTATTGGAACTTTGTCTGATAATATAAAATTGGATATCACAGCAGTGGATCCATTGGCCTATGCTTATAATCGATTAATAGATGAACATAGTATAATATTGAAAGTTCGCTCTAAGTTTGGGATGGTGGAAAGACTAGAGGATAGCCTTGAAGAAAATAGTTTTGATATTGTTCATATGCAGGATGCGTTGGATCATAGCTATAATCCGTTGATAGGAATTAGCAAAATGATTTATGTTGCTAAGGTTGGTGGAAAGATTATATTAAATCATGCGAATAACGAGGCAGAAAACGAGCATTACAGTGGTTTAAATCAATGGAATTTTGAAGTAAAAGATGATGTATTCTGGATTTGGCGAAAAGACATTCGAATTAATGTTTATGAACTATTCAAAGAGTATGTAGATGCAAAATTCTTTGTATATGATTTAGCGCATACAGTCGAGTTTACAAAAAAGAATGTGATACCTTTGTTTAAAGATAAGTTTGCCGGGATCTATAATGAGAAAGTGTTTTCAGGGTTATTGGAACTTCTGTACTAATAGCAAGAAAGGATAATTGAATGAGTATAGTCTTATATGGAGCTGGAATTGTTGGAGAACGAACCTATCGTCTATTGCAACAGTTTAACATAGAGGTTGCCTTTTTTGTGGATTCAGATAAAAACAAATGCAAGCAATTGTTTTGTGGAAAAAAAGTTGTTAGTATAGAACAGTTCAGTAAGTATCATAAGAAATATAGTGTTATTATCACAGCTTCTCTACGTTATTATATGGAGATAAAATCAATACTTCTTTCTATGGGGGTTCCTGCAGAACATATAATCTCAAAAGAAGTTGTCTTAGTAGAGAAAATAAGGTATCAAGCAGATTCTTTGAGAAAGGGTAAGCAGCTTACATATTTGTTTGATATGGGAGATGGAGCCAATTTTGGAGGTGTTGAAACACTTACGATACAATTTATGGAGGGCTTAAAGCTAAGAGGATATTTCACAAAAGCAATTTTCCCAGGTAATCTACAGTTGATTCCCAAAACTTTAAAGAATGATATTATTCCTTTTGCACTTGAAGAGAAAGTACTATCACAGAAGATAACAGAAATGGTCTCCACTATAATCAATATGCTTCCTTGTGTAATCATTCTTAGTCACGTAAATTACTGTTTTGTTGCTGCGAGTATAGTAAAACGATGCTATCCAGAAATGATAAAAGTAAACCTAATGATTCATGGTGGAGATATGGAATCATTGGAACGAGCCTATCAAGCAAGTAGTTACTTGAATGTTCTTCTATGCGTGGGAGACTATATACGTAAGGAAATGATTTATTCTTATGGAATTAATCCAGATAAAGTAAAGTATCATGCAAGTCCGGTTAAATGTGATGCTGATTATGTAAGGAAGGAATGTTTCAATACAGGAGCTATCAGAATTGGCTATGCAGGAAGAATTATTGTCGCCCAAAAGCGAGCAGATTTGATTCCTCAATTGATGGAAGCTTTGGTACATAGAAATGTAGAATTTGAACTTCATATAGCAGGAGAGGGACCATATTTAGCAGAGCTTAAGCAAAGAGTGAAGAAAATAGACTCTTTAAATCAAGTGTATTGGTATGGTAGATTGGAACATAGTGAGATGGATAAGTTCTGGAAAAGTGTAGATTTATTTTTAAATGTGTCTGAATTTGAAGGAATGAGTATCTCTATGTTGGAAGCAATGTCATTCGCCTGTGTTCCAGTAATGACCAAAGTAGATGGAGTAGAAGAATTTGTTCAGGATGGAAAGAATGGATTTCTTTGCCCTATAGGAGAAGTTAACGAATTGGCAGACCGAATAGCATACCTATCAAAAGATAGGAGTCGACTTGCTGAATTAGGAAGAGAAGCAAGAGCGATTATAGAGAAAAAATGTAATCTTGAAAGGTATATTGACTATCTGCTTCATGTTAACGAGTAGATGATGGCAGGGGGTTTACATGAAAATTGTATTATATGGTGCTGGAATTGTTGCCGAAAGATATTATAAATGTTTATCAGCTTTTGGATTAGAGGTAGATTGTTTTGTTGATAGAAATCAAGATAAATGGAATACTTCTTACTGTGACAAGAAAATCAGAAATCCAAAGGATATCATAGAAAGTAAAGAAGAGTATGTCATTGTCATTTCAGTTGCCTTTACTATTTACGAGGAAGTGAAACAACAGCTACTAGCGTATGGAGTGCCAGCAAATCGAATTCTAACAATAGAAACGGTAATCGCACAGAATTATCAATCAGAAATCTTATATACGGAAAGAAAAAACATCGATCAGAATAGTCAACCTACCTATGTGTTTGATACTGGAATTGGAGCAGAGTTTGGTGGAGTGGAAACATTGGTGTTACAGTTTGTTCAGGAGATGAAGCGTCGTAACATACTAGCCAAATTAATATTTCCAGGAAAAAAGGATAGTATACCTAGGAATATGCTAGAGGATACTATTTTCTTTAAGTTCCCACTACCAGGTAAGAATACAGACTATATAGAAGTAAGAGAGAAGATTGAAAGAATAGCTAGGATATTAGAACAATATGTTCCATGCACTATCTATTTAACTGATATATTTTATCTATACATAGCGACACAGTTGTTAAAAAGAAAATATGGTGAACAGGTAAGAATCATCTCCATGGCACATGGCAGTGATCCTTTTACAATTACACAGCATGGGGAGGCATCAGGTACGGTTAATCGAATTCTATGCGTAAGTCAGTTTATCCAAGATGCAATAATGAAAAAATATATGTTGTCGAATGAGTTTGTTCTACATAAGAGTAGCCCAGTAATATATGAGAATAAATATCAGAAACCAAAGCTGAAAGAGCTGGATAAAGTAGTGATTGGTTACGCAGGAAGAATTGTAAAACCGATAAAACGTGCAGATTTATTACCACTTTTGATGATGGAACTAGAGAGGAAGAAAGTGAAGTATGAAATAAATGTTGCTGGAACGGGAGACTATTTACCTGAATTGCAGGAAGATGTGCGTGAAAGAAAGCTCGAGCATAGAATAAAGTTTATAGGGCGTATCCCCCATGAACAGATGTCTGAATTTTGGAAAAAGTGCAATATATATTTAGCCTTATCAGAATTTGAGGGAATGAGTATTTCTATGTTAGAAGCTATGTCATATGGTAATGTGCCTGTTGTAACAAGGGTAAATGGTGTTAACGAGTTTATACAAGATACGAAAAATGGATTTATCTGTCCATTTGGTAGCTTAGAGGAAATTAGTTGCAAAATTCAGGAATTGCAACAGGATAAGATTCAGTTAGAGAAAATGTCTTTAAAAGCAAGACAGACGATTGAGAATAAATGTAGTTTGAAAGATTATGTAGATTATCTACTTCGTGCATGATTGTTTGAAGATGATTTAGAAAAGGAGGGAGTATGTATGGTCACAGTTATAGTACCAATCTATAATGTTGAAAATTATTTGGACCAGTGTATTGGTTCTATTGTCAATCAGACATATACCAATCTTGAGATACTCCTACTTGATGATGGGTCCACGGATCATTCCTTGGAAAAATGTATTCAGTGGAAAGAAAAAGATAGCAGAATACAGGTAATCCATAAGGAAAATGAAGGACAGGGACCAACTAGAAATTATGGGATCAGAATTGCCAGAGGAGAATTCGTGATATTTGTCGATTCAGATGATTGGTTAGCAAATAATTATATAGAGACCTTGTATGAGCAGATCATTCAATCAGATTCTGATATGGCCGCCTGTAATTGTAAATCCATATGGATGCTAACTGGAGTAGAAGTAGAGGATTTGAGTGGATATCGATGTGCCGTTTTAAATAAACAAGGAATTATTAGATTTGGAATTCCAAGTCCTAATTGCAGGATTTTTAGAAAAGAACTTCTTGATAGGATTGTTATGCCTGCAATTCCCTATGAAGATCTGGCAGTCTTTAGTAGTATCGTTATAGAATCCAAGAGTATATCTGGGGTAAATCAAGGACTTTACTACTATCGATGTGATAGGGAAGGGAGTACTACCAATAGGGAGAGTTCCCTTAAGTATTATGTGGATGCTTTACGTATTAGTTATGAGTATATGAATACACATCATCTTATAGGCGAGTATTATTCAGCAATGAGAGATCAGGCAGTATTTCATCTTGCATCTGGTTTACGTGTGTGTAAACAGAAGTATGCAAAATCTTATGAAGGATTGAAAAAAGAGTTCAGAAACTTCTTAGATAAATATTATCCTGACTGGAATAATCGATTTAAAAAGAGATATGTCATATTTGGTAGCTATATGTTAAGTAAGATGCTAGATGATATATTAAAAAGTGTTCCAGAAGATTTCTTAGGAATTGATGAACAAAACCATTATTATGTTAGTAAATACAATTTTTCAACTGTAGTAGCCACCATGTTTCATCATGAAGAGTGTGATAGTGTAAAGCATACCAATCCCTATAGAGAGAAAATGTTAAATGCAGAATTAAAGAATGAACTTTTAAAGGAATTAGAAGAGAGTTATGCTGATTATGTGCTGTTGGATTTTTTAGAGGATCGGTATGGCTTAATAGAAACGAAGGTTGGTCTGGTAACGGATAGTGAATTAATTCATGAGGTAGACTCACCTTTTGAAGTAGTTGATTATATTGGAATAGAAGATGATAGGTACCAAGGGTTATGGGAGGACAGTTGTTTAAAACTAATTCAAATACTACGTGAAAAGTATCAGCCAGAACAAGTAATTCTTGTGGAAAATTATCTGGCAGAATCTTTTGGGGACTATAATATGACAAGGGAGTATAAAGAGGTAGAGCAGATCCGTAAAATCAATCGTCAGATCGAAGCGCACTATTCGTTTTTTAAGAAGAATGCACCGGAGTATATTGTCATTCAGGCAGATGAACGGAATAACTGTTTTACAGATCAAAAGTTTCGTCACGGTGTACATCCATGGCACTATAATTATGAATATCAGATTATTATAGAAAATAAGATATTAGATTACTTATAAGAGAAATAGGAGTGAGAATGTTGATTAAAGTTTCAGTTGTAGTACCAGTCTATAACGTGCAGAATTATTTGGCAGAATGCCTGGATAGTATACAGAGACAAACGCTGACTGAGATTGAAATAATCTGTATCAATGACGGTTCTACAGACGATTCTAAATCTATTTTAAAACATTATGCCAAAGAAGATAGCAGAATAAAAATCATTGATAAGAGTAATTCGGGCTATGGGAATAGTGTGAATATTGGAATAAATCAGGCAACAGGAGAGTATGTTACGATTGTGGAGCCAGATGATTATATTGATCCTCAGATGTATGAAGAGCTGTACCAAGTAGCCAAAGAATATAATGCAGATGTTGTGAAAGCAAATTTTGATGCTTTTTATGGAGAAAAAGAGGATCGATATTTTGAGTCCTATAAAATATTAAAGGATTCATCTAAATACGGGAAAGTACTTGAGGGATATATGGAATTGACGATTCAAAATACTGGAATGGCAAATTGGGCAGGAATTTATCGAACTTCCTATTTGCAAAGGAATCATATTAGACATAATGAGACACCAGGTGCTTCCTATCAGGATATTGGTTTTTGGTTTCAGATTTTTACCAACAAAGGTCGATTTTTCTTTATGGATAAGTCATTTTATCGCTATCGAAGAGACAATCCCAATTCATCAGTGGCAAGAAAAGATAAAGTATATTGCGTCTGTAAGGAATACCAATTTGTAACAGAGTATTTACGACAGGATATGGAAAAATATGCGTTGTATCGCTCTTCCTATTGGTATTGTTTATTCCACAGTTATGTATTTAATATGCATCGTATTGCCGAGCAGTATAAAGAGGAATTTGCGATTCATTTTTCGAAGCAGATGAAGGAGGCAATTACCTCTAATGAATTAGATATAGAATACTTTAATGAGTATGAGAGAGCTATGCTTGAGAGTTTGATTGGTTCCAAGAAGGTCCGACACTATTTCTGGGTCGCAGGTAGATCTGAGATTTTATCTAAAATCAAGGAGAAAAAACATATATATATCTATGGTGCGGGTATTCTTGGAACAGCCTTATATGAACGATTGCAGGACATGGGAATATATGCAGAAGCATTTGTTGTATCAAAACATCAAGGCGATAGTGTAGCGAAGAGCGTAATTCCTGTGATTGCAGTAAGTCACATAGAGTTAGATAAAGAAGATGCTATCGTATTGATTGCTATGAGATATAAGGATTGCATCTCTGTGACAAAAGAATTATTAAGCCAGAATGTATCAAATGTGATTCCAGTTTTAGGAAGAGTACGAGAATGTTTTAATATATAGTAAGGTGGTGAGGGAAATGTTCTATTCTTTTGATGTGTTTGATACATTAATAACTAGAAAAACAGCTACACCAGAGGGTATTTTTGCATTAGTGCAGGAAAAATTACTAATGAATTCCTATTCTGAATTTCCCTCCAATTTGAGAAATCAATTTTTTATTTACCGTATTCATGCGGAAGGGCTGGCTCGTTCTGTCTGTAGAAATGAAAATCGTCAGGAAATCTTATTGTCAGAGATCTATCAAGCACTACAGTTACTTGGACTAACTGAACAACAAAAGAATCAACTGATGGAATTAGAGGTGCAGACGGAGTTAGAGAATATCCATCCAATCCATGAGAACATACGGAGATTAAAACAGTATGTTGCGAAAGGTCAACGTGTCGTTTTAATCTCTGATATGTACCTAGATAAAAAAGTAATTGGGAATATACTGCATAAGATAGATCCGATATTTGATACGCTTCCTTTGTATGTATCCTCAGAGAGTATGAAGTCAAAGTGGCATGGCTCTTTATATCAGTATATAAAGGAGCAGGAACATGTTGCTTATGAGGAGTGGACTCATATTGGTGATAATAAAGAGTCAGATATGAGAGTACCCAATTCTTTAGGCATACAATCAGAACTCTATCAATCAGTTTCCATGCTTGATTTTGAAAAATATATTTTAGAAAAGCAAAGGGACAATGCTTACATACAGTTGTCGATTGGTGCTTCCTTATATACTAGGCGAAATTATCAGGATACTACAGCATTCCGAATAGGCGCATCACTAGGTGGGCCTATCCTATATGCCTATGTTTGCTGGATTCTGGAGGAATGTATCAAGAGGGGGATAAACAAGCTTTATTTTATTGCACGAGACGGATATTTTCCCAAATTAATTGCAGATCAGTTAATTGAGGAAAACCAGTATAAGATAGAGACACATTATTTATATGGGTCAAGAAAAGCCTGGAAAATGATTGCCATGGAGGAACAGGACGACTTAGCGGTTCTCCTAAATAGTTCTTATATGTATCGTGCCACTTCTATAGGCGACGTTGCTGAATTATTGGAATTGACTGAAAGTCAGCTATATGAGATTCTTCCGCAGTTAAGAAGGGTACAGAAGGAATCATTTACTCCTGTAATAAGAAACTACTGTTATCATGAAATTATTGTACATCAAAAATCAGTTATTTCCTATCTTCAAAATGCGTTGGCAGACAAAAGGCAGAAAGCAATACAGTATCTGATGCAGGAAATTGATATGCAGAGAGAGGATACTGCTTATGTTGAAATTGGGGGAACTGGTTATACCCAAGGATGTCTAGCTAGACTTACAAAACCATATCGAAAGAATAAAATCAGGACGTTTTACTTTAAACGTGATACCTATAAAGATGTTGAGGACTGTGAGTTCTTTGTCTATATACCTAGCTTCTTAGATAATAATATTGCAATTGAGATGCTTACAAGAGCACCTGAGAATCAAACCATTGGGTATGAAGAGAGTCATGGAAGGATGAGACCAATCTTTTTAGAAGGAACGGGAGAACTAAAAGCTTTACAGGAGCATGGAATCAAGGCCTATGAAGATGGAATTAAAGCCTATACCACATCTTTTTGTAAGATTGATGTTAATAGTAATGAGGCATTTAAACTTGTAAGCGAGTATTTTCATATGGCATTAGAAACTCCAGACTCAGAAGTCCTTTCTTATATTGGAGGAATGCCCAATAATGCTTCAGGAAGGGAAAAAAGAATAGTTCCCTTTGCTCCAGAGTTGACTGGAAAGGAAGCAAAACGTATTTTCTTAACAAAGAAGGGACAAGCCCAGGAGAGTCTTTATAAGGGAACTGAATTGCAGTATTCCATTATGCGAAGCAGCAAAAAGGTACAAGCACAGATTGAAAAATGTAAATTAAAATCAAAAATCTTACATAAGTGGAAAGAAAATTTTTGGTATGTGGAGCATTATGGCTTGCGGATTCCCAAATGCTTTCGATGCAAAAAAGTAGTTCTCTACGGAGCAGGACAGGCAGGACAGAAAATTTATAACGACTGCAGATATCTTCCCGGAATGAAGATTATTCTGTGGGTAGACAAGAATTATGAGCAGCGAAGGAACAAGGGACTTAAGGTAGTAAGTCCCTCAGAAATACTTAATATAGACTATGATCAAATTCTGATTGGGGTTATGAATCAGAAGGTTGCAGATTGTATCAAAAAGGAACTGCTGGAACTTGGAATTGTGGAGGAGAAGATAGTCTGGCTGGATCTAGGAGCCAGATAATCAGGAAGAAAAAATATGGAATTTACGACAGCAAGTGAGCAAAAAATTGAACAATTTATATCAAATCACTCGTGTTCATATTATGACTCATATTTTGATGATAATGTAGATTATCAGACATTCTATCAATTGTCTATATTAAGATCAGGTTTATACTCTTGGTATGAATTTAAGACGGACAGCACTCTTCTTGAGATTGATGGAGGATATGGTGCACTTACAGGAGTGTTTCTTTCAAGGTGCAGTAAAGTAAAGGTCACCCAGGAAAATCAGAAGAAAGCGGAATGTATAAGAAAGCGTTATGGAAAAGCAGATAATCTCGAAATTTACCAGGGCTCTATTAAAAGTTTGAGGGAAGAACGATTTGATTATATTGTAATTAATGGAGGACTTAATAAATTCACTGCAGCATCCTATTTAGCAGAGATAAGAGAAAGGTTTTTGAAAAAAGATGGCACGTTATTACTGGCCGTAGATAATCGTTTTGGATTACGCTATCTTTGTGGAGCAAGAGATCGGAGTACTATGCTTCCTTTTGATGGACTGAACTTTTACCCTAAGGGCTGTAACTCGTATTCATTCTCCAGACAAGAACTGAAAGAATTGTTACATGAGGTGGGCTTTGCCTCAATAAAATTCTACTATCCTTTGCCAGATGCACAGTTTCCGCAGCTTGTCTATACGGATGAGTTACTGCCAAAAAAGAATCTGAAGGAGAGATTGATTCCTTATTATGAAACAGCAGACTCTTTGATTGCATATGAACTAGAACTCTATGATGATATTGTGGAGAATGGGATGTTTCCATTTGTGGCCAATTCGTTTTTAGTAGAATGTAGTCAGTCAGGTCACTTCTCAACTGTGAACTATGCAGCCATATCTACAGACCGCGGAGAGAAAAATGCATTTGTTACTGCAATCCATGGGGATGGGTGGGTAACTAAGAAGGAATTATCGCCGGAAGGTAAAAATTCTAGAATTCAGATTATGAATCATATTATGGATTTAAAAAACCATGGGATTCCGGTGGTACCGCATGAAATGCAACAAGATGGAATTGTTATGCCTTTTATAGAGGCCGAAACATATTCTAATTACATAAAAAAGCTATTTAAAGAGAATCCAGAACAGGTTAAAATTGAAATAGAAAGACTGTACAAGTATATTCTTGGTTCATCAGTACATATAGATGCAACAGATAATGCAATGTTGACTGATGAGACGAAAGAATTAGACTGGGGAGTAATTCTTAAAAAAGCCTATATTGAGTTGATACCTTTAAATTGTTTCTATAACAAAGGAGATCTTCTATTCTTTGATCAGGAATTTCTTCGAGAAAATTATCCAGCCAAATATATTTTATTTCGAGCACTTTATTATATCTATGGCTTTACTACAGGCGCAGAGAATCAGATACCACTATCCTATTTTATGCAAAAGTATGGATTAGTGGAATTATGGTCAATATTTGTTGAAGAAGAGAATCGTTTTCTTCAGCAGATTCGAAATCATAAGCGGTATGCTCAGTTTTATAAATGGACAAAAGTAAATTATGAGCAAATGCAGGCAAACGCTATGATACTTTGTAAAGAGGATGGGGGAATGGAGACTTATCCGATCTCTGCAAAAAAGAAAGAGCTTTTTAAGGTGCAGATGGACCTCTTAATAATCTTCAGACAGTTGTGTGAGAAACATGGTCTCACCTATTTCCTCGCGTATGGAACACTTCTGGGTGCAGTAAGACATCATGGCTTTATCCCATGGGATGATGATATCGATGTAGTTATGCCAAGAAAAGATTATGAAAAGTTGCAGGAAGTAGCAATGGAGGAGCTAGAATACCCATATTTCTTGCAAACTCCCAAGAATGACTCGTATTTCTACTGTGGATATAGCCGACTAAGAAATAGCGAAACAACCGCTGTGGAAGATTCTACATGGGGTAGCAGAAGTAACTTAGGAATCTGGATTGATATTATCCCATTAGATTATATAGATTCAGACAGCAAGAAAAATGAGAAAGTGATAGAGAAAAAATTATTCTATCAAGGATTGTTATTTGCCAAAACTTATGGAAGTCAAAAGGAGCAAATGGCAGATATCTGTCCATTCCAATGGAAATGGTATCGTAGGCTGAGTGCTATCTTCACAAGAAAGTTTTTATGTCATAAAGTGGATTCCCTGATAAGGAAATGTGGAACATCCACTTCGCCATATGTAGCGATGCTAGGTGGTTATAACAGGAAGCCACAGAGATTTTATAAAGAGGATTTTGCAAGTACGCTTACTATGGAGTTTGAAAAAGAAGAGTTCTCAGTTCCGGTAGGTTGGGACAGGTATCTACAAACCGCAAAAGGAAAGGATTATATGACATTGCCACCTGTGGAAAAAAGAGTTTCTCATCATGCAGGAGTATTTAAAGCGGGCATGCCATATAAGAAGTTTAACCAAAAGTACATTGATATTTTTGAGGACATAACGGACAAGACGATTGTATTGTTTGGATCAGGTATGATGTTTGAACATTACATGGCTCATTACGGTAATAAGTACACCCCTACTTTTCTTGTAGACAATGATAAGAATAAATGGGGTAGCTATAGGCACGGCATAGAAATTAAATCACCTGAAGCATTACTGGAGGTTTTGCAGGGAACACTAAGGTTGATTATATGCAATATTCACTACAAAGAGATCGAAAAGCAGTTAAAAGAAATGGGAATAGATGATTGCAGAATCTATGTACAGGAGAAAGAGTGGATCTTTGCGACAGAAGAGAAGGAGTAGGTAGATGGAAAAGGGAAAATATAAGATTGGATATGTGCCGGGAGTATATGATTTATTCCATATTGGGCACTTGAATTTGATTCGTAAGTCCAAGGAGAGATGTGAATATCTGATTGTTGGAGTGCTGTCTGATGAACTTGTGGAATACTTTAAGGGGAGAAAACCATGCATTCCATATGAAGAGCGCGCAGAAATTGTAAGGGCTATCCGTTATGTGGATGAAGTGGTGGAAGTAAACTTTCAAAACACTAAAAAAATGGATGCATGGAATTTATATCATTATGATTGTCATTTTTCTGGAGATGATCATGGAGTTGACTGGGAACAAGAGCACCAGGAATTAATCAGTGTTGGGTCTAATATGGAGTTCTTTCCCTATACCAAAGGGGTTAGTTCAACGGCAATCAAAAATAAAATAGCAACAAAATAGAAAAGTAGTCTTTAGAAGGAAGAGTAGTCAATTATGAAAATCACTCATATCACCCATAGTTGCTTTTTAGTGGAAATGGAGCGGAACATCTTTTTATTTGACTGGTATAAGGGAGAAATACCTCCTTTTGATTCTAATAAAAAGATTTATGTATTATCCAGTCATAAACATCAAGATCATTTTAACATGGAAATATTTAAAAAGATGGAGGCTTATCCTAATGTGAGTTATATTCTTTCGAAGGATATTCGTTTAAGCCCTAATTACCTGAAGCGAAATGATGTAAATCTATCTGTAAGGAGTCAGATTACTTTTGTAGGAAAAAATCAGGTATATAAGTTTGGATCCTTTGACAATCGTCTAGAAGTACAAACCCTTACCTCTACAGATGCAGGTGTAGCCTTTGTTATTACTTGTGAAGATAAAGTTATTTATCATGCTGGTGATTTGAATTGGTGGACATGGCAAGGAGAGGAACTTGAAGAAGAAAAAAAGATGGAGCAGGACTATATTAGAGAAATAAATAAACTTAAGGGAATTCATTTTGATGTAGCGTTTGTTGTATTGGATCCAAGGCAGGAAGAACGTTATTGGTGGGGATTAGATTACTTTATGAGGGTTGTCTGCCCTGAAAAAGTAGTTCCTATGCATTGTTGGGGGAAATATAGCATTATTGATAAGTTAAAACAAGAAAACTGTGCTAAGGATTATGTAAATAAAATTATCTCTATAGATAGAGAAGGACAAATGCTTAATCTATAAACACATTGTGATAATTATTGGATATTGGTATAATAGATATATCATAATTGATAGGAGGAGTACATGATGCAATACGAAATCAAAGGCGAACCTATGCCGGTGGTAGTTTGTTATTTGCAACCAGGAGAAACGATGATTACTGAGAGTGGTTCTATGAGTTGGATGTCCCCTAATATGAAAATGGAGACATCATCCAATGGGGGAATTGGAAAAGCATTTGGAAGAATGTTTTCAGGTGATTCTATCTTCCAAAATAATTATACTGCCATGGGAGGACAAGGTATGATTGCTTTTGCATCCAGTTTTCCTGGATCTATACGTGCATTTGACATTACACCTGATCGTCCTGTTATTGTACAGAAATCGGCTTTCTTAGCATCAGAAAGTAGAGTGGAGTTATCCATTCATTTTCAAAAGAAATTAGGTGCTGGTTTCTTTGGCGGTGAAGGCTTTATTATGCAACGCCTATCCGGTATGGGAAAAGCATTTATTGAAATTGATGGATATGCTGTTGAGTATAACCTGGCACCAGGACAGAGTATGATTATTGATACCGGATATTTAGTAGCTATGGATTTGAGTTGTACTATGGACATTGTATCGGTTCCTGGACTTAAAAATAAGTTTTTAGGAGGAGAGGGACTATTTAATACTGTAGTAACTGGCCCGGGTAATATCATTCTACAGACAATGCCAGCAAGTAGTATGGCTATGTCATTGCGACCATTTTTTCCAAGTGCTCATTAATTAGGATATCATATACATAAATCAAAGTAATGGAAATAATATCAAAAAATGCATTGAAAAGCACTTATAGTTACCATAGTAAGTGCTTTCTTTAATTGTTGAAATATGTTTTTTGGTTTTTAATCTAAATTGTATGAAGTGTTCAGAAAAAACAGAAAACTTATTGACAAAGTATTTTATATATGTTACTATAAGCAAGTTGTCTATGATACACTACAAATCGTCAGCGAAGAAGAGGTTTATTACTGATTGAAAAACGAATGAAGTCAGAAAAAGTTGAAAAACTTATTGACAAAGTAGTTTAGCAGTGTTACAATAGACAAGCTGCTTCAAAAAAAGAACAGCCAAGAACATTGATAACTGAACAGTGAAACAACCCTGAAAATTCAATAAGAATTTCAGAAATAGAACGTTTCTTTATGAAACAGTAAAGCATCGAAAGATGCACAAATAACGGTT
>JAEYPA010000114.1 GCA_023411225.1 Bacillota bacterium
CAATCATTCTATTAACAGCATTATTCCCTGCGCCGCCAACTCCGACAACAAGTATTTTTGCAGATGAATCCGATTCATTATTTCTAATCTCCAGCAAGGTACTTCCTCCTTCTCATTCAATTCCCTAATATCCCATTCCCCAAAATTTATGTTACTAACACTTAAACTCGTTCTAGGATAAAAAACACAAGATATATGATTTTTTTTATCAACTATACCTTATATATACATATAATATAGTTTTTCAAGCAAATAATCAACCCCTTCTTAAAGAATTTTTAGATAATTAAAAGAGTTTCTTAAAATGACCATATTTTCTCATAATTTGTATGTTTACTTCGTCTTTTTAAAGGTAATATTATTCTGGCCTGAAGTATATTCTGACAAATTAAGCTCTCCTTTTAAATCCGCGACTTTCGGTAAAATGCCAGTAAGTTCTGCTATGGGTTCGTCATAGGATGTCCTATTACCCAGTAAAATTTTTATATCTTTTGTATATAGAGTCACATTCTGATTAAAATCAAAACTGACTTTATCTATCGTTAATTTATAGCGAGAAAGCAGCTGTGATATATTCATTATTTTAGAAAATATACTACTGTCCTCAACACCTAAAGGTTCATGTAGGTTCATCCGTTTAAAATTAATACCTGTAAATAAAGGTACATTATCTATTGTCTTTTCACTAATTTCCAATACTTGCCCATCTTTATCAAAGTAAATATACTCATTCATATAGTTCACAGAGCCTATTATTTTTTTGTAGTAGACTTCTAGTTTTAAAGTACTGCTATCCACGTATATCGTGTCAATTTTTTGTACAAACGGAATCTCTATTTTATCTCCAAACCGAAGTTTTAGATATAAGAAAAGTGTATTGTTATCCCAAAAACTAGTTTTTACATAGCTTTTAAGCTCTTCTTTGGTATAGTACTCGCTTTCAATGACTTCTATGTTCCGAAGCCGAAATTTCAGAAAGAAGATAGTCGCAAAAATGCTCAATATGCCAATTATAATCAGGAATTTCTTCACAGGAGATGTCTTTTTGCGGAATCTCATTTGTATTCTGTCGCCCATGTTCCCTCCTAATTTCTGCTATTTGCTAAATTCTATATCATACATTTAGAAAGTAGTTAACAAGGCTTCCTCGCTAACCTTTCCAATGTCAGCTCCCAACTTCTTCAAATCGCTACAGATATTCTCATATCCACGCTCTATATATTCAACGCCTCGTATCAGGCTGACTCCATTTGCCATTAGGGCTGCAATTACTAATCCGGCTCCTCCGCGTAGGTCATACGCTCTAAGCTCACTTCCATATAGAGAATCTACTCCACATATTATTGCTGCTTTGTCATAAATTCTAATGTCAGCACCCATTTTAATCAACTCATTAACCGTACGATATCTAGATTCAAAGATATTTTCAATAATCACGCTGTTTCCTGTCGCTACAGATAACACAGAAAGCATCTGTGATTGCATATCAGTAGGAAATCCAGGGTACGGCATCGTTTCTATCACCGGTACTGCTTTCGGTCTCTCAAAGGAACATATGTTGATGTAGTCCTTTCCTATTCCGATACGACAACCTATCTTACGCAGGGCATAAACTACAGCAAGATTATCATAAGCACAGGAGCCTTTCAGCGTAACGTCTCCACCGGTCCCGGCTACAGCTGCCATATAGGTTGCCATTACAATCCGATCTGGCACAAGAGAGTATTCTACATCTCTTAGTTCTTTAGCACCTTCTATCTTTAGAGTACCAGTTCCTACTCCGGTTATTGTCACTCCCATTTTCATGAGAAAATGACATAACTCTGTAATCTCCGGCTCTATGGCCGCGTTTTCGATTATCGTAATTCCGCTAGCTAAAGCAGCGGTAAGGAGCACATTTTCTGTGGCACCTACACTGGTTTTTTCAAATTTGATGTGAGCACCCTTTATCTCTGCCGTGCTGCAAAAGATAAATTCTTCATTTTGGATAATATCCACATTCATTTTGCGAATTGCATTTATATGCAGATCAATTGGCCTTGCACCGATAGCACAACCACCTGGATAGGATATGGTAACAGAATGATTCCTACCCAGCAAAGCTCCCAGTAAAATAATAGACGATCTCATAGATCCGACGTATTTTTTATCTACCACATTATAATTAATCTCACTTGCATTAATTACCAGGTTCTCCTGTTCCCAGGTGATAATACATCCTATACTTTCCATTAATTTAATCATGGAAGTAACATCTGTTATTTTGGGACAATGCTTTATCTTTGTTATGCCCTTATGCAGGATTGATGCTGCCAGAATAGGTAAGACGGCATTTTTTGAGCCTTGTATCTCTAGCTCACCAAAGAGATGCCTCCCACCAACAACCTGAATAAAAGCCACTTGGCACACCTCTGATATCGATAAAAATATAGTATATTATATGTCATGTGCTAATATGTGTGAATTTGGCCTATTACTGCCGTTCGTATTTAATCTGATTGGATACGCTAAGGGCAATTCCCATCTCAGCTAAAAGAATTGCTACTGATGTACCACCATAGCTAATAAATGGTAATGGTATACCTGTAGACGGAATACTATTGGTTACTACTGCAATATTAATAATAACTTGAATCGCAATGTGTGCCATAACACCCACGCATATCAGTCCACCAAATAAATCCGGTGAGCTGATTGCTATAATAAATAATCTCCATATGATTAATATAAAGACTACAATTACCATGACTGCACCAAATAGTCCAAGCTCTTCACATATGATAGAAAAAATCATATCATTGTGGGACTCTGGAATAAAACCTAGCTTTTGCATGCTTTTGCCTAAGCCAACACCAAAAAGACCTCCTGATGCAATCGCATACAAGCCTTGCAAAATCTGATACCCCTTCTCCTCTGTTTCCACATTAAGCCAAACACGAAAACGTTGTGCACGAAAGGAAACCATGCTGATAAATGCCGCTATTCCAGCCGCTCCTATACAGGCAACTACTGCATAATAAACTTTCTTACGACTGGCCACAAAGCAAACTGCAACTAATATTCCAGTTACAACAATTGCTGTACTAAGATTTTCGATTACAATAAATCCAATTAATGGTGACAGTAGAATCGTTACCCGTAAAAAGCCTGAGAATTTGCTTAGCCTTTTCGGTGATAGCTGCACCACATAAGCTACATACAGTATTGCAGCAACCTTCGATAACTCAGAAGGCTGAAAGGAACCGATTACTGGAAGGTAAATCCATCTTTTTGCACCATTAATTTCCTTACCTACAAACAAAACAATTATCTGCAAAAAGATACAAAATATATAAAGCAGAGTAACCGGTTTAAATCGAATGACAGGAAGTGGCTTTAATAATCTGTGATAATCTACGTTTGATAAGAAAATCATAGCCACAATCCCTAACGCCACCGAAAAAGCCTGTTTCCTCAAAAAATACGTAGGATCATTGAAATGAATCTCCGCATTATAAGAACTGGTGCTATAAATCATAATTAATCCAAAACCCACAATAAACAAAGTCAAAAATAATAAGCTGTAATCGTAGTAGCTATGAAATTTATTCTTTTTGCCCTTTTCTCTTTCATTTCTTGTCATTGTTCCACTCCCAGCTTATTGTTTCTATGCATTTTCACTCAAAAGTGTTTGTACGCTATACATCCATTAATATTCAGGAAGTTCACGTACCATTACCTTAAACATATCACCACGCTGCTCATAGTTTTTAAACATTCCCCAGCTTGCACATGCAGGGGACAATAGCACGCTTTCTCCTGGCTCAGCGAGGCGATAGCAGGTATCTACTGCTTCTTTTAATGAATCTACCATAATGATATCAGTAAAACCATTTTTCCTTGCTGCCTCAGCAATCTTATCCCTAGTCTGCCCAAGCAAAACAAGGTGTTTCACCTTGCCATCAAAAGCCTGAATCCACTCATCGTATTCAGAGTCCTTATCATAGCCTCCTCCAATGAGACAAGTCTTTCCAGTCATGGCCTTTATCCCCTTTATGGCAGCATCCGGATTGGTCCCTTTAGAGTCATTGTAATATTTAACACCTTTTACTTCCTTAACAAACTCTATTCTATGCTCTACAGCGTGAAACTCTGTGATTGCTTTATGAATACAGTCAAATGGAACCTTCATGGCTATAGCCATAGCAATCGCAGCCATTACATTTTCGTAGTTATGGACACCCAAAAGAAGGAGCTCCTTAACGTCACAAACCTTAGTGGCGCTATCTCCATCTGCCCAGTAAATCGCCTCATCTTTAAGATACATTCCTGCTTTTAACTCTCTTCTACTACTAAAATATATAACCTTACAGGAAAGTTTATCCCCAAAGGAACGTAATACCTCATCCTCATAGTTAAGGACACAGGTATCCTCACTTGTCTGGTTCTTAGTTATATTGCATTTGGCAGCAATATAATTCTCCATGGTGTGATGTCTATTTAAATGATCCGGTGTGATATTTAAAATAGCGCTGACAGCTGGATGGAACTTAGACACAGTTTCAAGTTGGAAACTACTGAGTTCTGCTACAGTTACGCTATTCTTGTTATTCTCTGTAACCATACTGGTATAGGGAAGCCCAATGTTACCTACCACTTGAACAGACTCAAAATAGGTCTTCATTATCGCTCCTGTTAAGGCTGTTGTAGTAGTTTTTCCATTAGTTCCTGTAATCCCCACTATCCTTCCAAGTTCAAATGCGTAAGCTAACTCAATTTCCCCGAGAATAGGTATCCCACGTGACCTCATATATTCCACAAATGGGAGATCAGTTGGAACTCCAGGACTTAATACTGCATAATCATATTGGTTCAGTTGTTCCTCAGGTAGTTCACCAATGACTATTTCCACCTGATATTCTGCAGGAATCTGCTTTCTTATGTCGTCTTGATTTAATTTTGTATTGCCATCTATTAAAGTAACATTTCCATTGTTCTGGCAAATGAGACTTGTAGCTGATACACCACTTATACCGGTTCCCACAACAAGAACCTTTTTATTTTTCAGTTCCATATGTCCTCCCAAGAACGTAAATTCTATGCTTATTATTTTCTCTTATCTCTGTAATGCCATAAATCCAACCAGACACATCAATGTGGTCACGATACAAAATACTGCCACCACACGGGTTTCAGACCATCCACACAATTCAAAATGATGATGAATCGGTGCCATCTTAAACAAGCGTTTTCCTCCAGTTAATTTAAAATAACCTACTTGTAGCATTACGCTGATTACCTCAATCAAATAGACAATTCCCACAATTGCAATGAAAATAGGGATACGAAGCACAAATGCTGTAGATGCCACAAATCCCCCCAAAGCCAGAGAACCCGTATCTCCCATAAATACCTTAGCCGGATAGACATTATACACCAAAAATCCCAACAGACTACCCGCTACAGCACAGGTAATAGGAGAAATCCCTGCATGTGCTGACACCGCAATCATAGTGAAAAATGTGGCTACTAAAATTGTAACACCAGAAGCCAGACCATCTAATCCATCTGTAAAATTAACACCGTTAACAGTTCCTAACATTACTAAAAACACAAAAGGAACATAGAGATAGGTAATGTCTAATACCTTGTTGCTAAAAGGAATTACTAGACCAGTGCCCACAGAAGAAAAGTTCTGTATATAGTAAACAAATACACCGGTCACTATTAACTGTCCTAAAAGCTTCTGCCATGCTCTAAGTCCCAGATTACGTTTCATAACGACCTTGATATAGTCATCTAGAAATCCAATCAGACCAAAGCCAATGGTAGTAAACAAAATAGGGATAATATTAGGATAATCCTGTACAAAGAACAGCGAGGTAATGACAACACTAATCAGTATAATAAGTCCTCCCATAGTAGGAGTTCCTGACTTCTTTTGGTGACTTTCAGGTCCTTCTTCACGAATGTATTGCCCAAATTTAAGTCTTCTCAAAAAGGGAATAAAGATTGGGCAGAGGCAAACGCAGATAGCGAATGCAATAATTACAGGAATGGCAATCTCAAAGCTCACATCTTCACCTCATAAATCCATTTTGATTCTTGAATAATCAATCATTTTATTATAGACTATTCCAAATACAGAATCAAGTCGCTATTTTTATCCACAACCTCGCCACTAAGCGGAAATTGTTCTGTTACCACATTCCCTTCTGTAGAATAGTAGATTGATTCTATTCCCAATGCCTTCGCCAACTTTTTGACTTCTTCTACGGTCAACCCAACAAAGTTAGGGATTGTTATACTCTTAATATCCTGTTGTTTTACTTCTTCCTCAGTGTATTTAGGTTCAATTCCCAAATAAGGAAGTATATTATCAAATAATTCTCCAATAACGGGAGCAGCAATTGTTCCACCATAATAGATGCCTTGAGGCTCATCAATCAGAACGATAGCCAATACTTTAGGATTCTCAGCCGGTGCAAAACCAATGAAACTAGAGATATATTTTGCATTACCACGAGGCAGTTTCTCTGAGGTAGCAGTCTTTCCACCAATACGAAATCCAGGCAGATACGCCCTTTTACCTGTTCCACTAGAGACAACCTGTTCCAAAAGACTCTTCATCGTTTCTGAGGTCTCCTTTGAAACGGCATTTTCCTTTTTCTTATAGGATAGTTCTTCGAAAACATCTCCATCCTTAGTTGTGACCGCAACGCCAAAATGTGGAGTTACCATAGTTCCTCCATTTACTACTGCGCTAACAGAAGCACAAAGCTGCAAAGGTGTTATCTGAAAGCCCTGGCCAAAAGACATGGTGGCCAATTCTACTGGTTTTACATTCTCAATCTTATGCATAATGGAGCTGGCCTCACCAGGAAGATCCACTCCTGTCTTCTCAAATAGGCCAAGCCTAGTGAAATACTTATACATATTCTTGATTCCAAGTCGTTCCCCCAGTGTCATAAATACCGGGTTACAGGAGTTCTTGATTCCTTCCACAAAAGTCTGGGAACCATGTCCCCCTACCTTGTGACATCTTATAGTACGATCCTCCACTTTCTTATAGCCTGGGCAATAAAATTTATCTGATAGCTTTACCACACCCTCTTCTAAAGCTGCTGTAGCAGTCACTATCTTAAAGGCACTACCAGGTTCATAAGTATCACTGATACAACCGTTTCGCCACATCTCATTTAAAAGAGTGGTCTTTTGCTTTTCAGAAAGACTTTCAATATTTTCCACATTATAATTTAAGGTATAAGGATCATTTAAATCAAATTCCGGATAATTCACCATGGCCATTAATTCGCCATTACTAGGGTTCATAACAATAATCTTTACATTTTTTGCGCTCTTGGCTTCACACACTTTTTTAGCAAGCTGCTCAGCATATGTCTGGACATTCACATCCAGGCTCAAATGAACATCTTTCCCTGCAACAGGTTCCTGTCTGTCTTCTGCAGCGTTTTCAATCTCTACGCCTTTTGCGGTTGTTAAGGTCAAGATTTTCCCATCCGTACCTTGTAAATAGGAGTTATATTTTACCTCAAGCCCTATAATTCCCTGGTTGTCACTGCCTGTAAAACCAAGCACTTTAGAGGCAAGAGAACCCATCGGATAATATCTTTTGTAGTCTTCATCTACCATAACGCCATCTAAATCATACTCACGAATTTTATCAGCAATGTCTTTGCTTACATTGGATTTAATTCGCTCAATGCTACTAACCTTCTCCACCCTTTTCTTAACCTTTTCCTCAGTCAATCCTAATTCCCTACTCAAAACATCAATCACCTTTTGAGGATCCGTAATCTGACTATGTATGACAGAAATCGTGCAAACTGGCTTGTTACTTGCAAGAATAACACCATTGGCATCATAAATGACACCACGCTCCGCTTTGATGGGACGCTCTCTCTCATGAAGTTCCTGAGCCTTTGCCCCATAATACTCTGATTTTGCTATCATCAAATAGGCTAGTCTTGAAAAAAGACCTATAATTGCTACTATTATAACTATCATGATAAATAATGTACCACGACGATTATATGTACGGTATTGGTCCATCTACATCATCCTTATTCCTTCACTTCTTTTATTTTATTACAAAAGGAATAAGGATATGGGTAGATTTTAATATTTCTATTCTGATGTGGAGTTATTGTTCGGTTCTTCTACATTGGGTTTTGGTAAATTCGGTTCTGGCAAATTTGCATCATCTAATACTCCATAATCTTCTTGGGAGTCATCATTTGGATTAGGGCTTTTAGATGCACTTGCCTTTTCGCTTGCCTTTGGACTTGGAGACGGACTGGTTGTAGGCTTTGTTACTGCTCCATCATCCTTTTTATTTGTACCATCGGTAGTTTCTTTCGTTGAGAATATTCCGAGGAATGGAAATATCTCTTTCATAATATCTCTGGTTAGTTCACATGTTATTGAACTACTATCGTAATACTCCTCACCTTCCGGTTCATCCACCACCGCATAAACCACAACTTCCGGATTTGTAACTGGCGCAAAACCAATAAATGATACGATATACTTATCTTCTGATACTGGTCTCTTCTGAGCAGTACCCGTCTTTCCTCCGATATCAAAACCAGCTAACTGAGCTTTTTTAGCAGTTCCGCTTTCTACTGTAGCACGAAGATATTCTCGAATCTTCTTACTAGTTGCCTCTGAAATTACCTGTCTCTGATAATCCTCTTCCACATTCTTAACTACTGCTCCATTTTCTGTAGTAATCTGCTTAACAACATGAGGGGTATAGTAATAACCTCCATTGATTGCAGATGATACAGCAGCCAATACCTGTACCATAGAAACCGACATGCTCTGTCCAAAGCTACTGGTTGCCAACTCTGCCTCATTTAAACCTTTCTCATCATACACTAAACCATAGGCTTCCCCTGGTAGATCTATACCAGTGCGAGAACTGAGGCTAAAATTATCCTGATAATAGCTAAATAATGACCGAGTTAGACTTTGTGCTATCTTCATAATACCGTCATTACAGGATTTAGCTAATACTTGTTCCAAGTTTAATACTCCATGCCCGATTCTATTGGAGCATCTTATCGTATGACCAGCAATTTTCTCTCCGCCGTCACAGGTAAATGTTTGATTGGCACTGATCTTACCTTCTTCCAAAGCAGCGGCAGCTACCAAAGGTTTTATTACAGAACCTGGTTCAAACGTATCACTGACCATCGTATTTCTCCACAGACTATTCAGGGCAGCTTCATACTGTTTTTTTGTCATCTTATCTATTTCTTTTTTGGTATACAGACCGCTTAAATCTCTAGGATTATTCAAATTATAATTACCCGATTCCGCCATGGCATATATTTCCCCATTGTTCGGATTCGCCACAATTACTTTTGTCTTCTTGTTCTTTATCTTTTTGCTAAATTCTTTAATCTTTTTTTCTACAATCGTCTGTATGTTTACATCCAGAGTAGATATGATATTGTGACCATTTGTAGTTGGATTTATGGTATCTTCTACATTAGAGTTTGCATCAAAATAACCAAATTGACTACCATTCACTCCATTAAGCTGATCATTATAATACCCTTCAATTCCATTATTACCTACATTGCCGGAGAAAGTAAAACCTATTACCTGGCTTGCTAAACTGTTAAGCGGATAGGTTCTAACATAATTATCTTCAAACCATACCCCTTTTACATAGTTGGCTTTCTTCTCTTTTTCAATTCTAGCAACAATCTCTTGAAATTTTTGTCTATCCTCATAAGAAATCTGTTTTTTATAAATCACATAACTGGATGTACTCTTTTCCTTTAATACAGAACGAATATCTGCTTCATCCACCCCAAATGCCTCCACTAAGGCACTAATAGTCGTATCCACATAAGGAGTTATCTCTTTCCCCTTGCTATCCTTACCTTTTGTCAGCATAACCTTAGGATCTATAATCAGATTGTATACCTTAGTGCTCTTGGCTAAAACCGTCCCATTACGATCGTAAATAGTTCCTCGTTTATAAGGAATTATCGAATGGCTATAGGTCTGTTGGGAAAGCACCTTCTTTGCATAACGTTCTCCATCTTTTTTATTCAGATAAAAAAGGCGGCCAATCAGTGTAATAAAAAGTAAAATAATAATACAAAATACAAGCAAAAGACTTGCTTGCATTTTGGATGAAAACTTCTTTATTTTTTGTTCCTTAGTACGTCTTCGTGTCATAAAAACCCCCTATTTCTTAAAAAGCTCATCTAATATGTCTGAATGATTCCCTTCAGGCACATCGGTATATTGTTTCACATAGTTAGGCTTTTTGCTTTCATAGGTAATAATCTGATTATCTTTTGCTAAGACCATACCGAGTTGTTCAGAAGCAATCTTATAAATCTCTGTAATAGACATAGTTGGCACAGTATCTGCAATCGCTGCATTCTCATCCTGAAGCTCTATAACTTCCTTTTTTATAGAAGTAAGCCCATTTTCCAAAGAACGCACTGTAGATTGTGCTTGTAGATATCCAATTGTCATATACACAGTAAGACCTAATGCCAAAGCAAAAAAAAGTAAGGTGACTAAGTCAATGCCTCTATTTCTAGCCAGGCGTCTGTTTTGTTGTTGTCTCTCTCTTTGTTGTCTTCTCTCATACTCTTCACGCTGTTGCTGTCTTCTTCTATCAACCTCTGGATTCACTACAGGTTGAAGTTTTCTAACAGTATTACCGTTCTCCTGATAACGTTCATAATAATCTCGTACAGCACTCATCTAATCACCCTTTTTGTCTCTATATTCGCTCAAATACTCTTAACTTAGCACTTTTTGAACGGGAATTAATTTCTAACTCTTCCTTTGTTGGTAATATAGGTTTTCTTGTTATAACTTTACCCATTGGCTTTCTTCCACAAACGCATATTGGGAAAGATGGTGGGCAAACACAAGGATTTTCACTCTCACGAAAAATATTCTTTACAATTCGATCCTCTAGAGAATGGAAGGTAATCACACAGATTCTTCCACCCGGATTCAACAACTCAATCATTTCTTTTAGTGTATTTTTTAGAACATCAAGTTCTTTATTACATTCTATACGAATAGCCTGGAAAGTCTTCTTTGCAGGATGACCTGTGTTCATTCTTATCTTCGCCGGTATAGCAGCCTTAATAGCTTCTGTCAGTTGAAATGTGGTCTCTATCGGTGCTTCATTTCTCATTCTAACAATATGCTTTGCTATGTTCTTGGCAAATTTATCTTCCCCGTAGTCTCTGATAATGCGATATAACTCCATCTCACTATAACCATTTATAATATCTCTTGCTGTCAAATCACTGCGATCATCCATTCTCATGTCTAGTGGAGCGTCTTCTCTATAAGAGAACCCTCTTTCAACTGTATCTAACTGATAGGACGATACCCCTAAATCAAGGACAATTCCATCTATCTTATGAATATCCAATTCATCTAGCACCTGTTTTATATTGCAGTAATTGCTTCTAACGATAGAAACAATATCCTTATATGGAGCAAGTCTTTCACTACTTGCCAAAATAGCATCTGCATCTTGATCTATCCCTATAAACCTACCTGGGGGTTTAAGAAGCTTACACACCTGAATAGCATGTCCTGCACCACCCAAGGTACCGTCTACATAAATCCCATCTTCCTTGATATTCAGATTATTAATTGTTTCCTCGAGCAATACTGAATAGTGATTAAATTCCATCGAATTTCCTCCTAAAAGCTCAAACCAAACTCTGACATGTGTTCAGCCACTTCATCCATATCATCATAATCATTGTTGCTCTCCCAACGTTCTTTAGCCCATATCTCTACTTTGTTAAGTACACCAACAAAAACTACATCTTTCTCCAAAGCGGCATGTTCCCTTAATTTGGATGGTATTAAAATTCTGCCCTGCTTGTCCACCTCACATGTAGCAGCCCCAGCCATAAAATAACGCTGTAACTGTCTAGCATCTTTACTTCCAGGAAGTCCTTTTAACTGTGAAACAAAGCTTGTCCATTCTTCTTCAGGGTACACAAACAAACAGCCATCCAAACCTAGAGTAACCACAAATTCTTCTCCTAATGCATCTCTAAATTTGGCTGGTACAATTATTCTGCTCTTAGCATCAATTGTATGATTGTATTCCCCCATGAACATAATATTCACCCGCTTTATCCAGGGAAAGGGTAGAAGCTCTTACGCTTTTCCTCCACTCTCATGGTCTACTCCACCACTTTCCTCCACTTTGCTCCACTTATAAAGATATTTTAATATAGTTTTGGGAATTATTCAAGTATAATTAGAAATAAAAAAAGACAAATCTCCTTTCAGAGACCTGCCTTCTCAATATCTAGTCGATATTTATAAACATTTTTACAATTATACAATATATAGTTTTAATAAACCTAAAATACAGCCTAGTACTTTAGTCCTATTTATTTACATTAAGCTTCTTTTTACTATTTTCAAGTCTTCGATAAGCAATTATACCCACACCCAACAGCATAGCACCCACACTGACGATTTGAGAAATAGGTATCGCTGTTCCCCATAGAAGCAATTGATCAGTTCTTAATCCTTCTATCCAGAAGCGACCAAGTCCATAACCAAATAGATAAAGGGCTATTAATTCTCCATCCACTTTTTTATGTTTAGAATATAAAATCAGAATAATAAGTAGACCAAAGTTCCATAAGGATTCATATAAAAAAGTCGGATGTACTTGAATATAATCTATGCCATTAATAGTTTTAACGTTTTGAAGCATCTGGTCTGTAATAGTATCAGCTGCCACTTCACTCTTTTTAATTTGCATAGCAAAGAATCCATTCGTGTAATCTCCAAAAGCTTCTCTATTAAAGAAATTCCCCCAACGCCCTATAATCTGACCGGTAATTAATCCAAGAATGCCAGTGTCAGTCAAAAGCCAGAAGCTTATTTTCTTAATCTTTGCATAAATCAGTGCACATAAAATAGCAGTTATCACGCCACCATAGATAGCCAATCCACCATTACGTATATTTAATATCTGTATAGGGTGCTCCATGTAGTAGGACCACTCAAAAATAACATAATAAAGTCTTGCTCCTAACAGTGACAAAACTATAGCTTTTAGTGCAAAATCCAGATACAACTCCGGATCCTGTCCCGTACGTTTTGCTTGCCATCTGGCAACAAAATAACCGGAAATTATACCTAAAACAATTATTATCCCATAATATGCTATTTGAAATCCAAAAACATCAATCGATTTTCCTAGATTTTCAAACTCAATTCCCAGATGTGGAAAACGTATACTTACTTCCAAAAACATGGCGCTCCTTTCCTCCTAATCGGTACGAGAATGTAGCAGAATTTACACATTAAATCGGAACAGAACTACGTCTCCATCCTGCATTACATACTCTTTACCTTCCAGACGAACAAGACCTTTTTCCTTCGCAGCGGCATGCGTGCCACAGGCTACCAGGTTATCATAATTAACAACCTCTGCACAGATAAAGCCTCTTTCAAAATCAGTATGAATCTTACCAGCAGCTTGTGGAGCTTTAGTTCCCTTCTTAATAGTCCAGGCTCTTGTCTCCTGTACTCCGGCAGTCAAAAAGCTCATTAGTCCCAAAAGATTGTAACTTGCATATATAAGTTTATCTAAACCGGATTCTTTGATGCCCAAATCTTCCAAGAACTCCTGTTTTTCCTCATCATCAAGTTCAGCAATCTCCTGCTCAATCTGAGCACATACAACAAATACCTCGCTGCCTTCTTGCTTCGCATATTCTCTTACTTTCTGCACATATACATTATCTGCCCCATCATCTGCCAAATCATCTTCTTTTACATTCGCCGCATAGATAACTGGCTTAGCAGTAAGCAGATTATATCCTTCAAATAAAGCTTTCTCCTCGTCATCTTCAGGTTCATAGCCCATTGCAAGCTTTCCATCCTCAAGGTGAGCCTTTAGACGATTTAATAACTCTAATTCCTTAGCCAAAGCTTTATCCATCTTAGCTCCTTTGGCTACTCTAGAAATACGTCGTTCCAATATCTCAACATCAGAGAATATAAGTTCCAGTTCAATGGTCTCAATATCACGTAATGGATCTACTGAGCCATCTACATGAATAATGTTAGAATCCTCAAAGCAACGAACCACATGAACAATGGCATCTACTTCACGAATGTTTGATAAGAATTGGTTACCAAGTCCCTCTCCTTTGGAAGCACCTTTTACAAGACCTGCAATATCAACAAACTCTATTGTTGCATTGACAATTTTTTGTGTCTTATATAAATCTCCCAAAACCTTTAATCTATGATCTGGCACAGGTACTATTCCAACATTGGGATCTATCGTGCAAAAGGGATAATTGGCTGACTCCGCTCCTGCTTTTGTTAATGCATTAAATAAAGTACTTTTACCTACATTGGGTAATCCTACTATTCCAAGTTTCATATTTATCTTTATCTCCTTTATTTTGAAATTCTTCCGTCTTTTTTTAATGGTTTATACCATTTCATACTTCACTAATTCATAAAAATGTAGTTAAGAGCTTCCTTAATCTTTGACCTCTTTAAGGCCCTTAGCTATCACAAAGGGTTGACGATTTTGCAGTTCTTTAAGAACAAATGATATCATTCTATGCAGCACCTTACAATCTAGAACCCAGTACAATTTATATATTTTATCATACACTTGGTTCTTTTACAACGACCTTTTAATTTTAACATATTAACGTTCTAAAGACTTATCATATAATTTCTAAAAGAAGACTTCTACGTTTATAATTAAATATGATGAGGGAGTAAATCTTCCCCATATAAAACAATTCTCTAACTGAATGAATACTTCATCACTCACAGTCTCTATATTTCTCACAGAACTAAGAGACTTCCTGTTCTATAGACGGACAAACTTATCAAATAAAATAAGCACTGAAACATATTAGATAGAACTGTTTCAGTGCTTGTCTGAATTGGTTATACATCATCAACATAATTTATACTGGTACATTAAATGTCGGCATTACATCTATCATATCCTGCAAAGGGGACCAAGACATTGGGTCAAATTCCTTCTGCTCCTGAATGTCTTTTTCAAAGCTCTCTTTGGTCTGCTTTTTTTTCTTCTTTTCTAGAACCGAATCCTTGTCGGGCAGTCTTCCGTAGTCTTGTGAAGATTTAAACTCTTTTACAACTTCATTCATAGCTGCTTGTACATACTCTTTGCATGGATCATTATCTGATATACTGCTCATTGAAGTAGTAATGATATCATTTACCTGCTGTTTGGACTTTGCCTCTTTAAGCTGGCTCGCCATAGCATCAGCCTTTGCACGAATCCTCTGATATTGTAAATACATCTGAGTATTGGTCTTTTGAAGATAGTAACGCTCTTCCGGTGAAAGCTTTTTTCCAGCTTTAAGCTTTGCTTCAATCCTGGCATACATCTTCGCCTTATCATCCTCTGACATTTTCTCACTATTATTCTTAATCTTATTAATCAGATAATTAACGTCCTCTGATTTTGATGGAAAATCAATACTATCTAGAGTTTTCTGATTATTCCAAATTGAACTTAGGTTAATATTCATGCTGCTCTCCTATATAAATAGGCATCACATTTCAATCATTCCATTGATATATGATGCCGTCCTTTGCTTCATGTAATATATCGACCATATATTATAATATCTTTACCTATAGTCCCTATTATTGTAATTCTATGTGGCTATTTACCTTTTTTACACGTTTCACTGAAGCATTCGATATCATTGAGTGTTAAGGAGTGTTAAGGAGTATTCAATCAAATGATCTATCAGTCTTTGGACTCTATCACAATAAGAATACCTGAGGTTAAAGATACACTTGCCTTTTCTCCAACTATCTCATTACTCACACCAAGACTATTCCCCTGGGTTAGAGTATGTTCTTGTAACGGATATTTAAACCCTTGCAAGGTAAGCCCGGTAACCCGTTCAGTAAATGGTAAAAACGAAACATAATTCCCAAAACAATTACTCTTTATTAAGGTGAAACCTTCCTTTGCCAGATAGATTTTATTATTCTTATCAAGTATACAGATTTTCACATGATGATACACTGGTATCATGAGAAGATTTATATTAGAAAGGACATGGTCTAGCCTCGTCCCAGTCGCTCCTAAAATTACAATCTCCTCATGCCATGTAAAGTGCTTCATTCCTTGTTCTATAGCAACCTGAGTGTCTGTCATATCCTTCTCTGGTTGTAAATAGATAATCTCTGGAATTCTGTCGATTTGTCCATTTTGATAGCTGGCAAGAACCTTTCCATCCACAGAATCAAAATCCCCTACTATCATATCAACTGGTAGAGATAATTCATAAGCTGACATAAGCCCCTTATCAACAGCAATGACCCATAAAACATCATGGGTCAATAAAAACTCCTGTAAAAATACTGATTCAATATACCCGCCAGTGAGTATCAATCCTACTTTTTCTTTTTTCATTCTACAGGCTCCTTACTTATTGTGCTTCTTTAACTGCATCCGTTGCACTGTAAAAACATATTTACTAATTATATTAGAAACCTCAACAAAGCTAATACCTACAAATTTACGAAAGTGATGATTCTTTTCATCAACTATCCTTACTACTTGTCCGATACACTGAATCGTTCCAACACAGGTAATCAGCTTAAAGCTGACAGCATCATGAAGCTGAAGATTCTCATTGCAATAGATTCCTACACCCGTCTCACTGATATCTTTTAAAAGCCCAAGGGCATTCTTTGTAAGCCTAGGATCTTCCACCTCAGAGATTACCTCCTTATTATCCTGTAAGACTTGTATATTCCCTTGTTTAACCCAGTGAAATTTGATTTCTTCCCCGATAAATACTCGGTAGGCTTCACGCCGATTATACCTTTCTCCCTCTTCAGGAGCATATAAACAATGTACAAAAGAGTCATCTAGCTTTTCAATCGTTCCGATTACTCCAGACCACTTCCAAAGCATCTGACCATCCCTATAGATAAACTCTATCTCGTCCTGCTGTTGGAATTGAAATGTTTGTCTCGTGCCTTTAATAAGAGATATTGCAATATGGTCATAGGCAACGTCCTCGATTTTGCTGACCAAACGAAGCTTATACTGATCCCTAGTGACATATATTTCTATAGACTTACCTAGCTTCAGTTCCCCTAGCCGCATCAACAAATACCTCCTTAAACTCCCTTACATTCCTTTCACTATCTCCGGAAAATACTGAAGTACCAGCTACAATAACGTTAGCCCCAGCTTCTATCAGCTGACCAACATTAGCAATACCAATCCCGCCATCTACTTCTATATCAATGTCATATCCTAGTTTTACACATAGTTCCCGCAGTTCCTTCACCTTTTCAATAGTAGAAGGAATCAAGGACTGACCGCCAAAACCAGGATGAACAAGCATAATCAATACCATATCCACATAAGGGAGAATATCGGTCAAAACCGATATCGGTGTGTCGGGCTTTATGGAAACAGAAGCTTTTACCCCTTGTTCTTTAATCATTACAATAGCATTTTTTAAATCTTCCACTGCTTCAACATGAACGGTAATAATATCAGCACCTGCTTTGATATAATCCTTAATATAACGTTCCGGTTTTTCAACCATAAGGTGAACATCAAATACTAGGTTCGAGATTTTTCTTAGGGATTTAATGACTGGAGTTCCAAAAGAAATATTAGGGACAAACATCCCGTCCATTACATCCAAATGCAGATAGTTACAGCCAGCTTGTTCCACTTTTCTAATTTCTTCTCCTAATACTGTAAAATCTGCCGCTAAAATAGATGGTGCTAACTTAATCATGTTTGTATATTCCTCCATAGATTTATTCATTTGCATGAATTTCTCATACAGTATACAGATGTACTCATCTGTTACTTCTTTTCCTGATAACAATCTCTACGTGCTTTTGCTTGCTAGTAGTGCAAAATACAAGTAATAGTAACCTATTACTTGTATTTCTTTTTATCCTTTAATTCGTTATATAACACAATATAGTTTTCATATCGGACCTTGCTTATTTTTCCTTCAGCCAAAGCATCCTTAACCCCACAAATCGGCTCATTAATATGCACACAACCCTGGAACTTGCAGTAAGGTTCATATTCTTTAAACTCAGCAAAATACTCACAAAGTTCTTCTTTTTCCATATCCTCCAGATATAGAGAACTAAAGCCAGGGGTATCAAACAAGTACGTATCTCGACCTACACAAAACAATTCGGAGTGTCTTGTGGTATGTTTACCGCGTTCAATTTTTGTACTAATACTACCAGTTTCCATATTAGCTTTAGGATAGAGAAGGTTAATTATAGAAGACTTACCTACTCCCGATGGTCCGGCTAACACTGTAGTCTTTCCATCAATTAAAGTCCTTAGCTCTTGAATTCCTTCTTCCAGCTTGGCACTGGTAAATACCACCTGGTACCCACACTTGTCATACGTACTCTGCAATAACTCTATTTCCTGAGAATTCACAACGTCCATCTTATTAAAACAAACAATTGTATTAATATGCTGACGCTTCATCATAATCAGAAAGCGATCCAAAAGATTAAGGTTTGGCGCCGGCTTTGCAGCCGCAAAAATAACTAAGGCCTGGTCTACGTTGGCAACAGCCGGACGTATCAACTCGTTAGTCCTTGGCAGAATAGCA
>JAEYPA010000156.1 GCA_023411225.1 Bacillota bacterium
CGTTCACATAAAACTACATTAGGATTCCCTTCTGCCATAATGTATTCGGCAGCATTCAACCATTCCTCTATGGTTGCTGAAAGCCCTCTCTTAAGGAGAATAGGAAGTCCCGTCTTTCCTGCTTCCTTAAGGAGATAGAAGTTTTGCATGTTTCTTGCACCAATCTGCAACATATCTACATATTTTACAGCGGATTCGATAGCAGCAAGACTGGTTACTTCACATACGATGGATAGACCGGTAGCATCCTTTGCTTCCTTCATTAATTTAAGCCCTTGTTCTTCCAACCCCTGGAATGCATATGGGGAGGTTCTTGGCTTATAAGCACCACCACGAAGTATTTGGGCTCCTGATTTTTTAATAGCCTGAGCAGTTTCTAAAATCTGAGCTTCATTTTCAACTGCACATGGGCCTGACATAATAATCAGTTCAGTTCCACCAATTTGAGTATTGCCAACCGGAATCACAGAGGATTCTGGATGAAATTTACGGTTACTAAGTTTATAACTTTCTGTTACTGGTACTACTTTATCAACTTCAGGTGCAATCTCAATATTCTGGTTTTCTAGTCGGGTTTTATCTCCAACGACACCTATGATGGTAACCTCGGCTCCATCGGATATGTGTGCTGCCAAGCCATGGTTGTTGATAATAGACAATACGTTATTAATCGCTTCTTTGGAAGCTCCTGGTTTCATTACTATAATCATATCTATGTCTCCTGCCTTCATTATAAATTCCTTTCAGAGACTAATCTTCTTAATATTCTGTCCTGAAAGGATATTTGTATGTGTATACGTTTATTGGAATATATGTATTGTAACCTAATTTACTAATTATGTCAACACATTAATACGTTGAAGTTTAACACTTTAAAGCACGTAAGCAAATCTGCATGTCGATAAATTTAGTTATTAATTAGAACAAATACTTCTTAAAAGACTAATATTTATTAGAAATATTGATAATATTTTGAGAACATCAAAATTAGGATGTGAATTGTGAATAAAATAGTTGATAATAAGGTATTATTTTAGTAAAATATACACATGGGGGACCTGTCCTAGTTGTGTTCTAGTTTAATTCAGGGATGGATTTTCCATTACAAAAAATAGTATTGGAGGTATTAATATGGAGACTTACACTGCTGCTAACATCCGTAATGTAGTCGTTTTGGGGCACGGAAGCTGTGGCAAGACTACGTTAGTCGAAGCCATGGCTTACACAATGGGAATGACCAAAAGACAAGGTAAGATTGAAGAAGGTAATACGATCAGTGATTATGACAAAGAGGAAATCAAACGATTATTTTCTATCAATACATCCATTGTACCAATTATTTGGGAAGGTACCAAGATAAATTTCTTGGATACACCTGGATATTTTGACTTTGTTGGCGAAGTTGAAGAAGCACTCAATGTTGCAGATGCTGCGATAATTGTAATTTCTGCAAAAGCAGGTGTTGAGGTTGGTACCATCAAAGCTTGGGAATACTGTGAGAAGTACCAGCTTCCAAGAATGTTTTTTGTAACTGATATGGATGATGATCATGCCAGTTATCGTGAAGTGATTGAGAAATTAACGGAACTTTATGGTAAGAAGATTGCTCCGTTCCATTTGCCAATCCGTGAAAACGAGAAGTTTGTAGGATTTGTTAATGTTGTAAAGATGAAGGGAAGACGTTTTACAGAGCTAAGTAATTATGAAGAATGTGAGATTCCGGATTATTCTATGACGAATCTGGAAACTTGCAGAGAAGCTTTATTGGAGGCAGTAGCCGAGACTGACGAAGATTTGATGGAAAAATATTTTGCTGGTGAAGAGTTTAGCCAGGAAGAAATATCAAAGGCTCTTCGCAGCAGTGTTATAGATGGTTCTGTGGTACCGGTTCTGATGGGCTCCGGAACTTTATGCAGAGGAACTACAATGTTGTTACAAGCAGTGGAAAAGTATTTCCCATCTCCTGATAAGAGGGCAGTAGAAGGTATTAATCAGAAGACAAAGGAAACCTTCCATGCAGACTATGATGAGAGTAAACCGTTTACAGCCAAAGTATTTAAGACCATTGCCGATCCATTTATCGGTAAATTTAATATATTTAAGATTTGTTCAGGTTCTGTTAAGGCTGATAGTACAATATTTAATGTTAACACAGAGACGGAAGAGAAGATAAGTAGACTATATGTTTTCTGTGGAAAAGATCAGATGGAAGTGAAAGAATTAAAAGCTGGTGACATCGGAGCCATTGGTAAACTTTCCAATACTAGTACCGGGGATACATTGGCTACAAAGGCCAATCCAGTTCTTTATGAGAAACCAGTTACTTCCATCCCATATACCTATGTAAGATTTACAACCAAGAATAAAGGGGATGATGATAAGGTTAGCCAGGCTCTTGCTAAGCTGATGGACGAGGATCTTACCCTTAAGGTAATCAATGATAAAGAAAATCGTCAAACTTTATTATATGGAATAGGCGAACAACAGTTGGATGTTGTTGTAAGCAAACTCTTAAGCAAATATAAGGTAGAGATAGAAATATCTAAACCTAGAGTTCCTTATAGAGAGACAATTCGTAAGAAAGTTCAGGTTCGTGGTAAACATAAGAAACAATCTGGTGGACATGGTCAGTATGGCGATGTTTTGATGGATTTCGAACCTTCTGGTGATTTGGAGTCTGCTTATGTATTTGAAGAGAAAGTCTTTGGTGGTTCTGTTCCTAAGAACTATTTTCCTGCTGTAGAAAAAGGATTACAGGAAAGTGTAATTAAAGGACCTTTGGCTTCTTATCCTGTAGTAGGTCTTAAGGCTACTTTAGTGGATGGTTCTTATCATCCTGTAGATTCCTCTGAACAGGCATTTAAGATGGCTACAATACTTGCATTCAAACAAGCCTTTGTAGAAGCTAATCCAGTCCTATTAGAGCCAATTGTAAACTTAAAGGTTGTAGTTCCTGATAAGTATACAGGTGATGTGATGGGTGATTTAAATAAGAGACGTGGACGTGTTCTAGGTATGAATCCGATTGCTGGTGGAAAGCAAGAAGTTGTTGCAGATATCCCACTTGCTGAGATTTATGGATATTCTACAGATTTGCGTTCCATGACCGGTGGTATCGGCGATTTCTCCTATGAGTTCTCTAGATATGAGCAGGCACCTCATGATGTACAGGAAAAGGTAATTGCAGACAATGCGAAGGAAAAAGCGGAAGAGTAAAATTATAGTTCATATAACATAGTAAAAGGTAGTGGTTTTAGTTGATAGCATTCAGCATAAACCACTACCTTTTTATATGTTTGAGTAGTTTATCATTATATGCTATGATTGAAGTATGAGGAAAGGTGATAATCAGGTTTTACATCCAGTAAGGAGGGTAGGTACCAACTATTATTATGGAGATACAAAAAGAATGGTGTAAGGAAGAATTCACTGGACGAGAAGTCTCTTTATCTCATGGTACTTTTGATAAAGAGTTTATTTTTTATGAGGCAGTGAAACAGGGTAATCTTGAGTTTGTTAAGAAAAATTGTGAAAAGAATGCTTTTGCCAGTTCGGTTGAGATGGGTGTTCTGTCCAAAAACCCATTAAACAACATAAAATATCATTTTATTATTACAGCTGCTATGATTACTAGATTCTGCGTAGAAGGTGGAATGGAGTTGGAACGTGCCTATCGATTAAGCGACTTTTTTATTACAAAAATGGATCAGTGTAAGACAATAGAGGAGGTGATAGACCTTCACCATGTTATGGTGTTGGATTATACTGAGAAGATGAAGATAATGTATAAACAGGCAATTATATCAAAATCGATATCTCAATGCATCGACTATATCTACAATCATTTACATAAGAGAATTACCCTAAAAGAGTTAGCAGAGTATACAAAACTGTCTGAAAGCTACTTGTCAAAGCTGTTTAAACAGGAAATAAAGAGTTCTGTAAGTGAATATATACGTCAAAAGAAAGTTGAGGAGGCACAGAATCTCTTACAGCATACAGAGTATAAAATTGTAGATATTGCAAATTATCTGGCATTTTCCTCTCAAAGTTATTTTATTCAGGCATTTTTAAAAGAGACAGGATTAACGCCAAAAAGGTACCGGGACATCTATTATCGAACCATTAGAAAGCAAAAATAAAGGAAGTATTGCAGGATTTGCAATACTTCCTTTTTATACTCATTTTGTTGTTCTGTTATTTCTTACCTGGAAAGACAGTTTCGTAATAGTCTTCCTCAACAATAAGTGCAGAGGACTGAAGCTTATATTGTACAATCTTTTTCATTGCAGCTACATATTCTTCTGTCTCACTTTTAGACATTTTAACGTCTTTAGCAGGAGTAAATTCTCCTGTATATCGGTTATAAAATCCTTTGTCTGTCTTCCAGCAGGAGGAAGAAAAGATGACTAACGGAGATGAATCACTAAAGATATCTGAACCAGCTAATAGCCTTGAGTCATATTCTAAGCCTAATAGATTAGATACGGTTGGAAGAATATCTACCTGAGAACAAATCTTATCCACTGGGATAGGCTCTTTCATGCTTCCAGACCACATAATCAAGGAATTCTTATAAACATCAAAGTCTATATCAGATTCGTTTAGATTCTTAAGTGCAGAACCTCCAAAGGTTTTACCCGAAATCTCTTCAAGGGAAGCTACATCAAAGTAAGGAATATGGTCAGCAGACATCACTATTAAAGTTTTATCTGCGATACCAGCGGCTTCTAATTTGTCCAGTAGAGATTTCATTGCATATTCCACTTCCATATTGGCTGCAATATAGGCTTTTGTCGTATCTGAATAAGGAAGGTTAGCTACAATGTCCTTATTCTTAACAGCCATTTGATCACCACCGAAGTTATAAGGCATATGACCGCTTACTGTTAAATAGTAAATATTAAATGGCTTGTTGCTTTTGATGTAATCATCTACTGTAGTATCAATCATATATTTGTCAGATTGAGGCCATACGTTATTACCACTTGCTGTTTTCTCTAGCTCAAAGCCCATACCACCCTGATGCCAGTCATAACCTAGATTTGGATGGGACTTTTTACGACCGTACATCTCGTTGTTATTGTGGTAACCAAGAGAGGTATATCCAATACGATTTAACTGGTGTGCCAAGGTGAAATAAAGATTTGTACCTTGAATACCAGATTCCTTCATGCTGATAGGGTTACCGTTCTTAGGATATAATCCAGTTAAGTTTTGCCATTCACCACCGGAAGTACTGGTGAAATGTAGAGGTGTATAATAATTATTAAATACAAAACCTTCATTGGCCATTTTATAAAGCGTAGGAGTACGGTCCTTATCAATTAAGTATTTAGAAAATCCTTCCATGGTTACAAAGATTACATTGTAACCTTTAAACATACCGGTATACTCGTTTTTATTCGTAGGAGTGCAGTTGCTATAATACTTATTAAGCCACTCAATATTCTTGTTCTTTGATTTAGAAATTAGTTTATCAAAATCAATGTCCATCACATTTGGTGAGGTATCAATCGGAGTAGCAGTTGGTTCTACTGTGGCATTTGGATTTGTGCTGGCAGATGGATCCTTACTGGAAGTTGGAGATTTTGTGGCTTTTGGAGAACCATCAGGATTTAAAACATCCAAGTTGCTAAAATCACTATCATCCAAATCAACATTGGAGCCGCCACCAAATACTGTATGTTTAACATCTAACCGCAACATAGTAATGATACCAAGCTGTTCGACTTGATCTTCAACGTTAGAGTCACTTGCGTATAGTTTAGAAGGAACAAAGTCTCCTGACCATGGGAATCTTAAGCTTAACAGTCCAAACAGGTGAAAGAAGATTCCAAATACCAGTACAGTACCAAATAGTGGTAGAGACTTTCTTTTAAAACTAAAGTACATACGACCAATTGTAAAGATAAAGACAATTGGTAGAAGTAATAGAACAATACTGAAAAACTTTTGCCCTATACCACCAAGAATTGCTTCCCAATAATCAGTCAATCTGTTATTTGCAGCTGTATCAGCTGAGCTTAGAAGCTGATAATAGCTAGACAATACGGTTTTACAAACCATTTCAATACAAAATAGTAAGCAACCTAATATTGTAAATAAGTACGTAATAACCTTATTAATGGTCTTATTAAACAGTAATGTAAAAATGGAAATAATAAAACCAAAGGAGATAGCAAAAAACACGAAAATAGGAAGATACTTCATTTGTAACTTCATACTGATATGGAAAATAAGCTCCAAATAAACGAACATGAGAGGGAAAAATAGGATGTTGCCTAATGAAAAGACAACTCCAAGTGGACCTGATTTCTTCCTACACTTATTTCTTCCGCTACGCACGTCGTATGAGGATGAACTTCTTCTGTTCCCTGGATTTTGCCGAAAGCTCTTACCGTTGGACTCGAAATATATCCGATCCATGTCGGATACTCCGTAATCCCTTTTTTCATCTGGCATATTCATCGTTATAACCTCTTTCTTAAAAAATTCAATTACTCTAAAAATATAGCATAAATATATACATGTGTCAAAATAATATCACAAATCCTACTTGAATAATAGACAACTTTTAGATAGAATAAGCTTTAGTAAATTAAAGGAGTGTAAGTATGTCATTATATGAATTGTTTGTAACATTGCTATATGGTTTTGTGGAGGGTGTCACAGAATGGCTTCCAATCAGCAGTACTGGTCATATGATACTTCTGGAGAAGTTTGTAAATTATAATAAGTCATCGGCTATCCCTAATGTAGACAGGTTTATGGAGATGTTTCGTGTAGTAATTCAACTGGGTGCTATTATGGCTGTTGTTGTGCTGTTTTGGAGCAAGATTTGGCCATTTCAGAGGAGAACAAGAAATCTTAGGGGTGAAACAACGTCTTTTATTAAATGGGACACTATGCAACTATGGTTTCACATTGCAGTAGCCTCTGTACCTGCAGCTATTATTGGTGTGTTTTTAGATGATTGGATGGATGAGCATTTATACCGTTTTGAGGTAGTGGCCATTACCTTAATTCTCTATGGTGTGTTATTTATCATAGTTGAAGAGAGAAATAAAAAGAGACAGGCAAAGATGACTTCTTTACAAGATATTACGTATACAGCAGCTATTTTAATCGGTGTATTCCAGATTCTTGCTTTAATTCCTGGAACTTCACGTTCTGGTGCAACAATTGTGGGAGCTTTGTTAATTGGTGTATCTAGAACTGTCGCAGCTGAATTTACCTTCTACCTGGCTATTCCAATCATGTTTGGTGCCAGTCTGTTAAAGCTTGTTAAATATGGCTTAAATTTTACTGGAACAGAATTTCTGATTCTTGTAGTTGCGATGATTACTGCATTTTTAGTTTCTATTGGGGTTATAAAATTCTTAATGGATTATATTAAAAAACATGATTTCAAGGTATTTGGCTATTATAGAATAATATTAGGTATTATAGCAATTGCGTTTGCTATTTATTATTAACCCAAGTTGTTTTAAAGGAGTTTAGATATGTTTCAGAGGTTTTATCCAGAACAATGCGCCAAATCCACTTATTCCATAAATTATCAAGAGTTATATAACAAAGGCTTTCGTGGTCTTTTGTTTGACATTGATAATACATTAGTTAAGCACGGAGAGGATGCTACGAAGGAAGCGATTGCTTTATTTCAACGATTGAAAAAAATAGGATTTCAGTTATGCCTTATCTCCAATAATCAAGTTGAACGTGTAGAACGATTTAATAAGGATATACAAGTGCAGTATATCTATAATGCCCACAAGCCAAGCAGGAAGAATTATCTTAAAGCTATGGAGCTTATGGGAACAGATTTATCCAATACTATGTTTATAGGGGATCAATTATTTACGGATGTATATGGAGCTAGTAGAGCTGGTATGCACAATATATTGGTTGAGCCTATCGATAAAAAAGAAGAAATTCAGATTGTGTTAAAACGATATTTGGAAAAGGTTGTACTGTATTTTTACAGAAGGAAAATGAAGAAACAGAATAGTTAGAGGTAATCTATGGAGAAACAGCATCTTATATTAATAGGATTTATGGGTAGTGGTAAATCTACAATAGGAGCAAAGTTGTCGGATAAATTACAGATTCCCATGGTAGACACGGACAAGCTGATTGAAGAGGAGCAAAGACTTTCCATTGCTACTATATTTGAGAGATTTGGTGAGACTGAATTTCGTCAAATGGAGACAAAATTACTTAAGAAGCTACAATTGGAAAAACAACCATTGATTATATCAACTGGTGGAGGGCTTCCTTTAAAAACAGAAAATTCTTTATTAATTAAAAAAATTGGCCTTGTAGTTTGGTTGGATGTAAATAAAACAACTGTTCTTAATCGCCTCAAAGATGATACCACCAGACCTTTACTGAAAGGGGATAATGTGGAAGCAAAAGTAGAGGCTTTATTAGCCCAACGTAGGGAACAATATACAGTAGCAGCTGATGTTAGAATAGATGTAAATGAAGTTTCAGAAGACCAGATTGTGGAGAAGATTTGTAGTTACTATCGAACAAATTGGTAATTCTAGTTATGTACTGATTTTTTATCAAAAAGTGATGAAAAATTTGTATGGACAAAAAATAGTTGTTGAAAATTTGTACGGAGTATTATAAACTATTTTAAGTGAAATATTTAAGGAGGAATTTTTTGTATGGTATCAGCAGGCGATTTTAGAAATGGTTTAACAATAGAATTAGATAATAGTGTATATCAAGTAGTTGAATTTCAGCATGTTAAACCTGGAAAAGGTGCTGCGTTCGTTAGAACAAAATTAAGAGATATTAAGAATGGTGGCGTTGTGGAAAGAACTTTCAGACCAACTGAAAAGTGCCCACAGGCTCATATTGATAAGAGTGATAAACAGTATTTATATAGTGATGGCGAGTTATATCATTTTATGGATGTTGAGACATTTGATCAGTTCGCTTTAAGTGAAGATGCAATTGGTGATTCTTTAAAATTTGTAAAAGAAAATGACATGGTAAAAATGCTTTCCCATAATGGTGAAGTGTTTGCTATTGAACCTCCTATGTTTGCTGAACTTGAAATTACAGATACTGAGCCAGGATTTAAAGGAGATACTGCTACAGGCGCAACTAAACCAGCTGTTGTTGAGACTGGTGCCACAGTATATGTTCCATTATTTGTTGAGCAAGGTGATAAGATTCAGATTGATACTCGTACTGGCGAATATTTAAAGAGAGTTTAATAAGTAATAGAATTTAATACGATTGTATATAAGGCATAACCAATGCAATATAGTTTGGTTATGCCTATTTTGTTGTTTACGTATTCTTCACTGATTAATCTAAATCCAGTCCTTTTTTAACAACTTCAATCCGCTCTTCTGGTATTGCGATGTTTAAAAAGTGTTCTACTGCATATTTGGCCTGTGCCACAAGCATATCTAAACCATTTACCGTCTGAATTCCCATACACTTTGCTTGAGATAACAGTTTTGTTTCGGAAGGATTATAAATAATATCTATCACAGCCATCAGACAGTGGAATTCATTTAAATCAATTGGTGCTTTATCCACATCAGGAGAAGTGCCAACAGAAGTCGTATTGATAAGTACAGCGGCATCGCTATGTTTTTCTTTTGCTTCTTCGTAGGAAATTGCCTGATCTCTCACAGTTCGATTTACTATGATGATTTCACCGGCTCCTAAATCCTCTAAGACCTTTAAGACAGCAAGACTTGCTCCTCCATAGCCTAATACCATCACCTTCTGATTTTTAACGTCAATGTGGTTGTGTAAGAGGGCATATCGAAAACCGTCATAATCCGTATTATACCCATAAAGCTTTCCATCCTTATTCACAACAGCATTTACTGCTCCCATAGACTTAGCCTCTGGCGATATGAAATCTAGATACGGTAATACTGCCTTTTTATAGGGAATGGTCACATTAATGGCATTAAATTGTCGCTTTTCCATAAAGTCTTCAAATTCTTTCTGATTCAGAGGAATCAAATCATAGGTATAGTCTGCCAGCTGTTCATGAATGATTTTAGAATAGCTGTATCCTAATTTTGCTCCAATTAATCCGTATGTCATAGTGTTCCTCCTAGCATATAATTTGTATTATTGTAGCTTTTTTAATAAGTAATTTCAAGACTTATCTTCTTTCCAGATAAAACTGACTTTCAGGAATAATTCAGGGAAACCTTCATATATTGAAATAAGATTTTAGCAAGTAGCAAGGGGTGAATGATTCTTGGACAAACGTGAGGAAATATTAAAAATATTTTCAATCAATCTACGAAAAGTAATTTCTGATCTTGTTATAGATTTTGAATTGCTTCAAGAAATAAGGTTAAGGGTAAACAGCCCCCTAATGCTAATCTATAGCAACAAAGAGTATTTTATTTCAAAGGACCATAGAATTACCTCTGATAAAAATAATGCTTACATTGTGTCTTTAAATGAGGTGAGAGAAACGATGGAGTATATAAGCAATTATTCCTTGTATGCGTTTGAAGACGAGATACGTCAAGGGTTCATTACGATACAGGGAGGACATCGAGTGGGAATTGCAGGAAAAACAATCATTGAGGCAGAGCGAATCAAGAATATTAAGCATATCTCTTTTATAAATATTCGACTATCACATCAGATAAAGGGATGTGGAGATAAGGTGATGCCATACATAATTAATGATAATACTATTTATCATACGTTAATTATTTCTCCCCCTAGGTGCGGAAAGACGACCTTATTAAGAGATGTCATCCGCCAGTTATCGAATGGAGTTAGCTCTATGCCAGGACTTAATGTGGGTGTAGTAGACGAGAGGTCTGAGATTGGTGCCTGCTATATGGGAATTCCACAAAATGAGTTAGGGATTCGTACCGATATACTAGACTGTTGTCCGAAGGTAGAAGGAATGATGATGTTAATAAGAAGTATGTCTCCAAGCATTATTGCAGTGGATGAAGTTGGCTCTAGAGATGATATTGAAGCCATTGAATATGTGATGAATTGTGGCTGTAAGCTAATTGCAACTGTTCACGGAAGTTCCATAGATGATATTAAGAACAAACCTATCCTTGGGAAAATGGTAAGGGAGAAGATTTTTGAACGATACATAATATTAAACAATAAAGGACGCGTAGGCAACCTGCAGGAAATATATGATGAGAGAGGTACTTTGCTGTATCGGCAAGATTAGGAGGTGGCTGTATAATGAAACTATTTGGTGCAATACTTGTGATACTTTCTTGTACCTCCATAGGGTTATACTATAGTTCTTTGGTGAGGGGAAGAGTTGCGGATTTAAGAGCGATCAAAAGAGATATTACCCTCTTAAGAGGAGATATTAAATATGGAAATACTACCTTACCAGAAGCGATAGGAGCACTATCGAGAAGAAACGTAGATAATTTTAAAGAGTTTTTTTCCGGAGTTGAACAGGAACTACTAACTTCTGCCGGATTAAGCTTTACTAATATATGGGACAAGGGAATAAAGCAGTATCTGGTTCATACCTATATGAACCAACAGGATCTTGATCAGTTAAATCATCTAGGAGAGAATCTTGGCTACTTAGATAAAGAAATGCAGTTAAAAACCATAGATTTTTATATTGAGCAGTTGGATCATGAGCTCACTGACTCTATTGCTACCATGAAGGAAAAAACAAGGCTTTATAATATGCTTGGAATTTTGTCTGGATTATTTCTTACCGTGGTATTGATTTAGCATATATGTAAGGAGGGTAACAATGGAGATAACACTAATTTTTAAGATAGCAGCGGTAGGAATTCTAGTTTCCGTCATCAACCAGGTGCTTAAGCATTCTGGCAGGGAGGAACAGGCATTTCTAACCAGTCTGGCAGGCTTATTACTGGTTTTGCTTTGGATTATACCTTACATATCCCAACTGTTTGAGACAATAAAGAATCTGTTTAATCTTTAGGAGGTGCGTATGCTACAGGTAGCTATTATAGGAATTGTGGCGATTGTTTTAGCAACACAGTTTAAAAGTACACGCTCCGAATTTGCTACCTATATCAGTGTAGCAGCCTGTATCATAATTCTTTTCATTGGGACAAGCAAATTGTCATCCATAATAGAAGGAATTAACAAAATACAAAGCTTTATCAGTATTAACCCGACTTATCTCGGTATTCTATTAAAAATAGTAGGTATCACCTATATTGCCGAATTTGCTTCCGCTTTATGTAAGGATGCGGGACATGGAGCCATAGCCAATCAGATAGAACTGGTAGGTAAGCTGACAATACTGGCAATTAGTATGCCAATACTACTGGCGTTAATGAATTTGATTAATGATTTCTTAGCTTAGGCAGGTGCTTATATGAAGTTAAAGTTATTGTTTTTATTCTTAAGTGTATCGATGCTGTTCCTTCACAAAGTACCTGTTCTGGCTGCTCCTACTCAATCCAGTGATTCAGTAAAACATAAGGATGAGGACGGGGTGAACAAAGTTTTGGAGGGCGTTGAATATGAGGATGTTCAAAAGGTAATTGACGAATTAATGAACAAGCCTAAGGAGGTTGATTTTCGCGGATATGTGGAAGGAATATCAACCGGACAGGAGGATTTTTCTATTTCAGCATTGGTGGGTAAGATGTTAAATGAAGTGTTTGGAGAACTGGCAAATAATAAGACACTTCTTATTCAGTTGATAATGATTGCTGTTTTGGCAGCCATTTTTACCAATTTTGCTAATGTGTTTCAAAGTAACCAGGTTTCAGAAACAGCATTTTATGTGACTTACCTAATGTTATTTGCTCTTCTTACTAGTTCGTTTTTTCTTGCTACTGAAATCGCAAGAACTGTGCTTCAGAATCTATTTGATTTTATGAAGGTATTGATGCCCACATTCCTTCTTAGTATAGCAGTCAGCTCCGGAGCCAAGACCTCCTTATTCTACTATGAGTCTACATTAGCGATCTTTACTGGCATTAACTTTATCCTTCTCAATGTTGTTCTTCCGCTGATTAATATATATTTTGTCATAACCTTGGCCAATCATTTGACTAAGGAAGATTTGCTTTCCAAGATGACAGAATTAATTGAAATGGTTGTACAATGGATTCTAAAAACTCTATTGGCCTTTGTGATAGGATTTAATGCCATACAAGGCTTAATAATTCCTATGGCAGAGCATGTGAAAAAATCTGCCATCATTCGAAGTACCAGTGCCATTCCGGGTGTTGGTAATGCTATAAATTCTGTGACAGAGACTTTACTTGGTGCCAGTGTAATCGTGAAGAATTCCATTGGAGTGGCAGGCTTAATTGTAATTTTGATTCTTTGCCTGGTCCCACTTGTAAAATTGGCCTGCTTTGTATTTGTATATAAGTTAGGAGCTGCCCTGGTACAGCCTGTTTCAGATAAAAGAATGGTAGGTTGCATCAGTGCAGCAGCTAATGCCTCTAAACTATTACTCACCGTAGTGTTTATCTGCTTACTGTTATTTGTCCTATCCATTGCCATTATAGCGGCATCTACTAATGTCGGAATATGAGGTGACTTATGGGAGAAATCTATAGTGCTGTAAAAAATCTTATTTTCTTTCTTCTTCTTGTTACGGTTTTTTCCAATCTATTAGGAAAAAGTAGTTTTAGGAAGTATATACACATTTTTGTTGGTCTTATCGTGATTCTAATTGTAATTAAACCTGTTTTAACCTGGAGCAATTCCTTAGATAAGGTTGATTATTACTATGATTATAATGCATATCAAAACAATGCTAAGGATATTAGTGCTCAAATTGTTGGGGCTGAGAAAAAGTATCAGACTCAGATAGTGGCTAGTTATAAAGAGACGATTAAAAATCAGATTCAGATACATATGAGCAATTATGGTCTTACCATAGACAAACTAGATCTTACACTAGATGAAGACACAGAAAGTGAGACTTGTGGGCAGATTATAGCAATTAATCTGGTAGCATCGAAAACAAAAGAGAAAACTCAGGAAGGAAGTCCTTCTATTGCTCCAGTGGATAAAGTCACTATTGATAAGGTTACGATAAATAAGAACACGAACCAGTATAAGAAACAGGATGACAGCGACAATAAGAGTATAGATGAATACGACACTGTTTTGGAACTTAGTATTAAGCAAGAGTTGGTATCTTTATATGGTGTCCCTATGGAGCAAATCTCTGTCACCATAAAAGAATAAGGAGGATTGAGATGAAAAAAATAGATTTTAAGAAGATTTTAAAAGAATTTGGGCTGCCAAAGCTTCTAATCATCCTAGGATGTGGATTGGCAATCCTTCTATTATCTGTTCCTGGTCTGTTTTCTTCAGATAAAGACAAAACCTCTAGTCCGGCCATTTCAAATGAAAAGACGTCAAATACTGAAAAATATTCTTCTACTGAGGAATATGTTTGTACTCAAGAGAATAGATTAAAGCAGATACTTATGCAGGTGAAGAATATAGGTAAGGTGGAGGTGATGATTACCGTTAAGTCTTCGAAAGAATTGGTTCCTTTAAAAGATCAGACTTCTGACAGTCAGACAACAACTGAGCAGGACAGTGCAGGAGGAAACAGGAGCAGCACCAGTGATAGCAGTCAAGAGGAGACGGTATTATCCCAAGCCAATCAAGGAGAAAATGCTCCATATATTGTAAAGCAAATAGAGCCTGAGATAGAAGGGGTAGTGGTAATTGCACAAGGTGGAGATAGCGACAGAGTAAAGAGCGAAATAGTAGACGCCATAATGGTCTTATTTAATGTACCAGCTCATAAAATTAAAGTAATGAGAATGAATTAATCAATAGGAGGCTGTACATGAAAAATATATTCAAAAAAAATCAAGTGATAATCGCGGCTTTGGCTATTATGATTATTGTTGCGGGTTATCTGAATTTTACAAGGGATAAAGTAGGAGATAAGGGGACTATGGACGCAGCTGCCTCTCCTAGTGCTGTAGGGCAACAGGCAGATGGTGATCTGGATATTACCGGAGATCCTGCTTCAGTAGTATCGGATACGAATGATGTAGTGAATACCAGTAAGGATTCAGACACAGATGCTTCTAAAGCTGACGCGGACAATAAAGCAGGTGATGCAGTACTTGCAAACAACACAATCAATGCCGATTTCTTTATCTCTAACAAGCTTCAGAGAGAGCAAGTAAGAGCTGCTAATGAGTCATCTCTACAGGAAATCATAGATAATAAAAATGTTAATGATAAGCAGAAACAGAAGGCAATAGATGCAATGATAGAACTTACTGCTATTAAGGATAAAGAAAATGCCACTGAGACTTTGTTAGAGGCAAAAGGCTTCCCAGATACGTTAGTTACTATTACAGATGGTTCTGTGGAGGTTGTAGTAAACGCTAACAAGTTGACGGAGCAGCAGATGGCACAGATTGAAGATGTTGTAAAAAGAAAGACAGGTATTTCAGCTAAAAATATCGTAATAAGTCCTGTAAATGTAAAAGCCAGTGAGGACAAAACCGCTGAGGATGCATCTGTAAATGAAACTAAGAAGGACGATACTAAGAGCGATGGAACAAAAGATACAAATCAGAAGAAGTCCACGGATAAGAATGGTGAGACTGAAAAAGAACCTGCTAAATAGTGGGAGTGCATAGTAAGGTAGTATCTGGGTATACTACATATAAATACGATATTTCATAGATTACTTGCAAATGGCGGGTAATCTATGAAATTATTTGTTTGTAAATCGAAACCATATTTGTTATAATAGACCTAGATTCGAAAAGCCTTGCATTTTTAGCTTTTAATATAGAAACGTAGGAGGTTTTGCTTGTGAGTAATAAACTAGAGAATAAAGAAAATGTAAAAATATACGATTCTAAAGGAATTGGTGAAGTTCAGATTGCCGATGATGTAGTGGCAATCATAGCGGGACTAGCTGCTACTGATGTAAAAGGTGTTGCTGCCTTAGCAGGTAACGTAACCAATGAGATTGTCAGTAAACTAGGCAAGAAGAACCTAAGTAAAGGGATTAAGGTTCAAGTGGTTAACAACACTGTTACAGTTGATATGAGTTTAATATTGGATTACGGATATAGTGTACCAGATGTTTCTTCCTCTGTACAAGAAAAGGTTAAAAGTGCTATTGAGAATATGACCGGGCTTGTAGTAGACGAGGTAAATATACGAATAGCAAGTGTAACCTTAGCAAAGAATAACTAAAGAAATAACTTGACACTTTCTAATAGTAAATTTATAGTGTATAATATATTACAACCCTTGAATATTTATTATTTAAGGGTTGTTTATTCGTGAATTAGTCCCTGTGGAGGCAAAGAAACCGATATGACAAGAAGTGAATTAAGAGAACATTTATTCCGTATGTTGTTCCGTAAGGAATTCCATAATAAGACAGAGTTAGAGGATCAGGTGACCCTGTATTTTGAGTGTCTTCGTATACCAATAGATGGATTGGATAACATGGCAGAAGACGGAGAAACTACTGTCTTTGTAAAAGAACCTGATGACAAAGAAACGCTATATCTCAAGGAGAAATTCAATAAGATTATTGGGCACATGGATGCTATTGATCAGATTATTGAAGAGACATCTTCAGGTTGGAAACTAAATCGTATGGGCAAGATTGACTTAACAATTTTAAGACTTGCAACTTATGAGATCAAATTTGATGAAGATATTCCTACCGGAGTAGCAATTAATGAAGCCGTTGAGCTGGCAAAGAAGTTTGGGGAAGATCAATCCTTCAGCTTCATTAACGGTGTCTTAGCTAAGATTGCCAATATTTAAGTAAAGTTAAGAGGAGAGGACAATGGAAAAGGCTTATTCAGTATGGCAGATTAATGCGTATATTAAGAACCTTTTTGCAAAAGACTATGCCCTTACTGATATTTTTATGAAGGGTGAGGTGTCCAACTGTAAGTATCACACTTCAGGTCATATCTATTTCACCCTGAAGGATTCTAAAAGCCAGATGGCCTGTGTAATGTTTGCAGGCAATAGAAGTGGTTTGGGATTTCAGATGAAAGAGGGACAAAGCGTAATAGTTCATGGAGGTATAAGTGTTTACGAACGGGATGGCAAGTACCAGATGTATGCAAAAGAAATCTTTTTGGACGGTACCGGTCAGTTATATGAGCAGTTTGAGCGGCTTAAGAAGCAATTACTTTCGGAGGGGCTTTTTGACCAAAGTCATAAGAAACCGATTCCATTTCTTTCCCATCGAATCGGTATTGTAACAGCTAGCACAGGAGCTGCAATTCAGGATATTATAAACATAAGTACAAGAAGAAACCCTTATGCACAGTTGATATTATATCCAGCCATTGTTCAGGGGGATGCAGCCCCAGCCTCAATAATAAATGGAATTAAAATGCTTGATGAACTTGGCGTAGATGTGATTATTGTAGGTCGTGGTGGAGGCTCTATAGAAGATTTGTGGGGCTTTAATGACGAGGCAGTTGCCAGAGCTATCTATGACTGTAGGACACCAATTATCTCTGCCGTGGGACATGAGACAGATACTACAATAGCCGACTATGTGGCAGACCTTAGAGCTCCGACGCCTTCTGCTGCTGCAGAACTTGCAGTATGTAACATTGCTGAGGTTTTTACCAAGTTGAAAGAGTATAATTTGGCTTTAAATAGAGGTTGTATGCGTAAGCTTACTCAGTATAAGGGTAAGCTGGAGCGTTATCAACTGAAACTGGAATTTAACCATCCAGGAAATCAGATTTTACAAAAACGACAATATCTGATGGATATGGAGGATAAACTCCAAACAACTTTGAATAACCGCATAAAAGATAGCCGGCATAAGTTGGCGCTTTATATGGAGAAAATGAATGGACTTTCTCCCATTTATAAATTAAACAAAGGATTTGCTTATGTAAGCGACCCTAAAGGTCATGTTCTTATAAAGGCAGAACAAGTAAGTCTTGATGATTTGGTTACCATAAAGGTAATGGATGGAGATATTACTGCACAGGTTACCGAAGTAGAAAAAAGGAGGAGAAGCTAATGGCTGAGAAAAATCTTTCTTTAGAAGAATCATTTCAAAAGTTAGAGGAGATTGTTGGTAAGATGGAGCAGGAGGACATCAGCTTAGAAGATTCTTTTGCTTTGTACAACGAAGGAATGAAGGTCTTAAAGGATTGTAATGATTCTATTGATACAGTTGAAAAAAAATTAATGCTTCTAAATGGAGAAGTCAATAATAAGGAAGAACCACAATAGTTCTTGAAATGGGGATCATATGGAGTTTACAGTACAATTAACAAATAAGAAAGAATATATTGATTCAATTATTGAAAAATCTATTCCAAACCCGCAAGGCTATCAAAAGCTGATAATGGAAGCTATGAGTTATAGTCTAGTGGCAGGTGGAAAGCGACTACGTCCGATGCTTATGTTGGAAACCTATCATTTGTTTGGTGGAAGGGATGATGAAAGAATTGTTCCTTTTATGGCAGCTATGGAGATGATTCATACCTATTCCTTGGTTCATGATGACTTACCGGCTATGGATAATGATGATTATCGTCGAGGAAGAAAGACAACTCATGTAGTATATGGTCATTCTATGGGAATTTTAGCAGGAGATGCTCTACTTAATTATGCATTTGAGACTATGTCAGCCGGACTTATGAGATTAACCGGCGAGAATCTGATTAGAGGGGTAAAAGCCCTTAATACCATAGCAAGTAAGGCAGGAATCTTTGGCATGATAGGTGGTCAGGTAGTGGATGTTTTATCCTCTGATCATACTATTGAAAAAGAGCGACTTGATTTTATCTATGAGTTGAAAACCAGTGCATTAATAGAAGCTTCTATTTTAGCAGGTGCTATACTAGCCGGGGCCGATGAAGAGGCGCAACAGGATATGAATAAGGTAGCATCTTGTATCGGAATGGCATTTCAGATTCAGGATGATATCTTAGATGTTACCAGTACCACAAAAGAGCTTGGAAAACCGATTCATAGTGATGAAAAGAATAACAAAACTACTTACGTAACCTTATTAGGGATAGAAGGTGCAAGGTTAAAGGTAGAAGAGTATACGAATCAAGGGCTTACAATTTTAGATAAATATGCTTCTGATTCCTCATTTCTCTATCAGTTATTAGAAGCTTTGGTGCATAGAAAAAATTAATTTAGAAGTAATAAGAAAGAGAAGGTGGCATTTTGCCGAAGTTATTAGAACAGATCAATCAGGCAAATGATATAAAAAGTATCGCACCTGAAGATTACAAACAGTTAGCCAAGGAAATACGAAGGTTTTTAGTGAAAAACATTAGCAAGACAGGAGGACATCTTTCTTCTAATCTGGGGGTGGTGGAGCTTACTATGGCTCTTCATCTTTCTTTAGATTTGCCAAAGGACCATATTGTTTGGGACGTTGGACACCAGGCTTATATTCATAAACTTCTCACTGGAAGAAAAGATGATTTTGCCACGCTACGTAAATATGAGGGGATGAGTGGATTCCCCAAAACCAGTGAAAGTGATTGTGACAGTTTTGATACAGGACATAGTTCTACTTCTATTTCTGTTGCCCTTGGTTTAGCAAAAGCAAGAGATTTACAAAAGGAGAACAACACTGTAGTTGCGGTGATTGGAGATGGTGCTTTAACTGGCGGGATGGCATTTGAAGCCTTAAATAATGCTGCCAGATTAAAATCTAATATGATTATAATCCTAAATGATAATAATATGTCTATTTCCGAAAATGTTGGCGGTATGTCCAACTATCTTGGAAAGATTAGAACCAATCAAGCTTATATTGGTGTGAAGGATGAGATAGAGACTGTTTTAAGGAGTATTCCTAAAGTAGGCGATGCCATTGTAGATAAAGTAAGACGTTCTAAGGATTCCATTAAGCGCTTATTTATTCCCGGTATGTTATTTGAAGACATAGGAATTACTTATTTGGGTCCAGTTGATGGTCATAATATTGGTAGTCTTATGCAAGCAATCAACAGTGCTAAGAAGATGAAGGAAGCAGTAATCATACATGTGATCACGAAAAAAGGAAAGGGTTATTCGCTGGCAGAGAATAATCCATCCAAATTTCATGGTGTAGAACCGTTTGATATTACTTCAGGTAAGGTGTTACAGCCTTCTATGGATGAAACCTATACCAACGTGTTCTCTGATACCTTATGTGAGCTTGCAGATGAAAACGATAAATTAGTTGCAATTACAGCAGCAATGCCTAACGGAACGGGACTTACAGAGTTTAAAAAGCAATATCCTACCAGATTTTTTGATGTAGGAATTGCGGAAGAGCATGCAGTAACCTTTGCAGCTGGCCTGGCTGCAGGTGGTATGAAACCATTTGTAGCTGTTTATTCCACTTTTCTACAACGAGCATATGATCAGATGATCCATGATGTCTGTTTAGGTAATTACCCGGTAGTTTTCGCCATTGATAGAGCGGGTATTGTGGGAAATGATGGGGAGACGCATCAAGGAATCTTTGATCTTTCCTATTTACAATCCATCCCTAATATGACAATTCTTGCTCCCAAAAATAAAAAAGAATTTCAGGAGATGTTATCTTTCTGTAATGACTTTGATGCACCAATTGCAATACGTTATCCTCGTGGAAAAGTTAGCCTTTGTTATCATAATGAATCCAGTCGAATTTGTTACGGCAAAGCTGAAATTCTTAGTCAGGAAAAGGAAATTCTTATTCTGGCAATAGGAAGCATGGTAGAGGTGGCAGAGCAAATTCATAAGGAGCTTCATGGATTAGGAAGAGAGGCTAGTGTTGTCAATGTACGGTTTATTAAACCATTTGATTGGGAACTGTTGGATTCTTTCATGATGAATCATTCTATGTTAGTAACCCTTGAGGAAAATGTCTATTCAGGTAGCTTTAGTCAGACGGTGGCATCTTATCTAACCGAGAAACAATATAGTTCAATTAAGTTTTTGCCTTTAACGCTTCCGAATACTTTTATTGAGCATGGTGATATCAGTCAGCTAAAAGAGAAGTTAGGCTTAACCAAGGAGGCTGTTCTTGAAAGAATAATGGAAGCTTACAATAAATAGCAACGAGGATGATGAAATGAAACAGAGGTTGGATGTGCTGTTAGTAGAAAGAGGACTAGCTGAGTCGAGAGAAAAAGCAAAAGCTATTATTATGTCTGGCAGCGTATTTGTAGATGGATTAAGAGAAGACAAAGCGGGAACATCTTTTGATGATAAGGTAGAGATTGTAGTAAAAGGTCACATACTTCCCTATGTAAGCCGTGGTGGTCTCAAATTAGAAAAAGCCATTAAGGAATTTGACGTCACTGTCGAAGATAAGGTCTGTATGGATGTTGGATCTAGTACCGGTGGTTTTACAGACTGTATGCTTCAGAATGGGGCTAAGAAGGTATATGCAATTGATGTTGGTACCAATCAGCTAGCTTGGAAATTGCGACAAGATCCAAGAGTTGTATCCATGGAAAAAACCAATATTCGTTATATTCTGCCTGAACATTTACAGGATGTCATCGAATTTGCATCCATAGATGTGGCATTTATCTCATTGACAAAGGTATTAGAGCCTGTGAAGGGAGTCTTATCTTCTGACGGAGAAGTGGTCTGTCTAATAAAACCACAGTTTGAAGCTGGACGAGAGCAGGTAGGGAAAAAAGGTGTGGTACGAGACAAAAAAGTGCATATTCAAGTTGTGGAGAATATCATTGAGTATGTAGACAGCTTGGACTTTACCGTATTAAGACTTGCTTATTCCCCAATTAAAGGTCCTGAAGGCAATATAGAGTATTTGCTCCATATAAAGAATGGAAAAGATAATAGGCAGATTATGTACACACAGGAAATGATTAAAGAAATTGTAGACCATGCTCATGGCGAGCTGTAGAAAAACAATCTACTAGGGGGCGGCAGATGAACAAGTTTTGTATAATCACCAATAATGATAAGGACAAGGACTATGTCTTTTCCAAAATGATAAAAGAATATCTGGAAGGCCAGAAGAAACATTGTATCATAGCAAAAGAGGCTGAAAATCATATTAATGAATATGATCCCTATACAGATGTATCTGTCATTGATGCTGACACGGATTGTGTGATAGTATTAGGTGGGGACGGTACATTGATTCAGGCCGCTAATGATCTGGTACATCTCAATATCCCAATTTTAGGTGTTAATCTTGGTACTTTGGGTTTTTTAACAGAGGTGGAAAAGGACAATATCATACCAGTCCTAAACCGACTGTTTCAGGACGATTATCACTTGGAAAAGAGAATGATGATAAAAGGCAATATACCGAACTATTATAATGGCTATGCGTTAAATGATATTGTAATTAGTAAAAGAGGTCAATGTCGTATCATTATGATTAAGGTATATGTAAATGATTATTTAGTAGATACTTATATCTGTGATGGTATGGTTGTTTCTACAGCCACAGGCTCCACTGGCTATAATCTTTCAACAGGAGGACCGATTGTTGTCCCTGGTATAGAAGGAATGATGATAACAGCTATTTGTCCTCATACATTAAATAATCGATGTATTATGGTTTCACCTACTGATAAAATTGTCTTGGAACTTGGAAAAAGCAAGGAAACAGTAAAGGATGAAGCAAATGCTATTTTTGACGGCAGACTCGTGACATCTTTGGAGAGCGGTGACAAAATTGAAATAAATCGCGCAAAAGAAGTAACCACATTGGTAAAAGCAACCGATACGAGCTTCTTTGAACTGGTTCAAACCAAGATATTTAAAGGAGGATGCAAATCATGAAAGTTGGAAGACAGTCAAAAATTATTGAATTGATCAATAAATATGACATTGAAACTCAGGAAGAATTGGCTGATTTACTTAATGCCGCAGGATATAATGTGACTCAAGCCACTATTTCAAGAGATATCAGAGAATTAAAATTGACCAAGGTGTCTACCAATTTGGGGAAACAAAAGTACATTGTCTTACAAAATCAAGAATCCGGTATGTATGATAAATATGTCAGAGTGCTGAAGGATGGTTTTGTTTCTATGGATATGGCCATGAATATTGTAGTAATTAAAACAGTTGCCGGAATGGCAATGGCAGTGGCAGCTGCACTTGATCATCTTCATATCAATGGAATTATTGGCTGCATTGCAGGAGATGATACCATCATGTGTGCCATAAAGTCCTTAGAAGATACAGAATATGTCATGGATAAGATTACTAAGCTTGTGAACAATAAGAAATAGAGATAAGTTTCACTTGTCAGAATATTTAAAGAATGTTAGAATATATACCGTTTAGTGTGTATTCGTTAAGATAAACATAAAAAGGAGAATGAGTATGTCAGGACATTCCAAATTTGCTAATATTAAACATAAAAAAGAGAAGAATGATGCTACTAAGGGGAAAATATTTACTAGACTTGGCCGTGAAATAGCAGTTGCTGTAAAAGAGGGAGGGCCAGATCCTAACAATAACAGCAAACTTAAAGATATTATAGCGAAGGCAAAATCTAATAATATGCCTAATGATACCATTGATCGTAGTATCAAAAAAGCAGCTGGAGATGCAAATGCTGCTAACTATGAAGTAGTAACTTACGAAGGATATGGACCAAGCGGTATAGCTGTAATTGTTGAAACTCTTACAGATAATAAGAACCGAACTGCTTCCAATGTTCGTAATGCATTTACGAAAGGAAATGGTAATGTTGGTACTCCGGGTTGCGTTTCCTATATGTTTGAGAGAAAAGGACAGATTATCGTGGCCAAAGAAGACTGCAAAATGGAAGCCGATGATCTCATGATGATAGCTCTCGATGCTGGTGCAGAAGACTTCGCGGAGGAAGAGGATAGCTTCGAAATCCTAACTGATCCGGATATGTTCTCTGAAATCAGAGAGAAGTTGGAGAACGAAAACATTCCTATGGCACAGGCGGAAGTTACTATGATACCTTCTACTTGGGTGGATTTAACAGACGAGAAGGATATAAAGTTTTTTAGAAAAACTCTTGACCTTCTGGATGATGACGACGATGTTCAGAACGTATGGCACAACTGGGATGAACCAGAAGAAGACGAAGAATAGTAATATCACAATATGAATCCTTCAGACACACTTTTCAGTATGTATATCATCGATGATAGCATAACAGAAAGTGTGTCTTTTTATTAGTTGTGACAATTGGAAGAAATAAATAATAATTAATTTGCTATAACTGCAACATAGTATTACAATGTGTACTAAAAGGAGTGAATTATATGCAAATTTTAGTACTTACTGGTAGTCCACATAAAGAAGGAACCTCTAATTATCTTGCGGAAGAATTTATAAGAGGGGCAAGGGAGAGTGGAAATGATGTGATACATATTGACGTAGCACATAAAGATATTAAGGGATGTCAAGGTTGTAATTATTGTAGGTCACATAAAGATAACTGTTTTATGAAAGATGGGATGGATGAAATAAAGGAGACTATTTTAAAGGCAGATATGGTTGTCTTAGTTACGCCACTCTATTTCTTTGGTTTTAGCGCACAGATAAAAACGGCGATTGATCGGTTGTATGTCGTGAATCCAATATTACAAAGTCAAGATAAGTATATGATGTTATTTGCAACGTGTAATGATATGGAAGAATCAAAAGTTGAGCCTCTTATTTCTCATTACCACGCACTGATTAATAATTTTGGATGGAAAAATGCGGGAGTGGTAATAGCGCAGGGGTACAATGATAGAGAATCTATTCGACATACGCAATATGGCAATAAAGTGTATAAGATTGGAAAGAGCTTAACTGATACATATACTCTGGGATGAACCAAATGAGGAATAATTAAATAAATATTGCTTAGGCACACATATACTTTTACATGATTGGATGAAATCCATATAATTTATATGTGTGCCTTATTCTCCGGCATAAAACTTAAGATAATTTTCAATATTGGATCCCCAATACTCACCATCATGCCCACCCTTATTCAAATGATACTGTATATCCACACCTTTTGGCTTGAGTAAGTTATATAGTTGTTCACAGCCCGCATAAAATCCATAACTATCTGTATCGCCACAATCTAAGTATATCTTTAAGCTTGACAAATCTTTGTTTTTAGCTTCTATAAGAGGATCTCTTTCCGTTCTTAATTCTTCTGTCGGATAGATAAATTCCATAACATTGTCGTTACTACCATCTAAGAAGATGGCTGGGCTATGCCCACCAACTTTACTAAACATATCTAAATGAGAAAAAGCCAAATGGATTGCTGCCCAGCCCCCCATAGACATTCCGCCAATATATCGTCCTTCTTTTGAGGCAATTGTGCGATAAGTGGAATCTATATAGGGAATAATCTCATTGCAGATATAATCCTCATAATTACCCGTTTCGAAATAGGAAGCTAGGATATGATTGGAATCTGAATCTGTCTGCGAATTTATTCCATAACTATTTTCAATCATTGGTGCAACAATAATGAATGGATTAATCTCATTTTTTTGAATCATTGCATCTGCCTTTTGTTCCATTTCAAGTTCTGGAAACCAAGAATCCTCAGTCCCGGTATATCCATGCAAAATATAAAGAACAGGATATTTGTTCTTGGCACTATACCCAATAGGTAGATAAATATTTACACCTAAATCTTTATCTAGTATCTTACTTGAAAAGATAACTTTCTTATAGCGATTATTTTTTGCTTTTGCTTCAGTTATTTTAGGTGAGGTATTGGAATCTGACGTTTTATTTGCTTCTGATGATGGTGTAACCACATTATGATTACATCCACATATTGTAACAATGAGTATTGATACAAGGAATACTGCTGCAAAGAATCTAATTGTTTTTAAATTCATAGAATCACTCCAAATAGTTAATTACCAAATTAATACATATATTGTAGCATATTATAATCTTTTTTCATAATGATTAATTTGTTTGTTTTATGAAAAGTTCTTTGCAACACTATAATTTTAAGTTATTATGCGC
>JAEYPA010000181.1 GCA_023411225.1 Bacillota bacterium
ATCCAGAAGTGCACTAACACCGTATTACCTGAGGTCATAAATACATTAAAAAGTACCGTAAACATAACCAGGAAAACTACTGCTTTCAAGCCCTTGATAATATGTCGAAATGGCACCTTTGATAGTATTATTATAGTTGATAAAAATGCCAGAACTACTACGTAACCTGCAAAGGAATCAAACAGAAATAGGGAAACAATATATAATATTGTGCCTAGTAGCTTGACCCTTGGGTCCAAGCGGTGAATCACCGACTCCACCGGATAATATTGTCCAAATGTAATATCTCTAATCATAGTTACTCCATATCTTTCTATAAACTACAGTCTTCCTGTGGACCTGGCCCATGCAAGAATATCCCGTTTAGCTTCCTCTATCGTGGTAGCCTTAGGATCCACTGGAATACCACTTTCTTTTAACTCGTGCATAATATAGGTAACCTGAGGGGCTGCCAATCCCATTTGCTCCAATTCGACATATCTGGCAAACACATCCACTGGTTTACCATCCATGGCTACAACACCTTTATTCATCACAATAATACGTTCTACATACTGAGCGACATCCTCCATACTATGAGATACCAGAATAACAGTAATTCTCCACTCCCTGTGAAGCTTGCTGATTTGACCTAAAATCTCATCTCTTCCCATAGGATCAAGACCTGCGGTAGGCTCATCCAGAATCAGCACCTCAGGATGCATAGCAAGCACACCGGCTATAGCCACTCTTCTCTTCTGACCACCGGATAATTCAAATGGGGACACTTGATATAAGTCTGGTCCAATCCCTACTTGCTCAAGCGCTTCCCTCGCTCTAGATAAAACTTCATTTTCAGGTAGACCAAGGTTGATGGGTCCGAACATAACATCCTTCATAACAGTTGTCTCAAACAACTGATGCTCCGGATATTGAAACACCAGTCCTACTTTACTTCGTAATTCCCTCATGGAATATTGTTCATCATATATATTCTGCCCATTCACCGTAATCGTCCCAGACGTCGCTTTCATTAACCCATTAAAATGTTGAATTAAAGTGGATTTACCAGAACCGGTATGTCCTATTAGACCAATAAACTGACCATCCTCTATCTTAAGATTAATATCTGACAACGCCTTTTTCTCGTAGGCAGTGCCAGGACTATACACATAATTTACGTGTTCTAATTTGATTGACATCGGTATTACCCTTTCCTAACACTACAGTTTCTTCAATTCCTCTACCAGTTCTTTTTTGGATAACACAGCATCTGGTAAAGGAAGCCCTTCCTTCTTCAACTCATATGCCAGTTCTGTTACCTGAGGCACATCCAAGCGATACTGCTTTAAAGTCTCCACCTGAGAAAAGATCTCTTTTGGAGTTCCTTCCATTACCACCTTTCCGTGGTCCATAACAAAAATCTGGTCTGCATCAATGACCTCATCCATGTAGTGGGTAATCAAAATAATGGTAACCTTCTCCTGTTTATTGAGCTTCTTCACTGTCTTTAGTACTTCCTTACGACCGTTAGGATCCAGCATAGCAGTCGGTTCGTCAAGAACTATACAACGAGGTTTCATGGCCATAATACCTGCTATGGCAACCCTTTGCTTCTGACCGCCGGATAACTTATTAGGTGAGTGATTTTTGTATTCATACATACCAACAGATTTAAGCGCTTCCTCTACTCTTACCCAAATCTCCTCTGTTGGAATACCAAGATTCTCAGGACCAAAGCCTACATCCTCTTCCACAACGGTAGCGATAATCTGATTATCCGGATTCTGAAATACCATTCCGGCTGTTTGTCTGATATCCCAGAGATGCTTTTCTTCTGCGGTGTCCATGCCATCTACCCATACTGTTCCCTCAGTAGGAAGCAGAATGGAATTCAAGTGCTTGGCAAAAGTGGATTTACCGGAACCATTGTGGCCCAAAATAGCAATAAAAGAGCCCTCTTCCACTTTCAATGAAACATTATCCACTGCCTTTGTGACAGATTCCACCTTTCCTTCTTCATCGCGTCGTATATATTCATGTACCAAATTTTCTGATTTAATAATATTCATATGACTACTGTTCTCTCTTTCTCTAGTCACGTTTCCTAAACTACTAAAAGGTTTCTATTACACATATCATTCTTAATTTGCCTCAACCATATGCTATATTTTACGTTATCTGCCCTGTAAATGCAAGGAGAACAAGGAGGTGGTTTACTAAAAAATCAGCCTTTCTTCTTTTTCCTTTCCAGCAATTCATCCGGAATCAATAGTTCTAAAAATGAATCTTCTTCCAATACAATCGACAGCACAACTCCAATGATCAATACAAAAATCACAACATAAGAAACCATCACTAATCTCTCTGGTGTCCAGGTTTCTTTTATATACAGAATACTAACAATAGAGCTAAAAAAAATTCCCATGAAAAACAAGGTAATATATAGAATCCCAGTTAAATAGACTGGATAGGCTTCTTCTAGGTAATAGGCTAATACAGACATACTAATAGTAAGCACTAAGGCAAAAAATATACCCAGGCTTTTATGTCCATTTTCAATGATTACTATCTTCACCAATACATAAAGAAGCTCTATGATTAAAACCAACAGAATGACCGGAGCAATCGCTAATTGTCCTTCTCCTTGGGTAAAGGTAAGTCCAATATTAAAATGCTGGTAGATTGCTGCTATTGCACTTCCTATAGCAACAGATACTGTAAAAAAACCCAATGTCTTATGTATAAAATAGATAATAATTGCCGATACAATAAATACTGCTGCAATAATAAGATTATTTTTCACCCCTAAATCTAAGCTTATCAATAGCAACACAATTAGAACATTTAGCAGAAAAGCCTGCTGGTACCTGGTAAATAAATAATCGCCCTTTTCCTCGTAAGTCATATCATCGTCTCCTCTCTATCTAATTATGTGGCATACAGCCTACCTATACAACCATATTCTAACTTAATATGTAAAAACGGTCTACAGCACATTAGATATTCTAAGGAGCTTTTAAGATTAAAGTATTCTATATTAATGAGGTGAATTTCTTAGAACTTTGTTATAATAGAGTACAAGAACGGTAATACACATCCAAATTAAGGAGTGAGGTAAAACATGAAGGATAGTATATTAATCGTAGACGATGAGAAAGAAATTGCAGATTTAATTGAGGTTTATCTCAATTATGACGGATATCAGGTCTACAAATTCTATAGTGGAAAGGAAGCTCTACATTGTATAGAGAACACAAAACTTGATCTGGCAATCTTAGATGTAATGCTTCCTGATATCAATGGATTCCATATCTGTCAAAAGATTCGTGAAAAATACTTTTTCCCTATTATTATGCTAACAGCGAAAACCGAAGATATGGATAAGATTATGGGGCTTACCATGGGTGCTGATGATTACATAACAAAACCATTTAACCCATTGGAAGTTGTGGCAAGAGTTAAGACGCAGCTACGACGATATATGGAATATAACGGCAATAACAGAGACGATGCTGTCCCTACTGTAGAGTATGATATCAAGGGTTTGATCATCAACAAAATGACCCATAAATGCAGCCTTTTTGGCAAAGAGGTCATACTGACACCAATTGAATTTTCTATTCTTTGGTATCTGTGTGATCATAGCGGTAAGGTAGTATCTTCAGAGGAGTTATTTGAAGCTGTATGGAGAGAGAAATTCCTAGACAATAACAATACTGTAATGGCTCATATTGGAAGACTACGAGAGAAACTTAATGAGCCAGCCAAAAAACCTAAATTTATTAAAACTGTATGGGGGGTTGGCTATACTATTGAAAAATAAAATGTTAATCAGTAATGTTGATTATCGACAATTACGGAGAAATCTATTTTTGCGTATCACCGCCATGATAATTTGCTCCATTTCCATAATCTTTCTTATCTATACCTTTGTGCTTCGAGGACGTTTTGCAAATTGGGTAGTAGCAATCCTCCAGAAAACATTTTCCATGGATTATGGCCAGGCCCAAATGTTTTATACCCTAAAATTCCGCAATTATATGGATATATTAATTGTAATCTCTGTTTTTGTTTTATTTTTTATTATATTCCGCATTTATCTGAATTGGTTTACAAAGTATTTTGTTGAAATCAATACTGGAATTGATGCTCTTCTTAAAGATGACGACGAGGACGTGCACTTGTCTTCAGAATTGGCTGCAACAGAAAAAAAGATTAATACCATTAAACACATTCTTCACAAAAGAAAAGTTGACACGCAACTAGCTGAGCAGAGAAAGAATGACCTAGTTGTTTATCTTGCACATGATTTAAAGACTCCTCTAACCTCTGTGATTGGGTATTTGACCTTATTGCGTGATGAGGGTCTAATATCAGATGAGCTAAGAGAAAAGTATCTGACTATCTCCCTAGATAAGGCGGAGCGTCTTGAAGATCTAATCAACGAGTTCTTCGAAATAACAAGATTTAATCTTTCAAATATTACACTTCAGTATAGTAAAGTAAACATTACTCGCCTTCTTGAACAACTTGTCTTCGAATTTAAGCCAATGTTACTTGATAAAAACTTAAGTTGTAATTTAGACATCCCGCCTAACCTTATGTTAAAATGTGATGTAAATAAAATACAGCGTGTTTTTGATAATCTCCTTCGAAATGCAGTATTTTACAGCTTTGCTGACACGTGTATCGATATTGCCGTAACACAGAATAATAAAGAGACGATAATTCGTGTTACAAACCATGGGGACACAATCCCAAGCGAAAAGCTGGAACGAGTATTTGAACAATTCTACCGCCTTGATACTTCCCGCGGTTCAAATACTGGAGGGTCTGGTCTTGGACTTGCTATTGCAAAAGAAATCGTTGAATTACATCACGGAACCATAACAGCCGAAAGTTCTAATGAACTTATTACATTTACAGTAACTCTTCCAATTATGTAGGAAAAACGTAAGAATTTCTATAGAAAAAAAGAGAGAATTATTGAGGCTAAGCAAAAGAATGGCATTCTTATTCTTGATACAATATAGGTATCAAGTTAAGAATGCTTTTTTATTTAGCAAAAATGAAAAGGAGTAACTGAAATGAGTAAATATGCTTCTAGCCCTCATAAAGTGAAAACATCTAATAAAAGAATTTTATATGTATTAATTCTTCTTCTAAGTCTAACCACATTAACCTTTGCTATCCTCTATAGTCAAAGTAATAACGATAGCTATCATCCTACACCTCTCATTGAGAATAAAGTTCCTGATAAAAAGACTGAACCTAGCCCTTCTGACGAATCATTGGAAACAGTTAAACATGACAATTGGTCCTTGGTATTGGTCAATAAATGGAATCCTATAAAAGCTGATAATTCTATTGAGTTAATGGAATTGTCAAATGGAACAAGTATTGACAAGCGAATCTACCCATATTTACAAAAGATGTTTGATGCAGCACGAAATGAAGGTGTCTATCCCGTTGTAGTCTCTGGTTACCGTTCACAACAGTATCAAGAAACTCTCTATCATCAAGAAATAGCTAAAAATCAAGCTAAAGGGCTATCTAATGGCGACGCCAAAAAGGAGGCGGAAAATTGGGTTGCTATCCCGGGTACCAGTGAACATCAGCTTGGGCTTGCAGTTGATATCAACTCAGACAATGTCAATTCTACAAATAATGATGTCTACCGATGGCTTGAAAAGAATGCATATCGATATGGCTTCATTTATCGTTATCCAGAAGGGAAAACTAACTTGACTGGAATTGCAAATGAACCTTGGCATTACCGCTTTGTAGGTGAAAAAGCTGCTGCTGAAATATATAAGAAGGGTATATGTCTAGAGGAATATCTAAATATGGTTGAATAATATTACAAACATCCTATTGATTTACCTTCCATAATATTGTAGTATAACTCATATATATACAATATATGAGCTCTGTTACTGCTTGTAACGTATGTAACAGAGAATCAGATTACAATAGATAGGAGGAACTATTATGTATGAGATGAAAGATGAATTTCTTACAGGAATACAGTTTATTGATGAGGAGCACACCAAACTATTTGAAATTACCAATCGCTTGTACGAGATTTCACGTGATGAATTTATTCCAGATAAATACGACTACATAGTAGATATAATTAAGGAACTGACTGAATACACAAAATATCACTTTAACCATGAAGAGGAGTTTATGAAGAGTATCAATTACAGAAGAATTCTCTCTCAGATGGTGTATCACAAAGAATTCGTGGATCGTTTAGAGGCTATAGATCTTGATTCCGTTGATATTGCACAGGAGAAAACTATGACAGAACTACTTAATTTTCTGTACGATTGGTTAGTTAATCATATCTGTAATACTGATAAACTAATTGCCAAAGATCTTAAAGAAAGAGGTCTTAATTAATCCTCTTATCTATTACATAACATAACAAAAGCTACAGATCATTCAAAAAGAGTGATTCTGTAGCTTCTTTTATCTTAACTATCTTCTTAAATTTCTTCAACAAACTCAATTCCTTCAATTCTAGAAATATTAGTAACCACATCTAACCTAACTAGTTTCTTACGCAGTCGCAATGTCATAATTGCCGCTGTTGATGAATTGTGTTGGGATGGCTTAATGATTTCAATACCTTCTATTTGAATATCATTGGATTTAATCATCTCAATGATTGTATTTACAGAAGCATCCTTACTATATTCAACATATATATCCATATTTCTAGCTTTTGATAACATATAATTATCAAAGCTATGTAAAGCAACTGTAGCAAATGCTATGAGTATACATGATACGATTGCTGCTATATAGAATCCAATTCCAATAGCCAATCCCATACATGCAGTGGCCCATAATCCCGCTGCCGTGGTCAGCCCCTTTACCTGATGCCGTCCTGTTACTATGATAGTTCCAGCTCCCAAAAAACCAATCCCTGATACGACTTGAGCTCCGATTCTCACAGGATCACCAACTGCATATTCCTGAAATACATATTGATTCGTTAAAACAGCTAGCGTAGATCCAAGACATACAAGGATGTGAGTGCGGAATCCTGCTGGTCGTCCAGCCCTGCCTCTCTCTAATCCAATGATTCCACCACAGATCACTGCCATAAGAAGTCTTACCACGATTGACAGGTCATTTACTGATTGTAAATCTACTTTTATGCCCAACATTTTATCCCTCCTAAAAATCAACTCTTTTAATACGTTTATCAATACATATAAGTATATTAATTTTACCAAAAAGCTTCTTACTAATCTATATAGAATGTATTTATTATGTCTTAATATGTCCTTTTATGGTTTGTTTTGAAGATATTGTTTCCATACTTATCTTTACATCGTATTGAATATTTCACCATTATATATTAAAATGTTTCATAGATATACATTTTTTTATTCTTTATTAGATATAAATGAAGTAACATAGCAACTAAATTAAACTAGAAGGAAGGTATTATTATGTTTGAGATGAAAGAAGAATTCCTTACAGGAATAGATTTTATTGACGAAGAACATTCCAAATTATTTGAACTGGCAAATCGTCTGTATGAAATATCACATAATCAATTTATAGTGGATAAGTTTGATTACATAGTTGATATTATAGTTGAACTGAAGGACTATACAAAGTATCACTTTAAGCATGAAGAGGATTATATGAAAGAGATAAATCATAAGAAGATCTTCTCGCACATAGTAGAGCACAATGATTTTATTGAACAATTAGATGCTATTGATACTGATTTAATAGATCTAGTTCATGAAGAAACCATTACAAAACTTCTTAGCTTTCTCTATGATTGGCTTGTTGAACACATCAGTGAAAGTGATAAACTTATTGGTAAGGATGCTTAAGAATAAATATTTTTGCTTGCAACATTCTGAAACCCAGTGCAATCCTTGACTTCCTTTTCTTTAGGAAGTCTTTTTTATTTGAATAGACTTAGTGTTCTTTTTCCTACCTACACTTTCTCTCTGGGCTTAGAATACTCAAACTTTGATAACTCTGTTTTTTACAGGATAAAACTTTTGATTAAAAACTACCGGTACTCCTTCTGCATACCAGTAATTACCATCTATACATTTTGATACCTGTAAATGCAAATGTGGCCTTGGGGTTAATCCAGAATTTCCTATCAATCCTATCTTATCCCCTATATGTATGCTATCTCCTTCTCTAACCATAATACTTTCTTTTTCCATATGTCCCATAATAATATAATAATCTACACTCTTTATTACTACATAGTTACCAAGATTATATGGAAGCTTTCCTTTTCCCGGAAATGGTTTATTATTGTTGACTCCGTCCTGCACTTTAACAACAGTACCATCAATGGGGCTAATGATAGTTTCATGGAAAATAGCATAGTCTGCATTATTACTACATGCAATTACTCTTGATATAGCTCTGCCCCATGTACCCACTTTGACAATGTCGACAGCATACCTCATAGATCTTTGCGTTTCATGTTGATTATGTGCTGATGATTTGTAATGATAATTCATCAAGGCACTTATATAACCATCTCCTCCATCTGTAATCAGATAGTTCCCATTTTTAAAAGGAAATTGCATCTTCAAAACATTTTCTGGCTTTTTTGAAGCTTTATGAATTTTATAAATAAAACGGCTCAGAGTATAAAGAATGAATAGATTTATAATCTCAATCCAGCAGTCATACTGGTTAATAGTAAGATTTATACCTCTTGTATATAACCCAGTAATTATAACAAGCGTTATTAAAATAAAAGGAGGAACCTTCAATCCTTGAAATGTGAACTCCCAGGGATTGACTCTAAATAATAAATACAAGATGAGATATGCACCCATGCATAGCGAAAGATATACAAATATATTTATATGATTAGTTTTAATCCATGCAATTCCCCAAATAACACATAGAGGCAATAGTATACTTGTAATTATCATTACAAAGAAAATCTGTATTTTTGTATAATACATCTATCTTTCCTCCTCTTCTTTTAGCTCATTAATTGCAAGATTCACCCAATCGATATAGGTTTGATAATATGACTTTCCAAGTGAATTTGCTAGTTTCCAATACTTAATCTTACTATCATCATGTACGCTATTCCTATACACTTCTGCTTCCATATACATCTTATCTATAGCATTTATCTCCTCTTCACATCTTTTTTTCAATTCATTAAGGATATTGATATTTTCCTCAGTTGTATTCTCTCCTGCAAAAAACAGCTGTAAAAAGAAAGGATGTTTCAGAAAAAGTTCTTCGTTAATATGATCTTTTAATAACCATTTTTTTAATTCTCTTACCCCATTATCTGTAATATGATAATACTTTCTGTTAGGTCTATCTCTCTGTATTTCAACTCTTGATGATAACCATCCCTTTTCTTCCATGATTACAAGTTCTCTATATATTTGACTTGTCTGAGCATTCCATGCTGGATGCAAGGATGCCTTAAAGGCTTTATCCAAATCATATCCTGTCATATCTGCATAATTTAAAAGGCCTAATAATCCATGTTTAAGTGACATGTCACTCCTCCTATATTCTATTCTTTATATATTCTAATATTAGATTATTATATTGTATATAATATGTCAATATTAACTTTTCATTTTAGATGAAAGATTGATAGTCCATGATATAACATGATCAGTACTTTAAAGCATGGAACACCAAATATCGTGCCTGATTATTAGAGACTCAGCGTGTTGTTAAATCTGGTTATCTTCCATATTTACATAAAAAAAAACGGTGCCACCCCTTTCGGGGACTACACCGTTTCTTACATCAATACTTCCTTTTAGAGCACGCTCGAATCAGGAAGGCTTTTTATCACAATTATACTAATTCGATTAAAACTTCCATAGCTGCATCACCTTTACGTGGTCCAATCTTAACGATACGAGTGTAACCACCTTTACGGTCAGCATACTTTGGAGCGATTTCAGTGAAAAGCTTTTCAGTCATATCAATAGACTTAGTGTTCTTTTTCTTACCTGCAGCTTCTTTAGGAACTTCAGTTACAGGGTAAAGAACTTTAAGCATTTGTCTTCTAGCATGTAATCTGGAAGCATTGTCTTTCTTCACTTCTTTTTGAACTTCGTCAAAAACAGTTACTTTCTTGCCGTCAACAACCTCTTTCACTCTCTTAC
>JAEYPA010000058.1 GCA_023411225.1 Bacillota bacterium
ATTCATATGTGGGTGTCTCCTTTTGAACGATGATTTTATTAACCTGCCAGTTAACAATCATTATTCTATGGGTGACACTCATTTTTTGCAAACCCGTAATTTGTTACTTAACAGGAATGCTCCTATTATATTTTTTTGATAGGATGTCTGATTACGGTTTTCTGCCTAGCCTCCTCTACCTTTCTTGGATCTGACAGATATATCTCATGATGGAGACGGCTGTCTGAAAAATCATTTACATAACCATTTTCCTGCAGGTATTGGTGCATCTTTGCTACAGATGCCGGCTCATCATCAAAGGCTCCAATATGCATAATCTGTACACACAAACCTTCATTTATTGTAAGAAATTCTGCTTTAGACAAATCCATCTTTTTCTTACTTTCTGCTTCCTTTACTGCCCAGAGAAAATCCTCTTTTTGTATAAACTCCGGCAAACGAATCACAGAAATCCACTGGAACTCCTGCTTGTTATTATAATCGACACCATCTACACCCTCCTGCCACCAGAACCCCTCCAATGGGGGAACCACATACTGAAAATAGCCTTCAATTCTGCGAGTTCCCTTATAGCTCATCTTCAAGGTGAAGGCAAGTGTATACAAAATACTAACGGCATTCTGGTAAGTGCCGTCCTTATCATTAGGATTCCCCTTTCCCCGAACTGCAATATAGTTCATAGGTGGTACCTCTACGATGGTTGGTTTTTGTGGTGGGAAATATAGATATTTTTCCTCTTTCTTATAATCAAAAGACATCCTATCACTCCTTTACTATTTTATATCGACATTATACTTCTTTTAATAAGACATGTGTATGTCATATTAAAAAAGTATTTTGGCATAATATAATATAATAAGTTTTATGCTTTCAATTTTTGCCAGTTATTGTATAATGCATATATACAGATAAAATTAGGAGGTTCTATATGAAAGAACAGGAAATTAATCATTTAATAAAAGATATGTCACTAGAAGAAAAAATCGGACAGCTCCTGCTGTTAAACGGTTCTTTTATTTGTGATGACATTCCATTTGAGACGGGGCCAGCTTCTGCTTTAGGTTTTACTAATGAAAACAAAAAACTTTGTGGCTCAATCATTAATATTAGTGGAGCAACGCGTATCAAAGAACTTCAGAAGGAGTATATGAATGAGCATCCTCATCACATTCCAATGCTAATTACACTAGATGTAATCAATGGTTATCGTACAGTTTTTCCTATTCCTCTAGCACTTGGGTGCACTTTTTCTCCAGGGATAGCAAAGTCAGTAGCCTCCATATCTGCAGCTGAGGCAGCTACAGATGGTGTACATGTTACCTATTCACCAATGTCAGATTTGGTAACTGACTGTCGTTGGGGCCGTGTTATGGAAAGCACCGGAGAGGACCCTTATCTGAATTCCCTCATGTCCGCTGCTATGGTAACTGGCTATCAGGGAGACCATTTAGAGGAACGAAAACTTGCTTCTTGTTTAAAACACTTTGCAGCTTATGGCAATCCTATTGCAGGTAGAGATTATAATACTGTGGAATTAAGTAAACGCTCATTATTTGAAGATTATATGCCCGCTTACCAAGCATCCATTGATGCCGGTTGTAAATTGGTAATGACCTCCTTTAATACCCTAGAGCGAATTCCTTGTACTGCCAATCAATATCTGCTTCAAGATGTATTACGGAACCAATTTAACTTTGATGGCGTAGTAATCACTGACTTCAATGCCATTTGTGAGTTGATTTTTCATGGAATCGCTGCTGACAAAAAGGATGCTGCCAGGTTGGCATTTACTGCAGGTGTAGATATTGAACTTTGTGGCACTTCATATATACAAAGCCTATCTTCTTTATTAGAAGATGATACTGAGAAGTCCATTACAATGGATATGCTAGATAAAGCTGTCTTTCGCATTTTATCCTTAAAAAATGAACTTGGTCTATTTGAAAATCCTTATAAGGATGCCAATGAGATAATACATAATTCCCTTACCTTGAGTAAAGAGAATCGGCATGCGGCTTTAGAAGCTTGTATAAAGAGTTTTGTGCTCCTTAAAAACGAGTCCAACATACTACCTCTATCCATAGAAAATTCTACTGCTTACCTAGGACCTTATATAGAAAATAAAGAACTCTTTGGTATATGGTCCTTTCAAGCCTGTGAATCTGATACCGTTACCATAAAAGAGGGCGTTAAACAGTACCAGCCAAATGCTAAATTTGCAAGGGGCTGTTCCTTACTTCCTGAGGGAGAGGAAATATATAGTTTTGGTGACTTTTCTTATACGAGCGACTATGTCCCTGGGGAAACTGAAAAGGATTGTGAGGAGGCTATAGCGATTGCAAGACATGTCAAAACTGTTGTCCTCTGTCTTGGGGAACACCGTTCTCAATCAGGAGAAGGGGGTAGCCGTGTAAGCCCAACTATTCCTTCCTGCCAGGTGGAGTTCTTAAAAAGGATTCATGCTGTGAATCCTAATATCGTCCTGGTGCTATTTACAGGAAGGCCTCTAATCCTTTCTGATATAGAACCACTTTGTAAGGCTATCCTCTGTGTATGGTTCCCTGGAACAGAAGGAGGTAACGCTATTGCTGATGTTTTATACGGCAAGTCTGAGCCTAGTGGAAGACTAACCATGACATTCCCTCGTCATATTGGACAGATTCCTATGACTTACCGAGAGCTAAGCACTGGCAGACCTCTTTTAAATCCATCAATAGAAAACCGTTTCTTGTCCCGATATCAAGATTGTCCAAATACGCCACTCTATCCTTTTGGCTATGGCTTAGGCTATACCACCTTTACATGCTCGAATGTTAATTTGGACAAAGTGGTGCTAACGAAAGAGGATACCTTGCAGGCAACAGTTTCTGTTACTAATGTGGGACAAACACTTGGCAGGCAGATTGTTCAACTGTATCTGTCAGATCCTGTAGGAAGTGTATGCCGTCCGGTAAAAGAGCTAAAGGGATTCCAGGAAGTTGTGTTGGAACCAAACACTTCTAGGACAGTATCCTTCTCCATCACAGAACCGATGCTTAGGTTTTATGGAATCGACATGCTGTATCAAAGTGAACCTGGCACCATAAAAGTATATGTAGGATTTGATTCTACCACTAATAATGTGGCAGAATTTAGATATGAATAAATCGGAGTTCTTCCCAATTATAGAAAGAGCCGGAGTTTCTTTTCACAAAGAAATCTCTGGCTTTTCATTATTTTCTAAATCAAGTCAGGCTTTAAAATTGTAAATTGGTTTCATGAAATCAATAACATCCACTGATTCCTTGATTACATCAATGATGTCATCTAGTGACTTGTATGCCATTGGCGCTTCATCTAACGTCTGTTCATTTACGGAAGTCGTATAAATTCCCTCCATCATATCTTTGTATTCTTCCATGTCAAGAGTAGTCTTTGCCATGGTTCTGGACATCAACCTTCCTGCTCCATGTGGTGCAGAATAGTTCCATTCCGGATTACCTTTTCCAACAGCCAGTACACTTCCTTAAAATCATTTCTTCGGTATCGATATAGTTATGAATAGTATGAAAGGCTTCTCCCTCAGATAGGTTAGCTCTGACAAGTAATACCTCTGCTATCTTTTCACGATTTCGTCTTGCAAATCTCTGGAAAATCTCCACATCGTAAAGATAGTCCTCCAAATAAGTACCCTATAAATAATATAAGTCTTCTGGCATAGTTGTTTCTCTCTTATTCCATGATATTTTGCTTAATGCTTTCTGGATTTCCTTTCTACGCCCTTGCTCTTTATAGGTTTTTATAATCTCATCTCGCTCTTGAAAATAGGTTTCTTTTCCTTTATCCAAGTCAATAGCCAAATGCTGATAGATCTCCTCCACCTGTTTCCCAAGATTTCTGCTTCCAGTATGGATAACTAAATACTTTGTACCTTCTGTTGCCTGGCCCACCTCAATAAAATGATTGCCACTTCTTATATGTAGTTAGTATTATGCACCATATTAATATACACTATAAACTACTGAACAAATACTTAAAGAAAATATTTGCAGTTACGCATTTATATAATTTTTTTATAAATACACATTAGTAACAAAATTATATTATCCAATTAGAGATGGACGATGGAAATCGCTTGTTTTTAACTGGATATCAACATTTTCGTTATCGTTTAACTGTTTTCTCATTGAGAATTAAAAGGACTTTTATCGCTAATCAAATGTTATAGATTTATTTGAAATTCCAAATTATGTATTGTACAATATAATTAATTAAATATCACAGTTATTCATAAATGAAAAAAATATGGGGAGTGTTATATTGTGAAAAAAAAGTATTAATAGTAGTGATAGTAGCACTTATGCTAATTGGTGTAATTTCATTCTTTTTGATTAAACATTTTGAATATTCTCCAAAAAGCTTTGAAAGTCTATTGGGAACAAACGAAGCCAACATTACAAAAGTTTTGTTGGGAAATGCGGACTACGGTGATGTAGCGGAAACTAATGATAAAGAAAAAATCAAAGAGATTATTAATTTGATAAATAACAGAAATTATACCAAATCGAACCAAGAATATATAACTGGATGCATTTATTACTGCGATTTCTATTCAGGAGATGAATTTAAAGTAAGAGTAAGAATATCTGGTGATGGTGATAATGTTAAGGTTAATTATACTTATTACAATGTAAGCAAGTCTATTTCATCAGCTTTACTTACTAATTGGTTTGATTCGCTTTTAGTACAAAATAACAAGTAATTAAAATTTTTGGCTATATCACAACTAAAAGTTTATATTTAAGATTTTTGTAGGAGAGCATTTGCTCTCCTATTTTTATCTCGTGAAATTGAAGTCTGCTACTAATAGTCTATTCTTTATAATTGTGAGGTTACTTTTTCTTCTTTATGTACCACTTTTGATTTGGATTATCTACATACATTCTAACAACAGTACCGCAATTTAGGCAAATATCAGTCAATAATGGCTCTGATCCTATAAGAAATCCTTTTGAAAAACATAACCCTACCCAACCTGCTTCCACAGATTGAGATGCCTGGATTCTTTCTGTTATATTCTCACTTCCGCAATACATGCATTTCATATTCTTTTCCTCCACAAATTTAATTTATGAGACCATTATAGACCCTATTCCATTCAATTTCATTTCCTGTTTTTAATGCATACTCCCCAATTTGCATCTTTAAGTTGAACAGAGATTCTTTTGAACTTTTGATAAAATGCACAATAATCAAAAATGGTTCATAGAAAAGGTGGACACAAATGGTTTTAAAATCATTTGTGTCCACCTTTTCTATATAACTATTTTTTCATCCTATTTTTTAACAGCATAAATCATCTGATTTATCCATTAATTCAAGTGGTACTTCCCCTATTTTATTCACTTCAAATCCATTTTTCTTAAATTCCTCATAATCAAATGCTTCTAATTCATCACAAGCAAGTTTGTGAAACTCATAGAAATTTGGCCACCATTCATAGCCATCTCCTAATTTATGCTCTAAGAAAGCATCTGCAATTTCTTTTCCCATCTGTGGTGCAACATAGAATGCACCCATGGCAAGAACATTTACATCATTTCCAGTAATAGCACGTAAGGCGGCCGGAACACTTTCAACTACACCCGCGTTGACATTAGGACATTTACTTGCTGCAATGTGAATTCCCATTCCTGTTCCACAAAATAGTAATGCTCTCTCAAATTCGCCCTCGGAAATTTTTGCTCCAACCTTAAGGCCAATTCTGTGGTACATTTCCTTATTTTCATCATCAGCAGACCTAACACCAATATCTGTTACCGTCCATCCCTTACGCTTTAAATGTTCAACTACCACTTCTTTTAAAGGAAAACCAGCAAAATCTGCTCCTACCAAGACTTGTTTATCTTTTATGGTCTTCATTTTACTAATTCCTTTCAACGATTATCTTATATTCTCCGGCGCTTAACCACAGCACATCATTATCTTCACTATATAATACCTCATTTATTTCATAGTTACCGTCCCATTTATCGGGAATATGGAATTCACACTTTGTATTGAAAGGTACCGTAACATCTATTTGTAGGTTATTCTGTCCTATTTTTAACCATGAAACACAGATTTCCCCTTTTACCGTTCGAACTATCCCTTCAGCACTTGTCAATGCTTCAGGAATCCAAGGTTGTATGAGGAAAGTTCTGTAAGCTGGTTCTATCGGCTTTATCCCTAGTAAATAACGGTAAAACCAAAGTGTTACCGTGGAATACATCGGATGATTATGGGAGGCCATTTCTACTAAATCGCCGGAGTCAACGTATTCCCAACGTTCCCAAGTGGTTGTCGCACCTTTCTTTAACATATATCCCCAGCTGGGGTATGTTGTCTGTGTTACCAGATCGTATGCAACATCTACATATCCATTTTCCGTCAATACCTCTAGAGCGTATCTGGTACAGATGTTACCAGTCGTTAAATGCATGTCATGTCTTCTGATGTCCTCAACTATTCTTTTAATCGTGAGGCCTTTGTCCGGTGCTATCCCAAGCCACACCATAAATGTATTAGCCCCCTGACTACCACCAGCATAGTTACCAGTATCTTCTTGATAAAATTCTTTGTTAAGTGCGGTTTTGGTTTTTTCTGCTAATGCAATCCATTTATTTGCATCATCTTTCTTATCTAATATCTTTGCAATCTTTGACATCAACTGCGCATTATAATAGAGGAAGCCAGTGGACATCAATTTTCCGGGAGTGATGCTTGATACTGCCCCCGCACCGATGCTATTCTTCACCGCACCAGCAATCGGAGCTGCCCAATCACCGAAATAACTGTAATTCACTATCCCGTCTGTGGTGCTCCTCGCAAGATAATTGGTCCAAGAAGCATACTTATTATAGTAATGTTTTAGAACATCCTTATTACCATAGTTTAAATATATCTGCCAACCGATTATCAGGTAACTGCTGCTAACTGGATCTGCCGGACAATTTCCATATTTGATATAAGGTACTGTATCCGTAATCGCACCAGTTTGCTTTCTCTGCTCATCAGCAATATCTGTTAAGTATTTCATGTAAAATCGATACAGATCAAAATTATACATCGCCCCTTCAGCGCGAACAGTCAAATCATTAAGCCACCCTAAGCGTTCATCTCGTTGTGGACAGTCTGTCGGAACACCGTGAAGATTGTTGCTCTCGGTCCATTCACACATCGTTTGGATGCGGTTAATAAGTTCATTCGAGGATTTAAACGTTCCACGTACCGATACATCATTACGAATGGCCAGTGCTTTAATACAGTCGATGGTTAATTCTTTCGTATAGCCTTTAATCTCCACATAGCGAAATCCATGATAGGTAAAACGTGGGATGTATGTGCTTTTGGCACCACCAGAAATATATACATCTCTTGCCTGAGCTGTACGCAAATTTACCGTATTAAGCTCACCCTTCTCATCAATAAGTTCGGAATACCGAATGGTGGTAGTAACCCCCCAGGCTTCATCGATTATCAACTCGACCAGTCCTGCGATATTTTGCCCAAAATCAACAATATAACGTTCTTCATCGCAGTACTTGATACTAACCGGAGCCAATTGAGCAATACACCTGATAGGTTCCAGATTCTGTGGTACTAGTTTTCCCTGTGGTGGTTCTGCCACTAACGGCACTTCCCATCCGTTTGCTTGCATATTTATCTGAGTGGTTGATAACCATTCCGGTTTTTCATCTCGTGCGTCGTAGATTTCACCGATATAAATGGAGTTCTCCTTAATCGGGCCCGATGAATTAACTCGCCAACCTTCAGCAGAGTCAAAATACATCCATTCTTTCACACCATTATGATTTGTGATGCTCATTTGTAATGAAAACAGTAGTATTCCTGCTTCAATGCCCAGCATTTTACCGTACCAGCCTTTTCCCAACAGAACACTTACTACATTCTCACCTTTCACAAGCCACTTAGTAACATCATATGCAGTATAGCTCACTCGCTTTGAATAATTGGTCCAGGCCGGGGAAAGATACTCATCATTTATCTTTTCTCCGTTGATAAACACTTCATTATAGCCCAATCCACAAATATACAAACGGGCACGTTGTACCTCATCTTTTAATAAAAATACTTTTTTAAAGAGGGGGGCGGCTCCTTCTATCGTTGCCGGTGTCAACCATCCAGCTCGCCAGTCTTCACCTTCTAAACCAGTTGAAAAATTCTCAACATTACTCTTGTAAACCTCTCCATTAGTTGTTTCAATTTCAACTTGCACGTCATAATCTGTATCACTTACCATCATCGTTTTGTAAACCCGGATATTATCTGAAACACTACTTTCAACAAAGCCGGTTTCATATATTACATGTCCATTTCTCTTCAAGCATAAATTGTATCCTTTTTGTTTACCTATATTCACCGGACATGACCAACTAAACAGAATGTCCCCAACGGCAGCGTCTGGATAACCGTTTCCGTATCCCTTAATAAGACACAGATTTTGATCTGTCATATTATTTCCTCCATACATACTATTATCTTATGTCAACCTTTAACC
>JAEYPA010000142.1 GCA_023411225.1 Bacillota bacterium
GTGTGGCAGGAGTAATGTTTGACATTGGCGTATTTACCAATTTTTCTGCAGACCATATTGGACCTAATGAACATGCTTCCATGGAAGAATACATGTACTGCAAGAGCCTGTTATTTAAACAATGTAAAATTGGTTTAATCAATATAGATGATAAGAATTATACTGGAATCATTAAAGACCATCGATGCGAGATAATGACCTATGGATTGGAACAGGAGGCGGATTTAAAGGCCAGTCATCTTAAATTGGTGCGTGAGCCTGGTTATTTAGGTATCTCCTTTGAGGTAAATGGGGCTGTAAATGCAACCATTCAAACAGGCATTCCAGGAAAGTTCTCTGTATACAATTCATTGGTAGCCATCTTTGTATGTAAGGAGCTTCGCATTCCAATTTCATTTATTCAGTCTGCCCTAGCAACAATTAAGGTTCCGGGAAGAGTAGAAATCGTCCCTGTGAAGGATCATTTTACAATCATGATTGATTACGCACATAATGCAGCTAGTGTGGAGAGTCTTCTTACTACAATTAAGGAATACAATCCTCCTCGAATTGTCTGTGTGTATGGCTGTGGAGGAAACCGTTCCAAGCTTCGTCGTTACGACATGGGAGAGCTCTGTGGCAAGATGGCGGATTTATCTATTTTGACCTGTGATAATCCAAGAGATGAGTCTATAGAAGATATCAATGCAGATATTAAGGTAGGGCTTGCAAAAAGTAATGGTAAATACATCGAGATGAATGACCGAGTGGAGGCCATTCACTATAGCATGGAGCATGCAAAGGATGGAGATATTATTATTCTTCTTGGAAAGGGACATGAGCAGTATCAGGAAATTAAAGGAGTAAAACATCCTTACAGTGAGCGTGAGGCGATAGAGTCCTATAGTTAGGAAAGTTCTTTTCTATCATAACTTCCAATATACTGTATTACAGTAAAAGATACTGTAATACAGTATAAGGGAGTGTTGCATTTGAAATTGTACCATCTGCTTGAAAGAATCTATTATACAGTGATAAATGGATCTGTGGATCTTAATATTGAGGCAATTGAGCACAATTCCAAAGAAGTCATAAAGGGCACCGTGTTTGTCTGTATCAAGGGAAATCGGGTGGATGGCCATGATTATATAAATCAGGCAATAGAGAGGGGAGCCTGCGCCATTGTTACAGAAAAAGAAGTGAACGTTCCTGCTGGCATCACTTTAATTCTTGTGAACAATACAAAGCAGGCACTTGCTTATATGGCAGCAGCCTATTATGATTATCCGGCAGAACGATTGGTGACGATAGGGATTACCGGCACAAAAGGTAAGACTACCACCAGCTATATGATTAGAGAAATTCTGGAACATGCAGGTATATCCACAGGTTTAATTGGTACTATCGAGGTAATAATAGGGAAAACTAGTATACAGGCAGGTAATACAACTCCCGATGCGCTAAAAATTCACCACTATCTAAGACAAATGGTGGATCAAGGGCTTTCTGTAGTAGTGATGGAGGTGTCCTCCCAAGGACTCAAACTTTATCGTACTGCTTCTATATGTTTTGATTATGGTATCTTTACCAATATATCCCCTGATCATATTGGACCAGGAGAACACAAGAATTATAAAGAGTACTTAGAATGCAAAAGTATGCTAATGAGACAATGCCGAATAGGAATTGTAAATAAGGATTCTAAAGACCTAGGAGAGATTCTAAAGGGACATACTTGTAAGGTCAAGACCTATGGAATGTCTCATCAAGCTAACTTATATGCCTATGGATCAAGTCTGGTGCAAAGGCCATCCGAGCTTGGGGTTCAATTCTTTGTTGGTGGAATGATGAATGCCACCATGGAGCTTTGGATGCCTGGATTATTTAACATATATAATGCGTTGGCAGCGATTATGGTGGCAATGCATTTTAATATTTCAGAGAAGCAAATTAAGGAAGCATTATATCAGATTAAGGTAAAAGGGCGTTTGGAGCTTGTATCAGTTTCTCCTGATTACACAGTAATGATAGACTATGCCCACAATGCCATAAGTCTGGAAAGTGTTTTAAAAACCTTGCGAAGTTATGACCCTGCAAGAATTGTCTGTTTGTTTGGTTGTGGTGGCAACAGGGCGAAAATAAGACGGTATGAGATGGCGAAGGCAGCAGCCAGGTATGCAGATGAGATTGTGGTTACCAGTGATAACCCTAGAGATGAAGCTATGGAGGATATCATTTATGATATTACAAGTACTCTGGATAAAGAAGGAGTAACCTACTATGCAATAGCTGATAGGGTGAAGGCAATCCATCATACCATAGAGATAGCAAGAGAAGGTGATATTATCTTGCTGGCAGGAAAAGGTCATGAGACTTATCAGGAAATTAAGGGAGTGCAGTATCCAATGGATGAACGCACAATCCTATATCATATAAAAAAACAATATCTTCTTAATGAATGATAGAAAGGGAGAGACATGGAAGCACTAACGGTGAAGGAAGTAGTAAAGGCAGTAGAAGGTGTCCTACTGTCAGGAGATGAAAATATAAGAATTACCAGTGTATCTACTAATTCTAAGGAGCTTAATGAGGGAGCGTTGTTTGTCCCTATTATTGGTGAGCGAGTGGATGCTCACAAATTTATTCCAAATGCGATTGCGGCAGGTGCTAAGGCGGTATTTACCGCTAGTTTACCTGAAAATATGGTGGAGGGAGCTGCCTACATTAAGGTTGATAATACCTTACATGCCCTTCAAAACCTGGCAGGATACTATAGAAATATGTTTCATATTCCGGTAGTTGGTATTACAGGCAGTGTAGGAAAAACAACGACAAAAGAAATGATTGCGGCTGTTCTTGCAACCAAATATCAAGTGGTAAAAACTCAGGGT
>JAEYPA010000179.1 GCA_023411225.1 Bacillota bacterium
CCCTAGTAATACGTCATTTAATAAATTGGTAAGGGTCAGGCCATAAATACCTGTTGAGATACCAAGCTTTAAGCAGTCAAAAAGCATATCGACGGGGTCAGAATTCAGATTCGTTGAACATTTCACAACACCTTTAAATACTTCTGATTTAGCTCCACCAGGCATGATACCTAGCTCCTTCCAACGCTTTATGCGTGGAGCGTAGGCTATTTTCTCAGTAAGTTCCATTTGTATATATTCTGGTTTATATAAATCACTTAATACGGCATCGGCTACTTTTTCCGCTTTTCTATAGATATCATTTTCTTCGATTTCAAAGATCTGCGCCAGCCGATCCAGGGATTCAGGGCTCTTTAATTCACCTTTCGCCTTGGCTGTATTCTTAAGATTCAAGGCTGTATTTTCGACAATATGTATATAGCAGCCACTCCCAGCTGCAACAGCTCTTAGAAAATTTCTGGCGACAATGGTATCTGCATTTGCACCACAGATTCCACGAGGAGATTGTGGGGTAATGCGACATGGACCGTTGGCACATAGGCGGCAGCATACACCTTGTAAGCCAAAGCCACATTTTGTACTTTGCTTTTCGACACGATGATGTGATGTTTCCATCGGTAATGACCGGATAAACGTTTCTAGTGGTTTGTCAGCGCTTTTACACGTATTGCATCCATAACATTGATTCATAGTAATTCCTCCTTGATTATGTTTCGATACTATACTAATTTAGTATAGATTAAGATAAAAAATTTATAGATTTAAAACACTTGCCAAAGATCTTTTTTTCAGATCTTCATTCAATTTATTTTGAATTCTACAAAATTCATTATGAACGAGACAAGGTTTCTGGGGCGTATTTAAAGAACAATCATAGCCTGCTTGCATACATTCAATCAGTAACAATTTAGGATCTATGACGGTTAAAATATCGTATAGCGAAATTTTGTGCAGATTACAATTGAGGGCATACCCACCGGCATTTCCACGATAACTCTTTAATATACCTGATTTTTCCAGTTTTCTGGAAATTTTATAGGCTATGGCAGTTGTTATTTTTTCTTCTTCACAAATATTTTGAATACTGATGATCTCTCCGGAAGACAACGCCCGGATGATTCTGATTGCATAGTCACATTCTCTTGTGATCAGCATGGATAGATACCTCTTTATTCTATATAATTAGGAAACTGCATACTTATAGACCATATAATCCAAAATGCGAATTTTTATCAAGTATGTTTTTAATTTATCATACTGTACATAAATGGTCAAGATTAAAATATTTAGTTTATAATATATATAAAATAATACCAAAAAAGCTAAAAAAATGACATTATGGTATAAATTGTTATAAAAAAACAGGCTCAAATTTGCGAAAAGTGTGATATGATGTATTTGATAAAAAAGTTTAGTTTTTAGATAAGGAAGTGCTAGAAGTGGATAAGGGGAGAAAACCGGTTATTCAGGTAAAGGATCTATATAAAGTATATCGGGTTGGAGACACCAAAGTTCTTGCCTTAAATGGAGTATCATTATCCATTTACAAAGGGGAGTTCTGTGCAATTGTTGGTACGTCTGGCTCGGGGAAATCAACATTGCTAAATATGCTGGCCGGATTAGAAGCACCGACCAAAGGACAAGTCATTATAAAGGAAGAACATATTGAACGAAAGACAGAAAATCAACTGGTAAAATTCAGAAGAGAGCATATTGGATTTATCTTTCAATCCTTTAATCTGATGGGTACCATGGATGCAATCGAAAATGTTGCCCTTCCCTTGACGTTTCAGGGAATGGATAAAAAAGAAAGACTGGAACGCGCGAATCAGGTATTGGATATGGTCGGATTAAAAAAACATAAGAAGCATCGGCCTACACAGATGTCAGGAGGTCAGCAGCAGCGTGTTGGCGTTGCGCGTGCGTTGGTGGTTAATCCAGAAATTATCTTTGCAGATGAGCCGACAGGAAATCTGGATTCCAATACTTCCAAAGAAGTGATGGAATTGATGCAGAAAGTAGTCAGAGAGCAAAATCAGACGCTTGTTATGGTTACCCATGACAATCATCTAGCAAGCTTTGCGGATAGAATTTTTCACATCAAAGATGGGCAGATCATTCAAATTGAAGATAGAAGAATGCAAGATAATCAGGTTAAATAGGGAGATGGATAACATGAAAAAGATATTTAAAATCTTATTAATAGCAGGACTTTTTATATTGGTAATATTGCCTATTACACCGTCGATCCATGCAACGGCGGAGACAGTTAGTGGGAATGATGCGGATGAAAAGGCATCTAAGGACACAAAGAATAAATACTACACAAGATTAGTCAATTATAAGAGTAATTTATATATAGCAAATGATGTCACGAAAGAGACAAAAGATAAAGTAGAAAAGTTATACGCAAGTGCAAATGCCTATATAGCAAACTATGATATTACGGAATCGGATCTAGCGGCATATGTATCTTCTATAGAATCCCAAATGGCATCGATCGTGTCAGCTCAAAAATCAGATAAAGCGCCTACTACGAAAGAATTTCTTGCAGTTGGAGACAATTACACCACACCAGTTGCGCAACATGGAAAGGAAGTGGCAGTCACACTTCCGATCATTAATCTTGGAACAGAGAATATAACGAATATAGTTGTGACACCGGTTACTTCTAATACAATCAAGGAATGGCCGTTTCAACTAGATAAGTCAAGTTATGCACAGATTATTGACGTGTTGCCGGCAAGCACAAATAAAGAAATAGCCATGATCAATCGAAGGGAAGTTTCTTATGTATTCAAGACAAGAGAGGACGTACTTTCCGGTTATTACAAACTGGATTTTTCATTGACTTATACCATTAACGGAGCGATTGAAACGGCGACCTTATCTACCTATGTGAATACAGTAGGGGCGCCTGGAAGCGGTAGTATTGATCAGACAAGTGGGGAAGATGCAACCAAGACTTCGACTCCAAGAATTATCGTGACAGGATTTGAAACGAATCCGGCAGTGGTATATGCGGGCAGCACATTTACACTGAATATTCATGTAAAGAACACTTCCCAAAGAACAGCGGTATCCAATGTGGAGTTTGATCTGGAAGCGGCGGTTGAAGGAAAAGATGAGAATGCAACGTATTCCGCTTTTCTCCCAACGTCAGGTTCGAATACCGTCTATATTGATAAAATTCCACAGGGAGGAAAAGCAGATCTTTCTATTGAGATGACTGCAAAGGCAGATTTATCCCAAAAACCATACGTATTAAATATTAAAATGAAATATGAAGATGAAAAGTATAACCCATACGATTCGACAGCAAGTGTTTCCATACCGGTAAATCAAATATCGAAATTTGAATCGAGTTCTCCTGAAATCACGCCGTCTGAAATATACGTAGGGGAGCAATCCAATGTTATGT
>JAEYPA010000090.1 GCA_023411225.1 Bacillota bacterium
GGTAATTATCACTGCAGTTGAGGAAGCTAAGAAACTAGGTATTACCAAGGGGCAGTTAATACAAATAATAAAGGAGATTAATGATTATGATTAGTTTTGAGAATGTTACTATGCGGTATGGAAAAAAACTTGCAATATCAAATTTGAATATGAATTTGGAGGATAAGAAGATCTATTGTCTTCTTGGTCGTAATGGCGCCGGTAAAACAACATTTATGAATCTGATAGCAGGAAAACGAACTGCAACAAGCGGTGAGGTTGCCATCAATGGAGGTAAGGTAGATTCTTTAAGAATGCCAGATAACGTTACCTATATTGAAGCAGCAAAACGACAGTTTAACATGAAGATAGCCAATCTGTTAGAATTGGCCAATGGGTTAAATGAAGATTTTGATATGGAGTTTGCTCTACATATGGTGGAAAAGTTCCATCTTGATAACAATAAAAAATATAACAGTCTATCTTTTGGTATGAAGACCATGGTTACTACACTGATTTCCTTAGCAAGTAATCAGGAAATTCTTCTGTTAGATGAACCAGTATTGGGGTTTGATGCGATTATGCGGGCGAAATTCTATGATCTGCTTCAAGAAAGTTATGAGAGACGACCACGCATTATTCTAGTTTCCACTCATTTGATTGATGAAATTGGAAAGGTTGCAGAACAGATAATTATGATAGATAAGGGACAGATTATACTAAATGATGACATTAACAATGTCATTGAACATGCCTATAAGCTATCAGGTCCAACAGAACAGGTAAAGGAAATGTCAGAAGGACTGAATGTGGTTGCAAGTGAAGAGATTGGTAAGTACACCAATTGTTACATATATGGTGAGAGAGCAGAGGCAAGGGGAGATGTGGAAATCAGTAATGTGTCCCTGCAAGATTTATTTGTGAAAATGGTGGGAGGATCTGATGATGAATAATGCAAGAAAAGTTTGGGTAGTAACAAAAGTTAATTTTAGATATGGTACCTGGGTTGCCTATCTGGTAACCATTATTTGTGTCTTGGCTTCTTCCAGTAACTACATTACTGCAATATGTCTGGATCAGGATAATACCATAGTATCAGCAAGCAATTATCTTTATATCTTATGTCTTATGGCACCAAGTCTCTTAGCTTCCATTAATTACTCAAAACTTATGAATATCGGAGTGAAGAAAAAAACTTACTTAAAAAGTTGTATCATAAATTATATGGTTTTTGCTGCAGTAGTGAGCCTGCTAAATATCGGTTGTTATTACTTTATTGATCCACTAATGGATAGCGAGATAAATCAGATTTATAACCTGATAGAGATATTTGGTTGGGATACCAATGCTCTTACAGCATTCTTCTGCCAATTTGCATTCTTGTTCCTATTACAATCAGTAGTACATACCCTAACGTTTATCCAGACAAAATGGTATGGTATTATGGCAGATGTACTCATTGTGGCAATCATAAGCGTATTTACTCCAATTGCTGTTTTAAGGCAAGCAGAAGTGTTCTTTTTCTATATGATTATTTTTCTAAAGCCTGCCATTGCGCAGATTGGTATTTGTTTCGGGCTTAGTATATTGATTCTGTGGACTAATTTATTTTACATGAAACGACGTAATGCATAGAGGAAGAAAGATACTTATAAAATGAAAGCAAGTATATAATTTATATCCATAGTAATGAAAAGCTCTTTCCCAATAAGAACTGGATATTCTTATTGGAAAAGAGCTTTTTTGAGTGGTGCGCATAACCGTTATACTCATTGAGAAATCATAGCTTTATCATTCTTTCGTCATAAAAAATTCACATTTTCCAATTTATAATAATAGAGAAGAAATGATATTTAGGAGATTGATACACCACAGGATAACATGGAAAAGGAGGAGCAGGATATCCTGCATATGGAATGAACAGAATGAAGAAGATGAAGCTAGTAAATAAGAGATTTGTCATTATTGCTGTTACTGGATTGGTGGTTGTGGTTCTAGTGGTAGGAGGCATATTACTTTTGTCCAAATCCGTGACAACATCGGATGGGTCAACTACTCAGCCATCCAAATTGGAAGGAAATAAGACAATGTCTAATAGGAAGGATATGGTTACGGCTACAGGGTATGCAGTATACGATACAGTAAAACAGACCATGGAAGCCAATATTGATTCCAAGAACTCATCAGATTATCTTACCATTGAGAGTATCAAGGTGAAAGCCGGCGATAAAGTATCAAAAGGAGATGTCTTATTTACTGTAACGAAAGAATCATTTGAAGCAGCCAAGACTTATCTGGAGGAACAGTTGTCAAATGCTGAGAATAAGCTTGCACAGGAAGACTTAGATTATAAACAGGCGGTTCTGGATGCAGAATACAATAGGTTAAACGATTCTCAACTAGGTGACACCGCCAAGGTGGAGTATGAGGCTGCGGTGAAGGAACTAAAGGAGCAGATTACTGCTGCCAAGAAGGAGTATAATGAGGCTGCCGATGCAATCTCAGATAATCCTACTGCAATCAAAAATAATAAAAGTAATATCAAAAGCTATGAAGCTAAGTTAAAAGCGGTAGAAAGTAAGTTGAAAGAAGCTGAAAGTACTAGTGCAAGTGCTTCTTCCACCTATAAGAAGGTGGTCACAGAATACAAAACAGTATTATATACCTATAAGTATCTGCTTCAATTGCAAAATAGCAAAACAGTAGAGGTTGATAAGCTGATTGCGGAGGTAGAACAGGCAGGAGCCAATGGTTCAGAAAGTTCAGATAGAGACGATGATAATCAGGGAGAAGGTAGCAAATCAGATGGTAATGAACAGGAAGGCTATAAACCAATGGTAGCTGTAAGTTCATCAATCGTGGAGGCTGGGCAGAATGGATCTGCCGGCAATAACACTACAGGGATATCCGATCTGCTAAGTTCAGTGAAAAGTAAGTGTGACTCTCTGGCAAAAACTTATCGTACAGCCAAATTGAATAACGAGACAGCTACTACAAAGGTTAGCAGTCTAACAAGTAATAAAACCACCTATACGAATAAAATCTCCTCGTTAAAGCAAAAAAATCAAAAGTTACAAATTGAATATGATCAGGCAAGAAACAACATTTCTTCCCTAAAGAGTAAATACAAGGAGTTAATCAATAAACAGGAGGCACAGCTAGTTACCTTAAAGAAGACCTATGAGCTATCGGTTTTGACTAGTGAGGCCGCCCAAAATAC
>JAEYPA010000187.1 GCA_023411225.1 Bacillota bacterium
TGTTCGTCAGACCAGAGTTTTGCCATCCGGCTTCCTTCAGATTTGTCGTCACCGACAACACCCTTGCCATTGGCTAAATCCTTCCCATCACCGGGCGGATTAGGAGACTTTCACTCCACAAGAACGTGCGCCCGCCGGGCGCACTATAAAAGGACATCCTTCTAAAGTATCTTTAGAAAAATGTCCTTAAGGATAAAGTACTCTTTACTCAGTTACAACTCCCTTTTGTAGCATTACATTAGCGTAAAGTGCAGTTTCTCCTGTAACAACAATAGCATAAGCTTCTTTAGCTTCCTTATAGAATTCAAAGCGTTCTATGTTGCCAACTACACTTTCCCCTCTAGTATCATGTTTTTTCACAATTTCCTTATAGATATCCCAAATTGGAGTTTCAACCTGATCACCTGGCATTACCTCCATAAGATTCACTGGGTGTTCCACATAGGTATCTAGAGGGAACAATTGAAGTATAGCATCTAATACCTCTGGTACCCCATGACCATCACAACGGAGAACAATTCCGTTCTTTCCTATTGATTCAGCAGGGAAATTACCATCCGCAATGATTATTCTGTCACTGTGGCCCATCTCACATAGCACCTTCAGTAACTCCGGTGATATAATTTTAGGTATTCCTTTTAGCATCTTACTTCCTCCAATTTTTACAATTCACTATCAATTAGTATCTTGCCCTTTACTTTTCCTGGTGTCTTAAACATCTCAAATGCTTCATCAATCTGAGATAAAGGCATCTTCTCAAAGATAAAGGAGTCATCGAATTTCAGCTCGCCAGTCTTAAAGTAATGAGCAGTTAACTCCCACTCATCTCCAGGAAATGGCGCAGAGTAGCTCATCCATGAGCCCGTTAATACAAATTCTTTACGATTCATTTGTTCCCACTCATCCACTGAGAAAGAGATTTCCTTAGTTGGAGTGCCAATAAAACAAATCTGCGCTTTATTTGCAGCTAGTGAGAACGCCATTTTCATGGTAATTGTATTACCTGCTGTCTCATAGATATAGTCAAAGCCTTTCCCTGCTGTAATCTCTTTCACCTGATTCATATAATCTTCTTTTCCTGTGTTTACAACCTCATCTGCTCCCAGACGCTTTGCAAGTTCAAGTCTCTCTTCTACTAGGTCAAATACTACAACCTTCTTCGCTCCAAATATCTTGGCCCACTGCATCGTTAGCATACCGATTGTACCGCCACCAAGAATCGCTACAGTCTTGCCACCCTTATAATCCAATCTTCTTAAACCGTACAGTGCTACTGTAGCCGGTTCAAAGAATGCACCTTTTTCAAAGCTTACTTCGTCTTCAAACTTTACTGCATTTAATTCAGGAACTGATACATACTCAGCAAAGCTTCCGAATTCTCTAGAGCCAATAAAACTATAATGTTTACATAGAGAATAGTTGCCCTTTTGGCAATCCTCACATTTTAAACATGGAATTAAAGGAACTCCTGCAACCCTGTCACCAGGCTTCACTCTGGTAACTCCTTCTCCAATCTCTTCTACTACCCCTGAGAACTCATGCCCCAGTACATTAGGAAAATAGTGACAGGCATCACCATTTACCCTAGGAATATCTGAACCACAGATACCTGTATATTTCACCTTGATCAATACTTTACCTGGCTCAGCCTTTGGCTTTTCAATATCTTCATATCTAATATCATTCTTTGCATGTACTACTCCAGCTTTCATCTTCCATCCTCCAATTCTGATATAACTATCTGTATTCATGAAACAACCCTTCCAGGTTCTGATATAACTTCAAATATAGCTCCATGGAGCGTTGGTACCTCTTATGATTTTGCATATTTGGTTCTTGGGTGCGCGTAATCACTACGGTACTCTTAACCGCTTCGTCATAATTCTTGTATAAGCCACAACCAACACCTGCAAGCAAAGCTGCTCCTAACGTAGTTGCTGTATCTGAGGTAGGAACCTGAATGCATTTACCAGTAACGTCGGCCTTTATTTGAGTCCATAAAACAGAATTGGCACTACCTCCCATGGCATTAAGCGTCCCTATGTTGATTCCAGTTTCAGCAGCCGTACGGAGATTATGCTCCAAAGAATATGCAACTCCTTCTAATACGGCACGGACCATATGCCCTCTGGTTTTATCAAAGGAGAGACCGTAGAATACTCCCTTTGCATCAGGATCCCATATAGGGGAACGTTCTCCGGACATATAAGGCAGGAATAGAACTCCATCGGCTCCAGGGGTAATTCCCTCTGCTTCAGAAACCAATTGATCAAAAGAAAGTTCCTTACCTAATTCCTGGCGAAACCACTTTAATGTTCCACCACCACCTACTGTACCTCCCTGCAGAAGCCATAAATCAGGTACCACATGAGTGCCTAATATAAGTTTCTTATGGGATAGGGCTTTATCTGTACATATGCTCATACCACCAGCCTGGCCACCCTGTTCTTGAGTTTGTCCAACCTTATAAACACCGGCACCCAAGGTTCCACAGGCAGCATCTAATCCACCTGCTACTACAGGTGTACCAGGTTTTAGCCCAGTTTTCTTTGCTATATCTTCTAAGACACCACCAACTATCTGATCACAACGATATAAATCTGGTACCAAATCAACAGACAGTCCCATATCCCCTGCCAACTTGGAGTCATAGCTTAGATCTGTCATATCAAAGAAATGTATTCCATATCCTTGAGAATAATCCTGGCTCATTATTCCAGTAAGCTTCATTACGATATAGCTATTACTTTGAAGAAATTTATATGTATTGGAATACACCTCTGGCATATTTTCCTTAAACCACAGCATTTTTGGCGTTGTATAGGATGGAAGAAAATCATTTCCGCTGATATCAAAAATCCGTTCTTCTCCAATATCATTTTTAATCCTAGTACAAATATCACGAGCTCTTGTATCCATCCAAATTGGGGTACGATGTAGCACATTGCCATCCTTATCTACTGGTATGGCTGACCAACTTTGTCCATCCACACCTATACCACAGATTTCATCTGCATTTACCCCATCCTGTGACAGAACATCCTTTATTCCTAGACAGATTGCCTCCCACCATTCTTCCGCATTCTGCTCTGCCCAACCTTGATGTGGATAATACACCTGATAGGACTGATTTGATTGCGCTAGTACCTTACCGGAGGCATCAAAGACTGCTATTTTACACGCAGATGTTCCTATATCAATACCTAATAATTGGCTTCCCATACTGTTTCTCCTTTATCTATACAAATCACATTTACTTCATCCTCTTATAATTTAAAAACCTTTGCAAACCATTAGGAAAAGGCGGTTTTGATTACTCAAAACCACCTAATAATTAGTTTACTGAAGGAGCAGAATCCTTAGGTCTGAGTAGGCTACTGCACAATTACGCCATCTTCGTCCCAAAGATCATGCCAGTCTTTGGCACCTTCCCATAGAAATACTTGTCCTTTTACAAGACGATTATTTCTTTCTAAGGTTTTAATTGCTGCCATTTCCTCAATTGTTAAAGGATCTTTTGTGGTACACTCTAGATTACTAACATACTCATTCTCATGGATAGAGAATGGAATTGGAATCTGTCCTCTCTGAACTGCCCATTTTAATGCAACTACTGCAGGATGTATTCCATGTGCTGCTGCAATGTCTTTCATAATTGGTGTTTGAATATCTGCTACATCTTCTGGGCAAATATCACGATCTGGTCTCGTTGGAGATCCAATTGGCATATAACCAATTACTTTGATATCACGAGCATTGAGATAATCAAATAATTCCTGCTGTTGGAAGCATGGATGCTGTTCCATCTCACAAGCAACTGGTTTAATCTTCATCAATGGAAGAACTGCCTCTAACTTTGGAATGGTCATGTTGGAGATACCGATGTTCTTAATCAGGCCTTCTTCAACTAAAGCCTCACACTGACGATATGTATCCATAAACTCATCCACTGAAAATGGTCTGGATTCTGGATTACGAGCATCTACATCACAACCTGGCTCATGGTAATTTGGAAATGGCCAGTGGATAAAATATAAATCCACATAGTTACATTTCAAATCCTGGATACTCTTTACACAGGATTCTTTTACTCTTCTATGCATATCATTCCACACTTTAGTCATGATGAATAAATCTTTTCTTTCCACAACACCTTCATCAAAAGCCTGTTGGAATACCTCTCCGATTTGATCTTCGTTACCATAGCAAGCTGCACAGTCAAATAACCGATATCCGCAGCGGATTGCACCTGCCACTGCATCAGATACCTGTTCTGGAGTAAATCGATCAGAACCAAAGGTACCCATTCCTATACATGGAATTTCCTGTCCGTTATATAATTTATGTTTTGGTATAATAGCTGGGTCAATAAAATTACTCATAAAATCCTCCTTTTTACTTTTTCTTATTTAGTGTTTTATAACTACCTTATCATAGATCAATTGTATGTCTCATGGTGTCTATTTAGCCTTACCTGCACTTCCACAAACCTGAATACGATTTTTCACTAACTCTTTGACTGCTGCCATTCCTGCCTTGCCAAATGCCTTTGGATCAAACTCTTTGCTATCCTCATCTGCAAGCCGTCTACAAGCATTGGTAAAAGCAGCTCTAAGTTCTGTTGCAAAGTTTACTTTACAAATGCCTCTGCTCACACAATCCTCAATCTCAGAATCAGCTATTCCTGATGCACCATGTAATACCAGCGGAATGGAAACCACCTTTGCAATATTAGATAAGCGTTCTTTGTCCAGAATAGGTGTTCCCTGATAAAATCCATGAGCTGTTCCAATAGCAATTGCCAAAGAATCCACTCCTGTCTCTTTCACAAAGATAACTGCATCATCCACATCTGTATAGATATCTCCATCTGCTACCACATCATCTTCTTTTCCGCCGACTTTCCCTAGCTCTGCTTCTACTGGTATACCAGCTTTGTGTGCATATTCTACAACCTTCTTTGTGACAGCGATATTGTCCTCAAAGGTCTCATGAGAGCCATCAATCATAACTGATGTATAACCATCCCCAATACATTGCACTGCCAGTTCATAGCTACTGCCATGATCCAAATGCAAGCATACTGGTACACTGGCTCTTTCTGCCTCTGCCTTCACAATGGCGGCATATGTGGAACTTGTACCGTATTTTATTGTAGAAGACGTTGTTTGCAACATCACAGGAGCATTTAATTCCTCTGCTGCTGTAATGATTGCTTTTATCATTTCCATATTTTCTGCATTAAAAGCGCCTACAGCATATCCACCTTTTTTTGCAGCCAATAACATCTCTTTTGAAGTAACTAATGCCATTCTACTACCTCCTATACTATTTATATCAGTATTGTACTTTTTTATTGCCGGTTCAATAAGAGATATATATGACATTATTTTTATCCTAGTGTCGCTTTATCGCATATACCAATCATCATTGTATCTGAGGCATAAGACGGTTTTACTAATTATTGATTCTATAATCTCCTCCTTATTGATTTCTAATAAGAAATCAATTAGAATGAGGTTAATAAAAGGAGGATTTATGCGTACAATATATACTGACCTAAATATACAATTTAATATTGAAAATATAACCTTCTCTGCTCTTAATATTGTATTTGAACGTTTTCAGCGTTCCATTCCAAAGCATAGTCATGGGTCAGGAAGTTATGAAATCCATTACATTCCTTACGGAAAAGGAATTGCTACCATAGATGGAGAAACCTTCAATGTTACACCTGGAACCCTATTTATTACCGGTCCCCATGTAGAACACGAACAGAGACCGGATCCCACTGATCCCATGAATGAGTATTGCATCTATCTTACAATTACCCATAAAAATAAAAGCAAACCTAAGGATTCCTCCATGAATTGTATGTCTCTATTTATAAATACTACAAAATGGTTTGGACAGGATACACAGGAAATACACTACCTAATGCAACAGATTTTTCAGGAACTAGAGTATGAGTACATAGGATATATGACGCAGGTAGAAACGCTATTGGCACAATGCATAGTGAAAATCATTCGTAATTATCAACATCACCGTGAATCTCAAAAACATTTCTCTGCCTCTAATTTAGTGGATAGTAAGTATATTGTTGTGGAGGAAAGCTTTCTATATGAGTATGAGAATCTCACTCTTCAAACACTGTCTTCTCGTCTGGGCCTATCCACCAGACAGACAGAGCGGTTTCTACGAACAACCTATAATAAAACCTTTCTTCAGAAAATAACAGAAGCCAAAATGTCTGCAGCAAACATACTATTAGGTGATAATAATTACAGCATTACTGATATCGCTTATAAGCTGGGCTACTCCTCCGTGGAGCACTTTTCTCATGCCTACAAACGCTATTATGGAATCACAGCTTCCGTATATAGAAAAACACAACAAAAAAGCACATAATAATAAGTTCCAAGAACAGTGGTACCCACTATTCTTGGAACTTATCTTATAATTACTAAAACTGTCTGCTATTATCCTCAATCCCATCAGAAACGCATTTCTCTAAATCCTCTGGGTATCCATACTTTCTCTTCTTCGCTATATCAGAAAAGCGTGTGTCTATTTTCTCTTTGGTGCCCGCTTCTTATAGTCTGCACGAACCTCTTTATCCCAATCACAATGATCAAGAGCCTCTACTTGACATTCCGATGGTGCCATTCTCATAGCACATACTGCCTTGCTTACAGATGCATATACATTGGCGGTTCCAATCTCATCATGAACATAATCAACTGCGCGCTCTTTTCTAATTCCAAATCTCTGGGCCTCGGTGATAGAGTCAATATTGGCTCCGATAAAGATAAACTCCCAGCCGTACTTTTCCTGCTGGCGTTCCACCATCTGCTTAATTTTTTCATATCCATAATACTTACTGGCATTCTCCATACCGTCCGTAGTAATGACAAATAATGTCTTTTCCGGTCTATCCTCTTCCCTTGCATACTTGTGTACATTACCGATGTGATGGATTGCCCCACCCACTGCATCTAGAAGTGCTGTACAACCACGAACATAATAATCCTTATCTGTCATCACGGGAACCTGGTTCATTGGAATTCTGTCATACAATACCTCACACTGATTATCGAAAAGAACGGTTGATACATAAGCTTCGCCCTCTTCTTTTTTCTGCTTTGCTATCATGGAATTAAATCCACCAATCGTATCTAATTCTAATCCTCCCATGGAGCCACTTCTGTCTAATATAAATACAAGTTCCGTTAATCCTTTTTTCATATTGACCATCCTTTCCTGCGTTGTGATTGCATAGATCTATTCTTCGATACCCCTCTACTGTGGCGTATCTCTTGTTTACATCCATATCATAACAACTTAGTAGTAGGAAAAGGTCTCATCAAAAGGGACTTTTAAGTATTAGTAACTTGCAAGTGTTGGTAATCCTAAATCATCCAATGCAATTTCTATATCAAACATGTTGTAATTCTTACTTCTAATAAAATAAGCAACAACCAAATCCACCTTGTTACATGGAGACATTGCATAGCCTGCCATCATAAGCAAATCCTTTGTTTCATCCATATTAAGTTCTAAGGCTACTGCGATAGACAGCAACTTTTCCTTTGTAGGATTTACCTGACTTTTCATAAGCTTAGAAAAATACTGCTTTGTCAGATTTGCTTTCTTATACACTTGGGAGTTCTTGTATCCCTTCTTATTGATTAACTGTTGCAGATACTGACAGAAAGGATCTTCAATATTATTAATATAATGATCTAATCCATGTCTTGGCTCTTGGTCTGAAAATGCTAAAGTAGGACGTGGAGCTTCTATTCTATTACATACCCTGTCGGCCCGTATATCTTGTATATTGCTCTCATTTGGCACTGGCTTGTCAGACTCAACCCATGAATCAGCCTCTTTATCATCCTCTTCTATACGAGCAGATTTATAACAAATCTCATCTACATAAGAGCAGCTATCAAGAGTCTCTGGTACCCAACTGACATATTCCTTCTGTAAAGCACCAGCTACATAATTGTCATCAATGTATTCGCGTAATCCCCGGAACATTTTCTCAGATACAGAAACAGATTTCTGGTCAAATACAACCAGATAAATCTCCATATCGTATTTTTCAAGGAACCGACTAAATGCATCCACTGCAATTCGAAGGGCCATTTCTCTTGGAAAACCATAGGTACCTGTAGATAGCAATGGAAAAGCGATGGACGCTAAGCCCAGTTTGTATGCTTCCTGCAAACTTTTGTCATAGCAGGAACGCAAAAGTTCTTCCTCACCATGGGTTCCACCATTCCACCATGGACCTGATGTATGAATAATGTATCTCGCAGACAATCCAAAGGCAGGAGTTACACCAACAGTTCCCTCTGGCAACTCGCCTATGCTTTCCCTGGCTGCCAAAAGTAGTTCCTGCCCAGCCACTTCATAGATTGCAGAATCGACACCATCACCTATTGCCACATCAGGATTAGCAGTATTGACAATTGCATCTGCTGTCACTTTTGTTATATCGTTACGAATAATTTGAAATGCCATAAGATTATCCTTTCCTCATAGTATGTAGTATCAATATAATTTCATTTATAGCAAAACCGCTCGAACCCCTAATTGGTATTACTATAAGTATAAGTACTACGACAAGTAATAGCAACTGGGATTTGGTTGTTTCGTATATGATAAAAATCCATTGCCACGATCATCAAAAGTAATACTTTTAAAATCTTTTCTACACCCTTATTATCAATATGTTTTATAGCTGACGTTTCTTCCAATATCTGTCCAAAATACTCCTCTTTCTATCATTGTAAACATGGACTTTGCAGGCACTTTAATAATCTATATCTTTCCACTTTAAAGAATTCCATGTTCAATCAGGATGCAGTCTATTTCCCTCATACCGCTTCCATTAGTGTAAGTTTGAAAAGTCCATCGCCTTTTTATTCCTATTGGTATACAAATAACATAAGGACTGAACCATTCATATAATGGTATCAGCCCTTATGTGTATATCCTATAAATTAGCCTCGAAGAAGCTCTTTATCTCATTGGCCACAGATTCATCCTCTGTATCTACACTAACATGAATCATGTCACCATGCTTTACTCCTAACTGCATAATTGCCATTAATCTAGTAGCATCTGCTGACTTACCATCCTTAGCTACCACCACACTGCATCCGGCCTCTTTGGCTTTCTTAACCAGTAAACCAGCTGGTCTGGCATGGATACCTATTTCATCTTTAATTACATAATCAAACTCTATCATCTTTTAAATACCTCATTTCTTCTCTAATACAATTGTTTCATATGGCCTAAGCTTTATCCTACCATTCTCAATTGCCTGTAGGGAATTATAGTTACCAAGGATTCTATCCCAATTCTTTAACTCTATCGTGAGTTCAATTGTTTTGTCTTCACCAGAAAAGTTATTGAATACAATCAGTTCCTCTTCATGAAGATATCTTCTATAAGCAAGAACATGATCTTTGTTACGAGCGATAAACTCGATACCGCCTTTTGCAATAACAGGCTTTTGTTTCCTTAAAAGAATCAGTCTTCGGTAGTAGCTAAAGATGGAATCCTCCTCCGACACCTGTGCGGCAGCATTAATATTCTTGTAGTTCTCATTAACCTCTATCCAGGGTTCACAGTGGGAGAATCCGGCATACTGTTCACCGCTCCACTGCATTGGTGTCCGGGCGTTGTCTCTGGATCGATTACTAAGAATATCTAAAGCTTCCTTTTCCTCTAAGCCCTGTTCACACAAAATATGATAGTAATTGAGACTTTCCACATCTCGATACTTACTGATATCCGAAAAACCTGCATTGGTCATACCAAGCTCTTCTCCCTGATAGATATAAGGAGTTCCACGCATCAGATGTATACAGGTAGCAAGCATCTTTGCAGATTCCTTCCAATATCTCTTTGTATCACCTATGCGGGATACGATTCTTGGTTGGTCATGATTACACCAGAATACTGCATTCCAGCCATGTTCCTTTTGCATCCCTTCTTGCCAGTCAAAGAATAGCTGCTTTAATTCCTCTATATCTGCCTCTTTTATCTTCCATTTGTCTCCATCCTTATAATCCACTTTAAGATGATGGAAGTTAAAGCACATCGAGAGCTCCTTTTCTTCAGGGTTAGAATAACGGATGCAATGCTCCATGGAGGTAGAGGACATCTCCCCTACTGTAACCATTTCTTCGATTCCAGCATCTCTAACCATTTCCTTTAAAAACTCATGAACATAAGGGCCATCGGTATAGAATCGCCGTCCATCACCCTCATAGTCATCCATAAACTTCTCTGGTTTGGAGATTAGATTAACTACATCAAAGCGAAATCCTTTGATTCCTTTCTCCTTCCAGAAACGTAGTACATTCTTTAATTCTTTCCTAACTTCTGGATTATTCCAGTTGAGATCTGCCTGAGTCTTATCAAAAAGATGAAGATACCATTTCTCCAACCCAGGAACGTATTCCCAGGCTGGACCGCCAAACTTGGATTGCCAGTTAGTTGGTAATTTATCTGGACTACCATCTTTAAACAAATAGTAATCCAAATACTTAGGATCTCCTGACAGAGCCTTTTGAAACCATTCATGGCTAGTAGAGGTATGATTAAAGACCATATCAAACATCAGACCAATTCCGCGTTTGTCTGCCTCTTTAATCAGCTCTTCTACATCCTCCATCGTTCCAAAGGCGGGATCAATGCTTAGATAATCTGACACATCATATCCATTATCATTCTGGGGAGAAAGAAAGAAAGGGGTACTCCATATATAATCAATGCCCAGTTTTTCTAGATAGTCAAGTTTCTCAATAATTCCTCTTATATCACCAATACCATCATTGTTAGAATCCTTAAATGACTTTGGATATATCTGATATACTACCTTATCTGCAAAATCCATTTTATTTCTCCTGTTTACTCAAAGGTTACAATCGTTGTCTCCCTTGCTACTGCCTTACTACCTGTGATGAATTGAATGTTTTTGGCTGTACCTTGCTCAGTAATTACCAAGATGGTTGTATCAGCATGGCCTGCCTTTTTTATCTTTTCTTTATCAAAACGAATTAATGGGGTTCCTCTGGTTACGTATTGATCCTGTTTTACCAGGTACTCAAAGCCGTCCCCTTTCATATTCACTGTATCTAAGCCAACATGAATTAGTATTTCCATCCCATTGTCTGCGACTATACCGCAGGCATGTCTAGAATCTTCAATTAATGCGGATATCTTACCGGAAATAGGTGCATATACCAAATCATTTTCCGGAATAATAGCTAAACCCTCTCCTAAGGTACCCTCTGAAAATACGCCATCATTTACTTCCTTTAAGGTAATGACCTGACCATCTAAGAAAGCGCTCATAGTAGTCTCGTTGGTAACTTCTACTTTAGGAGCCTCTTCTTTTACTATTAGCTCCCCGGTTTTAGAAGAGAGTTTCTTCTTACCAATAGTGAAGGTAAGTAAAAATGGTACGCCGATTGCTACTGCCATAGCAATGGCAAAGGTAAGCATGTTCTCTACTTTGATGGATAGAATTCCTGGGATTCCACCAACACCTATGGAATGAGCTGTGGTGGACGTAGCTACAGAAATTACTGCTGCGCAGGCAGAACCAATCATGGCGCTTAAAAATGGGAAGCTGTATTTTAAGTTAACACCAAACATAGCAGGCTCTGTAACTCCTAAATAGCAGGAAATCATAGAAGGAATATTAACCTCCTGAGCCTTAGCATTCTTTTTCTGTAAGATAATCATAGCCAATACTGCAGAGCCCTGAGCGATATTGGATAATGCAATCATTGGCCATAGCATAGTTCCGTCAAAGGTCCCGATGAGCTGAAGATCAATGGCATTACTCATATGATGCAAACCAGTAATAACCAGTGGTGCATAGAAAAAGCCAAAGATGGCAGCAAACACAATCTTAAAGGTACCGGTAATTCCAGCATAAACCACGTCGGAGATTACATCGCCAATCTTCCAACCAATTGGTCCAAGAACAGCATGTGCAGCGATTACTGCTAAAAGTAAACTACAAAATGGAACTACAATCATGGAGATTGCCTGTGGTGTAATCTTGCGGAAGAACTTCTCTAGATATACCAGAGTGAAAGCTGCTAGGATTGCTGGAATAACTTGTGCCTGGTAACCAATTTTATTAAGGGTAAATGCTCCGAAATCCCATACTGGAATATCAGCTACTGCAGTAGTTCCTACTGCATATGCATTTAAAAGCTGCCCGGAAACCAAGGTCAAACCAAGAATGATACCAAGAATCTGGGTAGTACCCATTTTCTTTGTCACAGACCAACAGATTCCTACAGGTAGCATATGGAAGATTGCTTCTGCAATCAGCCAGAGAAAACTATCCACTCCAGCCCAGAAGGTACTAATATCTACTAGGGTCTTGGTTCCATTCTCAAACATCTGAATACTATCTATAACATTACGAAAACCTAATATAAGACCACCGACGATAATGGCAGGGATCAATGGTGCAAATACTTCAGCTAAGGCTGTCACTGCTCGTTGCAGTGGATTCTGATTCTTCTTAGCAGCCTGCTTTACCTGATCCTTGGATACCCCTTCAATTCCTGCTACTGCAACAAAATCATTATAGAATGCTGCAACATCATTACCAATAATAATCTGAAACTGACCTGACTGGGTAAAACTTCCCTTTACTGACTTCAAATCTTCTATCTTTTGTATATCTGCCTTCTTTGGATCTGTCAGTACAAAACGCATACGGGTCATACAGTGGGATACTGCACTAATGTTCTGTTTTCCTCCGACTAGTGTTAGAAGCTCATTGGCCTCCTGAGTATACTTGCCCATTTGAATCCTCCTTTACCTATTACCGTTAACTTGTTTAAACATCTTATACTTATTTTATAACATGCTTGTTTAAACAAGTCAATATTTTTATTAAAAAAAGTAACATTTATTTACTAGCCGAATTGCTTGACAAGTATTTTTCATGATTTATAATATGTTTAAACAAGTACACATAAAGGAGCTGGATCCATGCCAAAGGCAATATTTCAATTTATATATAAGGATCTAAAGGAAAAAATCGAGAACCAGGAATATGGCTTTCAAGAGCTTCTTCCCTCTGAAAATATGCTAGTAGAAACATATGAGTGCTCCAGAAACACCATAAGGCGTGCTATCTCTATGCTAGCACAGCAGGGCTATGTCCAATCTCTCCATGGAGTTGGTGTCAGAGTAATCTATCAGCCTGTGAAGCAGACCTTATTTTCTATAGGAGGAATAGAGTCCTATAAGGAATCTGCCCTTCGTAATGGCTTAACTCCTATTACAAAAGTAATTCAGTTTACAGAGTTAACAACTGATAAAAGAATCGCACAAAAAACAGGGTTTGTACAGGGCTCTATTTTATACTATATTCAAAGGCTACGTTATCTGGAGGGAAAGGCTCTTATCCTGGATATCAATATGTTCTTAAAGGAGGCAGTTCCCGGACTAACTAAAGAGATAGCCGAGAACTCTATCTATGATTACATTGAGGACACCCTAGGGATGTCCATTATTACTAGTAAACGACTGATGACAGTAGAACGTATCACTGAGGTGGATGCAAAATACATGGATCTTAGCGATTATAATTGCCTGGCTGTGGTCAGTAGCCAGACCTATAATTCTGATGGAGTAATGTTTGAGTATACCCAGTCCCGTCACAGGCCGGATTATTTCAGCTTTCAAGATACTGCCACCAGGCAAAAACCAACCTTATAAGGTGGTCTCCCGGGAGCTTGTGATGCTAACACTTGATCTTAAGCCTATTATTATTCTTTGACCAATTTGCATAACGAAAAACATTGGTACTATTACTATAGTATACCCAGTTCTCCTACCTTACAATTTCAGATTTGTTGAAAAAATTGTGTATTTCAATCATGACCTAACATAGCAAATGACTTTTTAAAGATAGCCCCAAAAAGTAGGCTTTGCACTAATTTCTTAGTGCAAAGCCCATTTTTCAAAACATGTCTGTACATTTCCCTCTGCAAAGAAACCTATAAAGCATCCAGTAAATGTCATTACCATACATTCTGTTGACAACAACTGGGTTCTTCCTGTTCCTATTTTTTGCATGGAATTTTCACTAAAGCCTGCATAAAAACAATACTCATATTTATCAGCTTCTATTTTAAGAAGTACTTTCTTCCCTCGCGGTACTTCCATTCCTGATACCTCTGTCTCCATATCTCCTACCCGTTTTCTCAGTACCACAACTTGTTTCTCATTCTGTTGTTTTACTGCTAAATCATAATGATGCTCATTAGTATGATAAACAGTGATTCCAGCTATTGCCCCATCCTCTTTCGTATGGGTATCTACCCATACTTGAGTTTCTACATCAAATTGCTGCTGTCTTCTTCCTATAAAGGTAGGAGAACTACAATCATTTAATGTTACCTGACTTCCCGTTAACTTAAACTTCTTTTCCTGTAAATTTAACTGATAGTTGTCCATTACAGGATTTCTAACATGTACCCATGCGAAAGGATTTTCTCCGATTTCAACTTTGGTATCAACGGGTACACGATCTACTTCCATATAAGGTAACACTGTCTTGCCCTCATTTACAACTGGCCATCCCTCTTCATTCCAAGATACTGGTGCCAACATAGTTTCCCTACCTATGTGATGTAACATATACTGGGTAGTACGTATTCCATGAAATACCATCCAAATATCACCTTTTGAGGTTTCTATGAAGTCACCATGACCTACTGCCTGAAAATGATTCAGCATAGTGTCTCGATGGCTTAGGATAGGATTGTGTGGACAATTTTCAAAAGGCCCCCACGGAGACTTTCCTCTAGAGATAGTAACCATATGCCCATACTCAGTACCACCTTCTGCCGCCAAAAGGTAATACCATCCATTTCTTACAAACATATGAGGTGCTTCTGGATACTTACCACCATTACCTTTCCAGATAACAGATGTTTCTGTCTTCATTTCCCCAGTCTCAATATCAATGATACATTGACCAATTGCCTGATCATCTGGTAAATCGTATGTACTTGTTAAATAGACAGTTCCATCCTCATCAAAGAATAAGGATGGGTCGATTCCGCCTTGTTTTACCCATACCGGTTCTGACCACTGGCCTCTAATTTCATCTGTCCATACGTAGAAATTACCACCATTTCCAAAGTTAGTAGAGGATACATAGAATCGACCATTGTGATAGCGAATAGTAGGTGCCCATATACCATAGGATGCCCTACAATCTCCCAAGTATAACTGGGAGGGTCTCGTCAATACATGTCCTATCTGTTCCCAATGGATTAAGTCTCTGCTATGAAATAGAGGAATTCCTGGAAAATACTCAAATGAACTTGTCACAAGATAGTAATCCTCTCCATCCTTACACACACTTGGATCCGGATAAAAACCTGGAATTATGGGATTCTCATATGCTATCATTTTGCTCTCCTATCTAGACACGAACCCAAACCAACATTTCTCCTGGGGATCTATTTCCCCACATATAGTAAGGAATAGCCCGAAGTTCCATTTCTTCTTCCTCGTCTATATACTCACGATATAAATCACATTCCCAAGTTTTCTGACATGTCCTGTAACCCTTTGTTTTTATTGCTACTACATTCTTACCATTTTCTAGCATAAGTTCTTCCTTGAGAATATCATTCTTATCTATACGAATTGCTGACAGATTATCACCATTATCGCATTCTTCTAAACAATATACCATCGGTCCTCTCTGGATTGCAACTTTTCCTGCATCCGCTCGTACCTTTGGATTTGCCTGCATTCTTTCTGCTGATATTTCAAAATCAACGCTTATCTGATCTCCTACAGTTACATTTGAGAGATATAAATATCCTTTTTCATAATCCCCCTCTACTGCTTGATTATTAATCTGAACTGACCATTCTTTACACCAACCCGGTATGCGGAAAGCAATTCGATTGTCTTTCGCAGGTACATCCTCAATTTTAAAGGACACATTTCCCTCCCAAGGATAGTTGCTCTCTTGTAATACCTTAAATCTCTTATTTCCCTTAGACGTCTCTATCTGACCACCAATATAAAGGTGTACATATAAGCTAGTATCCTCATAGGAATAAATATACTGACCTAATGAGGAAAGCAGTCTTGCAATGTTAGGAGGACAGCATGCACATCCAAACCACTTTTGTCTTACAGATTTTACATGCTGACGTTCTGGATTTTTCAGATTGGCTTCTGGCCATATTTCCATAGGATTTACATAATAAAACTTTTTACCATCGTCGGACATAGCCCCTAATACAACATTGTAAAGTGCTCGTTCCATTACATCACCATAGTTACTATTTACATCCATTTTCAGCATACGATGAGCAAAGAATATTAATCCTATAGACGCGCATGTCTCTGCATAAGCAGTTTCATTTGGAAGATCGTAATCAAAGGTAAATGCTTCCCCTTTTGGAGTTGCTCCTATAGCACCAGTAATATACATTTGTCGCTGAACCACATTATTCCATAATTTTTTACAAGACTTAAATAACTCTTGGTCCTTCGTCTCTCTTGCAACATCTGCCATAGCTGCATACATATACATTGCCCGTACAGCATGTCCAACAGCACTACTCTGTTCATATATGGACTGATGAGACTGGTTATAGTATAAATCTGGGGATTCTACAGGTGTATCCGTTTTGAAAGTACATTTATTACGACTAGTTCGCCATTCTTCTTCAAAGAAATTAGGTTTTTTCCCTCTCTCCTCCAAGAAATATTTGCCTAACTGTAAATATTCCAATTCTCCTGTTACTTCATAAAGTTTCACCAATGCCAATTCAATCTCCTGGTGGCCAGGATATCCCTTGCATAACTCTGGTGCATCTCCAAATTTAGCTGCAATGTGCCGCGCATTGCGACACATTGCTTCTAACAATTGTTTTTTTCCAGTGGCTTTGTAATAGGCTATTGATGCTTCCATCATATGACCTGAACAATACATTTCATGGCACTCATATAAATTAGTCCATTCTTTTTCTTTTCTACCAATGGTAAAATAGGTATTTAGGTACCCATCTTCCTGCTGCGCTCTCATAATTAGTTCAATCACTTCATCAATAGTCTTTTCTAATTCTTCATCTGGATGGGTTTCCAAGCTATAGGCTGCGGCTTCTAACCATTTTGCTAAATCACTGTCCTGAAATACTTCTCCGTAAAATTCCCCATCTTCTAACCCTGCTGCAATGCGGAAATTTTTCACGGCATGGCTAGGGGCTGCATCTGGTTGTCTGTCATTTAAAACTTCCCACTGATATGGCAACACTTTTTCCCTTATCAGGTCCATATATGGAGACCAAAATGGATCTTGTATTTTTACGTTCCTTATTTCCAACCTATTCATAGCCGCCCTCCATTCAAATTTTTAAATCCTAAAATTCAAATTTCAACTGAATTGTTGTATTCTCTTTCAATGAAAGTTCAATTCCTTTTCCATTTTCATCGGCTAGAATACCATCAATCCATACTTTTTTATAACCTACTGGGAATGATAAACTAACTGTTTGGTCCTTGATGGATGAAAGATCCACGGTTGCGTATCCAGTTTCCATATCCCATTCCATCTTTTCAATTTTTGCAAATGTATATAACCATACACCTTCTACGGAACCTTTATTTAAGTCTTCTGGAACGGACGGTAATAATTTAATAAAGCCTTCATCAGAATATACTAAAAATTCCAAAATCATAGTAGGCATAGCCCCTAATAAGTCAGGACAGAATACACGATAAGGATAGTGTACGGTATTTAATGTACGGGTTACATAGCCGTGTTCCATAAGGAATCTAAAGTTATGCATTGCATCATAATGGTCATCTAATCTTACTGCTGTAAAGTATCTGTGAATAATACCATGTGCAGAGTCATCCTGATGTCCTCTCTTACGATTGGATAAAATAAATGGTGTTACTAATTCTGGTGTCTTTTCAGGGGAGATTGCTCTACCTGGCCAGATATCATAATGATGAGATACATGTCTATGGTTATAATTTTCTCCAGAGTATTTAAAAGACCATTCTTTTATAGCTCCATCTTCATCCATTAAGAAGTTAGGTAATTTACCTCTTAATTCCTTCCATGCAGGATAGTCTGGCTCATCTAAGCCTAAGATATCGCATGCTTGCATCAGGTTATCTAATACTTCTCTACAAACCATAACGTCCATCAAAGAGTTTACATTCATTGCATATACATCCTTAGGGAATGGAATATGGTAGTCATTCATAGAAGGGTCTTCCGGTGAATAACTAGGATAGAATAAAACTCTTCCATTTTCATCTTCATCAGATAAGTAATCCTGGTAGAATAATGCAATTTCTTTTAAACCAGGTACAATACGGTCACGTAAGAAATCTTTGTCTCCAGTTACTAGGTAATGTCCCCAGAACTCGTTGTATATCCAGCCTAAACATGCTGTCCAGCAATAATGTGGGTATACAATAGAGAACTGATAGAATTTACCTGAGTTGTAATCACAATGAATATTTCCCAAAACGCCACGTGCTCCAAAGAAACGCTGCGCATTCAGACGGAAATCATCAAATTTATTTTCATAGAACTTAAAGTAGGTATCCATAATTTCAGGCAGACCTGTCTGGTTACCGGAACATACCTGTAAGTTAGTATTGATGTTGTGCTGGAATAAGGATGGAGGATCATCTCCTGTATCTGTTATCATGAAAAATCTTCCCATGTCATACAGTTTTTCTAACATCATTGCACTTACTTCACCGCCACCGTGCTGTTCATTTAAGAGTTCTTCTGCAGCTTTTGCCCAATCGCCATCTAAATGAATCTGTGAACGCATCATCATAGGTTCTAAGAATAAACGGTTTGCTGCTAATAATTCTTCATAGGAATCCTTAATCTTATCTACCTCTTCTAAAACGGCATCTGCAAAACGATGACTATAATCTTCTTCATACTTATTTGTTCTGGAAAGAACTGTTACTGTATGTGCGTTTTTGATATGGATGTATCCACCCTCATCACAAGTAGCCTCACCATCTGTACGAATAACAGAACAGCAGCAATAACCTCTTCCACCATACTGAGGATCGTATGCAAGGGAAACAGTACATGTTCCTGGAGTCGTCTGAATCTCTACATCACTGCCTTCAATTTTGTACATATCATTATAGGTAACAAGAACAAACTGGTCAAAATGGTCAGGTAAATCGTATCCACCTGGTGCTACAAAACGCATATCCACGTCAAAGCTTTCTCCACTTAAACGTTTTGCTTCCTGTACTACTACATCCTTTTCAAAAGAAACAAAAGATTTACGAATGATACCACCCGCATCGTCTTCACAACGTACAACTGCTTCACCAGACATCATATCTAAGTAACGTAAATAATCATGAGGATTTTTCCCTTCCTCAAATTCCATTAATAATTCAATTACAGAGTGAAGTCTTGGGTGTAATCTTGGGAACTCCACTCCAAAAGGACGACTATCAATCCACTTATCATATCCAGCATCTTTGGTTGCCTTATCCATTACCTTTGCAGCTTCCATAAATTTGCCTTCTCTAAGAAGTGCTCTTGCCTCAGGAATAGCATAGGCTACATCTGGGGGTTCTGGAGTGTCTTTCCATCTCATATCCATAATACGTTCTCTACGATAGATAATACGTTCATGATAAGGATCTCCAACAATGTCAATTCTCTGCTTACCATTTGCTGTTACTAAAACGTCTTCATCCGCTTTTGAAGGATACAAACTACATACACTTTTGTACGGAAGAAGTTCTCGACGCTTTTCAATATCCATAGGTGGGTACTTTAATCCAAATTCAACAGCTTTCATTCCATAATTACTCATAGGTTACCTCCCTTATTATGTTTCACGAAGCTTCTATGTTAAAAGTATACTTCTTACCTCCTATATGGTAAATGGAATATAATAGACAAGCGGTAGGAATATTTTGAACGAAAATACTCCTACCGCTTGTTTATTTTTCTCTATTCTTTTGATTCATGAATTTGCGATTTATACATCTGGGGACTCACTCCATATTGCTGTTTAAATACCTTACTAAAATAATACTGATCGTTAAATCCCAGCATCTCTGCAATACCTTTCACCTTCATGTTCTGGAACTCATGTAGCAACTCTCTGGCTTTTTCTATTTTGATGCGATTGTAATAACTAATAGGTGTATCACTATAATACACCTTAAATAACCTGCATATATAGGATGCAGACACATCAAAGTAATCAGCCAGATCCTGAAGGGATAGGTTTGTGTAAATATTGGCTCTCATGTATCCTACTAGTTCCTGGATGGTCTGTGCGGAAATTCCCGCCTTATCATCTCTCAAATCAGAAATAATTTCACAATAGGCTTGAAGACACTCTTCTAAATCCTTGTATCGAATACAGTTATGTAAAATCTTATCTGCCAGTATTCCAGGCTCCTCTATGGCTTCCTGTTTTCCTCCCATAACAATAAAGAACGCATCTAATAACACAATGAGGAATTTTCGAATTACTGCTATGGTATATTGCTTCTCCTTCCACTGTGCAACACATTTTTTTATTTCCTTCCGATAGTCATCTACTGCATTATTTTTTAATATAGCTTCTATCTTCTTTCGGAATATGTCGATTTCTTCCTTCTGCTTAATATATAAGATTCTCTCATCTGCGCTCACCTCAGAAGTATAGATGCTTCCTCTATCTAACACCACTTTCTTTCTCATGCGACTAGCCAGGAAATTATATTGCTCACTTAACTGATTAATATCTGATAAAACTTCTGAATATATAATGTTTACACAGTTATATCTGCTTTGAAGTTTTCTCAAAATAATTTCATTTGGTATTTTTACACTCTCATTCATACCATCATCTAACTTGCATACAATTAACTTTTCACCGTTAAATTTTGTATTTACCACTCGCATATTAAAATTATACATTACTAAGTTTATAATACCTTGCAATATTTCCCTTGGCAGAGGGGCTGCATACTGCTCAAACACCCCTACACGAATTAATATTAATATATACCGTTCTGGTAATGCTCTTCCTTCTTCACAGTATCCTTCTTCTAGTAACTTTTGTAAAACCCGTTCTTCTTTTTCTATATTTTCTTTATCTATCTTTCGAATCAATTTCTGTAACAAAGTATAAAATTGGTCAATGTCCACTGGCTTCATTACATAATCATCTACCTGCAATAATAATGCTTCTCTGGTAAAAGAAAAATCTGTATATCCACTAATAATTACACACTTTACCTCCGGATAAAGTTCCCTGGCCTTCTGAATCAGTGTCAAGCCATCCATAATAGGCATTTTAATATCTGTGAATATAATATCAGGGTGAAATGTCTCTAATATGTGCAGGGCAGCTTCTCCATCATAAGTAGATCTGATTTCTATTTCATATTCTGTCTCGTCCAGCAGACGTACAATATCACGTAAGATTGGTTTACTATCTTCTACAACTAATATCCTGTACGCCATATTCTTCCTCCCTTATTTTTCCTTGTCACTAATAAGCATTCCTTCTAGGGAGATAATTGCTCCCCCTTCTTCCTTCTTGTTTACTATCTGGAATTTAAAATCATTTCCATAAAACATTTTCAAACGCTGAATAGAATTAACAATACCAACTCCACCCATACCTGGCTTATCATCCTTCTGATTTAGTTTAACCTCTGCTCGGATTTCCTTTACCTTGCTTTCTATCTCAGCAATCTTGTCCTTCGGAAATCCTCTTCCATTATCCTCTACCTGAATACTCCATTGATCCTCTCTTATTCTGGCAGAAACTTTAATACTATAAGGCGGCCTTTTTCCTTCAAAAGCATGTTGGATTGCATTTTCCACAAATGGTAGTACACTTAATCTAGGAATCTGTTGCGAACCAATCTGTTCATCCACCCCTATTTCATATTCTAAAAAATCTTCGTAATATTTCATCTGTAATTCCAGATAGTTTTTAATACACTCTATCTCTTCCTGTAGTCTAACACTATGGACACTGGAATTAACGGTATATCGTAACATATCTGATAACTGTTTACACATGGACACCACATCATCTGTACGTGATTCTTTCGCCGAAATGCTTATAGAATACAGTACATTATGAATAAAGTGCGGCGAAATCTGCGCCTGCAATGCAGACAGTCTGGCTCTGGCCTCTGCTTGATTAGAGGCAATTTCTCTCTCTGCAGTAAATTTTAAGTCTTCTAAAATTGTCCTAAATGCATCTCGCAGCTTCATAACCTCATTATTATAAGTATTTTTTATATCAAGACCCATATCTTCATAGGTTACTTGTAATACGCTATTGGTCAGTTCCGAAAGAGGCTTCATCAAAAGTTTAGAAAATACTAAAACCATTACTATAGACACAATGACCTCACCGGCCAAAAATAACCATGTGCTGGCCTGTAACATTCGTAAAGGAGAGTATATGGTTTCTAACGGATATGCAATAAATGTGGTAAGGCCGGAATAATTCGAAACAGAGTAAAAATAAATATCATCCTCCAGTTCAAAAGACCCTGTACTTCCCACCAAATCTTTTTTCTTTAATCCCTCTCTTATGTTCCTACTTATTATTTTGGAAGGATAAATCTGGGTCCCCTTTTCATCTATTAAAATTACCTGCCCTATTCCATTAATATTAGAAATTTCATGTAATTTCTTTTCGTCAGATTGTAATTCTATGTACCCATATTCATTACCACTTATATCAAATATGGCCCTTACAAAAGAAAAGGTGGACAGGTTTCTGTTAGGGTGTATCACAAGTTTTTTATTTTGTAATTTTTCTACATTGTCTTCTTGGGACATAAAGTCCTCATAGTTCCCATGGCCCCGTTTGTATGAGTATTTTAATTCCTGATTCTGGCTATATAAATATACATCAACATAGGGAAAGGATGTTAATGAAATGGCATTAGAAACAATATTCGAAATCTCCCTATCCTGTTTTAATTTCTCATAATCAGACAGGAGATATCCTTTCCTATTAGCATTTCTCATAATCTGTAGTAATTTGGGATCTGATATTAGTTTCTTTGTAATATCATCAAACTTTTCCACATAAGTGTCCACATTTTCCGAAATTTTTATACAAAGCTGTTGGTTATTATATGTAATATGCTCATCGATTCTTCCAATAAATTTCTCATTGGCAAATATCCCGTATGAAGTAATAGACACAATAATTATAATAGAAAATACAATACATAATTTTGTCCGTAAACTTAAGTTCATATTTTCTCCTCCCAACAGTCCATTTGTCTCCATCTTACCCCTTTACTGCACCTTCTGTCAAACCACTAATAAACTGTTTTTGCATAAATAGAAATAGTACAATAACCGGAAGTGCCGCTAAGAGCAGGTCTGCAAATACCAAGTTCCAATTACTTCCTCCGTACATTCCAAAAAACTGATATACCGACATTGGTAATGTTCTTTTTGTTGGATTGTTTAAGAAATACAAAGGAATATTAATTTCATTCCAAATACCTGTAAATAATAAGATCAACACTGTTATGTTGCAGGATTTAAGGAGTGGAAATATAATATAAAAGAATGTTTGTAAGGTAGATGCACCTTCTATAAAAGCAGATTCATCTAATACTCTTGGGATTCCTTTAATAAATCCTGTATACAGGAAACAACTAAATGGAATATTGAGGGCTGTATAAAGGATAATTACATTTGTATATCCCCCATAGATTCCCATCTGAGTGAATAAACGAATAGTAGACATAATCTGCATGGGAATAATGGTTCCCATAAAGAAGAAATAATATAAGAATCTGGATAGTTTTGTTTCTTTTCTTGCAAGAATATAGGCAGCCAAGGAACTTACGATAATGGTGATAAACGTAGATGCTACTGTAATCAAGATGCTGTTTTTAAATGCAAGTAACAATTTCCCCTTTTCAAACACGGTTTTAAAGTTTTCAAATAACCATTTCTTTGGCAAGGTTAGGTTGAAGCCTGTTACTTCAGCTGAATCCTTAAATGCACCAAAAAACATAATTAATAATGGAATTATGATTATCAAAGACAAAAGTAATAGTAAAATTTCAAGTACAATGTCTACTAATTTTCTTTTATGTTTATTCATCACTCTTCCACCTCTCTCTTCTTCATGTTATATAGCAGAGGAATACAGATAATAGAAACAAATATAGCAAGGGTTACATTTAATGCAGTTCCTAACCCCCACTGTCCTTTCCCAAACTTTGAGAATACTTCCAATGCAATTACTTGGGAAGCATTTCCTGGGCCACCATTAGTTAATGCATATGGTTCACTAAATACCTTTAATCCTCCAATGAGACTTAGAAGCATGTTAATATTAAAGGTAGATGCAAGTAGTGGAAATGTAATGCTTTTAAATCTTTGGAATGCATTAGCACCATCAATTGTAGCTGCTTCGTAGTAGGTCTTATTAATCCCCTGAAGACCTGCTAAGTAAATAACCATATGGTAACCAGACCACTGCCAAATAGACACAGCTGCTATGGAAAACATTACTATATTCCTATCTACCAGCCAGCCCTTTTGAAGAAAATCTAATCCGATTCTTCCAAAGAATTCATTCAAAATACCATTCGGATGAAGAATTGGCACAAATACCAAACCTATTATAATTGTAGAAATTACACAAGGCAAAAAGAAGATTACTCTTAAATATCCTTTGAACTTGATCTTTGTATTTACCGCAAGGGCCAATAACAAGCCAATGATATTTTTACCCAAAACAACAATAATTGCATACAAAAAAGTATTATATATTGAATGTGTTAACTCTTCACTTTTGAAAATGTTCACATAATTTTCCAATCCCACAAAACTGACTCCATCTTTTCCAATTGTCCAATCTGTGAGTGAATAATATACTCCATATAAACTAGGTGCTACAAAAAAGATACCAAATATCAACAATGCCGGAATCACTAATTTATAACTGTATGTATGTCTGCCTCGCATTGTAATCCCTCCTTAACAAATAATAAAGGCACCGATATCGCCTCGAAGACCATTTTATGATGCTTCTATTAGGCCAATCGGCGCCTCCTTGTTATAAATTTAGAAGTTTTCAACTCCTTTTGCTTTCATTAATTCTTCAAAAGTAGTATCCCAAGAAGAAAGCACTTCTTCTGGTGTTTTTGCTCCTGCAAACATATCCTGGAAGTAAATCCAAAGATCATTTAAATCTACCTTCATGTATGCATTCATTTCAAGAACAGTCTTACCTGTCTTATTGTATTCTTCATACAATCTGCCTTCAAACTCATCAAATTCTGGTGCTTCTGCTCCTTTCACCATTGGAACGAAAGCTGCTGTTTTCTGTGCTACATTACACTGTTCAGGCTGAGCCATAAAGTTCAAGAATTTCTTAGCTGCCTCTACATTTTTTGCATCCTTAGGAATGAAGAACTCTGCGTCTAACTGACTGATTGTCATATATTCATGTTCACCTTCATATACAGGATAAGGGAACATGTCATACTGAGAACCAGGATATGCATTTAATAAATCACGTACAGTAGTATTGGAACCAACTGTCATAGCATATTTTCCACTGTTCATAGCTTCTTTAATACTATTGTAGTCGTCAGAAAGAACTGTTTCTTGCATATATCCATCTTTGTATAAGTTATATGCTTTTTCTAAACTCTCTTTGAATGCTGGAATCTCATCCCAACCTATTTTGTTAGTATTCAATTTATCCCATAAGTCAGGTTCATTCTGTGCTACATAATATCCCCAAGTGGAGGTTGTCCACATCTGGAATGTCCAAACATCTTTAAAAGGTCCGTAGAATGGTGTAATTCCTTCAGCTTTAAGTTTTTTACAAACTTCTAAGAAGTCATCATATGTCTTAGGTACTTCTAATCCCTTGTCTTTAAAAATAGCTTTGTTATATACAACACCCATACCACCGGTCTTTACTGCAAATGCAAAACCATAAATGTTTCCATCTGGAGCTGTAAGTATGTTTTTGTCTACAAGATTTGCAACGAATGGTTCGTCAGATAGATTTACGCAATTTTTTTGGACTTCTAATTCGTTTTCTGCAGAAACTTTGTTGTAGCAAATCAGATCCGAAGGTTGTCCAGATGCCAACTTTGTCTGCAATATGGAGGTGTTCTGCGCATCAGGGTTCAAAACCAATTCTACTTTAATTTCTGGATACTCATTTTCAAATGCTGCAATATTCTCTTCGCTAAATGCATAAGGAATATTATTCACAATTTCCTGACTGGCTTCCACTGTTAAAATAATATCTTTCTTTCCGCTATCTTTCTGTCCACTATCTTTGTCCCCGTCAGTATTGCCTTTACCTCCACATCCTACTAAAACCATAGAAAAGGCTAAAAGAAGTCCTGTTGCTTTCATTAGTTTCTTTTTCATTACACATTCCTCCTTCTTCGTTTGGTAGCAAAACTACCATAATTGTTTTTAATTCCCAATAATATTTATAGTCCGCGGTTCCATAATATTTTTGATACATTCATTTTAACTTTCCAACCCACCCAAGTAAATGGAATTAAATGAACAGAAAAATTAATTTTTATGAACTTATAGTAGGCTATGAAAAATGCGTTAATCAATTTTCATAGCCTCTTTAATTGTATAGGTATACAAAAAATCCCACACCACATTTTACTGTGATGTGAGATCTCTTAACTTAAAGCCATTATGCATAGAGCTTACAGCGATTTTTCTATTAGGGGAGTTTTTTACAGCCCCCAAAATATTATTTTTCAACTTTTCGTTTTATTGTCAGGAAAATAACTCCTGCACCACAGAGTAACATTGTAAATGTAAGTATTGCAATTGGTGTCGTGTCGCCTGTAGAAGGATTTTCTGTCTGCTCTTTCTCCACTGGCTCTTTCTCCGATGGTTGTTTCTCAGCTGGTTCTTGTGAAGGTGCAGCTGGAGTATCAGAAATCTTGCTTTCAGTGTAAACAATTGCATATGTAGAGTACTTATCCGTTTCAAAAGTAATATTGTAACCATCTCGAACCAAATCTAGCACATCAGTTGATAGACTTCCCATTCCATCGTTATGAACTCGTACAACATAATAATCTCTAGTATATCCAGCCGCCGGTCTAAGCTCATTTGGAATAGTCAAGGTTACTTTTTCATAAAATCCTTTTCCTTCACCTAGATATCTATCAGATGTATTGGTTATCTTTTCCTTATTTTTTATAAGTGTAACATCACCAGGTTGAGCAGTTATCTCATATTCAAACCAAAGGGATAAATCTAGATATTTCCCAATTCTTGCTCCCTTTGGAATTATGTCTCCATCAATAACTGATTGTACACCATTCTTTTCACTATCCGTAACCGTTTTATCTGCGTCTTTCATTTCAAGAGTAACTACAGCTTTATACGAACCATTCTCACTAGTTTTCGTAGCACTATTTGCTATCTCTGAAATAATACTCTTAACCCTTAACTTAATGCTATCAGGTAAGTTAATGTTCTCAATCAATAGTAGTAGCAAATCAAGAGCATTTTCTTCCTTAACACTTTCTAGCTTAGGACTAATTTCCTGAATTGCCGAATCAACTACAAGCATAGATAATACAGATCCTGTCCATTTTTGTTTTCTAACTATTGTAAAATAAGTACCCTCATAATTATTCTTGCCAACAATCTTAACTTTTTTAAATTGGCCGTCAGGAGTAATTGTTACCTCGAAATCATCATGCTCCTTTAATTCCTTAGATACACTCTTATCAGTGATAGTAACAATAACTGTATCATCCTTATCTGTTAATACACTAATATTGATACTTGGGGCAGTTAAGCTCTTGGGACTTATTATAAATTCACCAGTTTCTGAACCAGATTTTATCTTATAATTAGAATTAGCTATTGTTGCCGTTGCTGTATATGTTGGCTCACTATCCGTATTTGCATCTATCTTTGCGCCTGATACAACCAAGCCCAAATCATCAGAACCTGCAACTCCCGAAGGTGTTGCTGTAGGTTTCTGGCTTAATCCATTATATATTAATAAATTATTTGACCAGGTTATATCAACTATTTTCTTGGCAACATCTACTGGAACACTGATTGTAATTGGATTATAGCGATCTGCATCTGCTCCTGTTGGTGTAAAAACAACCTCATATGGGCTTGTACCAGCTTCAGGTGCTGTATCTTTTTCTTTCCAAGTAAACGTACCCTTTATTACATGTAGGCCATCCGTAACTTTCCCACCTGATAAGTTACTATCTTTAAGCTTATCTCCGTAAATAATATCTGATGCTTTTGGTATTGTAACCTGACCCGGATCAATGCCCTTTCTATTAACTATAAGGTTAGCTTCGGTATATGTAATATTATAATTATTTGTTACATTTTTCGTTCCATTCTCAATAATTGCAGATTCAAGACAAATAATTTGATTTGGAATACTTCCTCCGATAGTAAGAGATATACTTGAAAGAGTATCACCTGCCACTAAACCACTCACATTCTTCACTGCATCTGCAATTTCACTACTTAAAGTATCACTATAAGAAATCGTTTGATCGTTTAGTTCAACATTTACATCTTTCTTAGTAATTCTAAATTCTATGGTTGGACCTTGTCCCGCAATATCAGTTGCTATTACATAGTTCGGATCACTCAAAGAAGCTGTAGCAGTGTATGGGGTTGTCCCGTCACCTACATCGGTCTTTGCTCCTTCTACTGTAACTGCCGGAGCTGTCTTTCCCAATGGAATATCGCTAACAACAATTGTTGCAGTAGGTTTTTGTTCTGTCCCATTATATGTCATTGTAGTATCAGTCCAATTAAGATGAATAGGCTTTTTCAAAACTTTAACTTTAACTGTTGTAGTTATTACCTCATACTTTGTCACATCCTCAGGTGTAAATATAACTTCATACTCTGTAGTTTCAGAGTCACTTACGTCAGGCTGAATCGTTGGTGTCTTCCATGCAAAAGTTCCAGTAATCTCTTCAGCGCCACAAGTTACTTTACCACTTTGTAAGATTGAAGTATTCAACTCGTCTCCGTAAGTAATATCACTGGCCACTGGAATAACACTTATAGTTGGAACAAATTTGCTTACTGCTAATTTTCCATTGTTATACTGCACAGAATAATTATTGGTAACATCTTTTGAAGCATTTGTTACTTTAGCATCTGAGACAGTTAACGTACCTGTAGTTGTTACAGCAGTAGTATTACCTGTAATTACTACTGAATCTAGTACATCAGTTCCTAACAAGCCTGTTACTGAAACATCAGAGGTTGCTGAACTTACAGCTTCTCCAACATGCTTATTCTGCGGATTTGCAGTTATAGTAAGCTCTGCTTTTGTTATTTCAAATGCATTAGTTACAATAACATCGTTACTATTTGTAGAATCCTTTACTATGTCACCTGTTCCATCTATTAATGTTGCAATCACTTTATATGTACCAACGTTTGTTGGTGGCGTTGTTGATTTTGTATATTCAGTTGTTCCTGTTCCTTTATATTCAATTTTGACACTATAACCAGGAAATACATCTGTTATTCCATCAATTCGTCCCGTTCCTATGTTATATGGTGTGCTGGTATAAGTCTCATCTGCTGCATTTACAAAAAACTCATATCTATCGTTATGACCACTTACTGTACAAGAAATAACTATCTTATCATGATTGTCTTCCCCATCTTCTATAAATGAATTGTCATATGAATGAGAATTATCCACATCTTTTGTTACTGAAGTAATATGATTCTCATTATATCCTTAAGCAAGTCCACCTGGATAGTTACTAAACTCAACGAAATATCCCATAATCTTTACATATTGATTCGACCCTACTGCCAAATCATTCCATCCTTGTTCAGCCCCATTTGCGGCTTGCTGAGCTGTTTTATCACCCGGATAATGAACCTGCATGCACCATTCACTGTCACTATAATTATTTGGTTCCTGATTAGAAGAATCACCCGGTACTCTTCTCCAGTTACTATATCCTGTCGAAACAGCCTTTACTGAATGCGTTTTATCTTTACCAGTTGAATCAGTACTACCACTATTATTTATCTCTACTCCCTTTTCAGGGCCATTACACCAAACCCAATGAGAACCAGCTGTTGTTGATGGTTTTGTATATGCAGTTGCATTTGCAGAATCGTAATTCTCCGATGCAAAGGTCTCTGACAGTCTTAAGCCTCCAGCCCATGCACCATATGAAGTTATCTTATCTAGAATCTTATCCTCTTCCAGTTGGGTAATTGTTACGAGATATCCTCTCATTCCCATAAAATAATAGGATCTGGCATTATTATATGCTGTATTCCAATGAATATCCTCGCTTTCTACATACATATAATAGTGAACACTACCGTCAACATTTGTAGACCCCTGAGGTGTATTCGGAATAAACGACGTAATAGTTGTGCTACTACTATCTGGTAAAACCATCCTATTTCCATCCACTACGACAGTAACCTTCATACCTTCCGCGTAACTAAACGAAATGCTTCTAAGCTTAGCCTGAACAGAACTTACAGTTTCTCCACTAGATCATAGCCAGGTAACTGTCTGGTGCTTAGCAAGTGAATCCATAATATCTCCTGCTGTGTTAATGCTTCCCTTATCAACTGATACCGTCATACTCGTAATTTTATCACTACCTTCAGTTGAAACTACAGCGTCTGGGAAAGTTACTGTTGTTTCACTTTTTGATGGATTCCCCAGATTTACTACAAAAACCTTTTCATCAGACGCATGAGATTTATAATCGTATTATGTCATAAATGTCATCATCATAACAACTACGACAACCATTCCTATAAATCTTTTTAATACTCTTTTCATATTAACCCTCCTTAAATGTACTTCTATGTATGTTAAGAACTTCAGTTTTTCCATTACGTACTCTGGCTATCTAAAAATCTCTCTACCGCACTTCCTCCAGAATTTTATGTCCAAGTATATCCGTTTTGATGTACTTATCTGCTCTAAATCAGACTTTAGCATACCTTAATCATTACAAGTGCATATTAAAGACCTAACAACCCTCAAATCATTGTTCCTTTACATATCTTTTCTGACAAATATAGTTCCTCTTTTCTATTTTTTGGCTTTTTTTATTATATACATTAGTGTTTTGTTGTATATATTGTAATATTATATGTTTATTAGTTGCTATCTGTCTTTTATTGTAAATATATGATTACTTACAGTCCTGCTGTCGTCCAGATTAATGGCTTACACTCATGAGAAACATGCGCCGTTAGGCACACCTCTCGGTGTAGTAATCTAACATAGAGATTAGTCCAAATGAGGCTAACCTTTTATTGTTTATTGCTTGGCTTACATCTGAACCTCTACACACTCTGGCAAAGCCTTTCGCATATGATGTTCTTCTTGCCGTCCATGCTGGCACTCCTAGCTTTATTAAATTCTTCACTCGGTTCTGTGGCGTTTTCCAGTGTTTCCATATTTTAACTCCAAAATACTCTGCTGCCTCTGCTGGCCTAATATATCTTTTAAATATACTAGACCCATGTAAGTACCCTCTTATAGTCGGATTCAATTTATTCGACATATCAGTCACCTACTTGTAGAAATCATCTTCAACAATTCTGAATGTTTCTAAATACTCATCCAATATCTCTGTATTGACTAAAACCATCTGTCCAATTTTATAACAAGCCTTTGCATCCTTCGCTAATTGCTGAAACTTTGTTAATCCCATACAATACATCCTTGCACCTTCTGAATAACGAACAAATTTCTCCATATTCTTTTTTTCTTTTTCTGATCATTTCCTGCTTCCATAAAATATTCCTTTCCAACTTTGACTAATTTGATTTCTTCTAACCACTTTTCCATAAATCGAGTAGGAGGGAGTGACTAACTCCCGTCCTCTCTCAGCACCGTGCATACCGTTCGGTACACGGCGCTTTCAATAGTTGATGTGCACAGATTGATAGGCTGTGGCTAAGTCATAAAAACCACTGCTTATCAGTCTTTCTTTTGTCATTGTTAAATTTATTGCAACCGTATGTGTTACATACCAATATCCTCTGCGACTGTTTCCAGCTTTGTGGGCCAAGTCTTCCGGTACTCCCATCTTTAATAGATTTCTTACTTTTGTCCTTGGATTCTTCCATTGTTTCCATATACACATGCGTATCCTGTGATATAGCCAAGAGTTCAGTTCGTCTACCCTTTTCTTCATATCTGCAATTCCATAGTAATTCAGCCATCCTCGCATATACTCTTTTATCTTTATTAAAGAAGGGTGTATGCTCTGAACAGACCTCCGGGAACTGAGTTCTTTCAGCTTTGGCTTCATCTTCTTCCATGACTTTCCATAAACCCGGACATAGATGCCCGTTCCGTTCTTTCCCAATGTAAAGCCAAGGAATTTATAATTTCGGATTGCAAACACACTAACCACACGACTTTTCTTTTGGTTCACTTTTAATTTTAGTTTTCCTTCGAGATATTTCGTGCTGGATTCCAAAAGTCTCTTTGCGGCTCTATCACTCTTTGCAAG
>JAEYPA010000103.1 GCA_023411225.1 Bacillota bacterium
GTGTAGGAGCCATAATTCTTTCTGCAAGATTAGGTTCTGTCACAGCTAACATGGGAACGGGCCTTGAGTTTACTATTATTACGGCGGTGTTATTAGGTGGAGTAAGTGTTCGTGGTGGAGAAGGCAAGATTAGCGGTGTAGTAGCCGGTGTATTGATACTTGCTATTCTTTCTAATGGTATGCAGCTTGCAAGGTTGGATGTATATTATCAGTTTGTAGCTAAAGGAATCATTATGTTAGCAGCTATTGGATTTGATGTATTCCAGTTAAACCGCAAAAAGAAAGCAACTGTGAAGGTACAGACAGTAGTAAAGAGTGAAGATACAGAGAAGAAATAATCGCTTTTAGAAAGGATAGTATGATATGGTACTAGGTCATAAGATTGTTAGTAATGGTATGGTTTTACAGCGTGGGGAAGACTTTATACTTACCGGTACAGCAAAAGAGGGAACAGAAGTGGAAGTCAGCTTTGCCGGTGATGTACGAAAGTGTCTTTGTGTGGCGAATTCATGGTCAGTGTGTTTCGAGCAGCTAAATACCGGGGGCCCTTATGTCCTTACCATTTCCTGCGATGGCGAGACACAAGAAGTGTCTGATATTTTAATTGGTGATGTATATTTTATGAGCGGTCAGTCTAATATGGAGCTTGATATTAACTGGGTATACCATAGCTTTAATGAGGAGATAGATGCCTTTGACTGTGATGCAGTTCGACAGTTTAAAGTTCCTGTTGACTATAATTTTAATGCTCCTTTAGAGGATGTTGCAGATGGTAAATGGGTTAAGGCCAAGAAGGATGAAAAGAAGTCATTTGGTGCTATTGGATTCTTTATGGCAAAGCAACTATATGAGCAGAATGGGGTACCGATTGGCCTCATTCAAACTGCCGTAAAAGGATGTCCAATTGAATCATTTTTATCTAAGGAAAATGTTAGCTTGTATCAATCTATTCAGTTAGATGATATTTGCTTTCACAAGAATTCTATGAAAGCACACATAAAGAAGGAGTTGATAGACTGGCAGGCACGAGTGGATGAATTAATGAAACTAGATCAGAAAATGGATAAAGAACCATGGAAACGTACTGTGATTCCTCTTTTGTGGGAAAGTGATGAGGATCAGGCAGGTGTTTATACTTTCTCTAAGATAGTAAAACTTGATGCACAGCCTACTGAGGATGCTGTATTGAAACTTGGATTATTAATAGAAGCAGACTATACCTATGTAAACGGAACATTAGTAGGACAGACGGATTATCAATATCCACCAAGGCGTTATCTCGTACCAAAGGAACTTCTCCATGAAGGGGATAATGAGATTAATGTGAAAGTAGTCGTAACCAATGGAATATGTCGGTTTTGGGAAAAGTCAGAGTATACTTTACAGATTCAGGATAAAATTTATGACCTAACCGGAGTATGGCAATATCAGAAAGGCCCATTTTCCAAAGAAGGATTCTTTACCAAAACCTTTTATGAATATCTACCTTATGGTGTGTACAATGCAATGTTGGCCCCTCTTATGAATTATAAGGTAAAGGCACTTCTTTGGTATCAGGGAGAAAGTAATGTAAAAAACTATGAAAAGTATTATGAAAAATTTAGAACACTGGTGGAACAATTTAGAGTGCAGATGCATAATGCGAACCTGCCAGTGTACTACGTACAGATTGCTTATTATGAAGATCCAGAAGATAGGAGAGGCATTGGTTGGGAAACTATTCGGTTAGAACAAGAGAAGGCGCAGGCAATTGAAAATGCTTATATGGTTATATCCGGTGATGTTGGCTCTACGACAGATTTGCATCCACAGAACAAAAAAGCAATCGGTGAACGAATTGCATCGCTTATGTTAAAATAGAATTTTGTGATAGTATAACCCAAAAGATTTGATTGGAGGTGGTCAACATCCTTAATATTACACGTTATGCAATTAAGAATAGACAACTTATCCCTTGGGTAAAATTTTTTTGGCAGATTGACGTTGCAAATGCAGACTTACACTATAAACTTCTGCCTACAGACTGTATTGATGTTATATTGAATTTAGCAGATAATATGATATATGAAACGGAAGGTGACAAGATAGTTGCACCTCGTTTTCATATTAATGGTCTGCGAAGCAGATATAGTTATATTCATCAAGCAAATACTATTTGCATTTTTGGTATATCATTTTATCCTTATGGGCTATATCCTTTTGTACATACTTCACTAAAAAAATTGCAAGAGAAATTGGTTAATCTATATGAAGTGGCACCCACTTTAGGAAAAGGATTTGAGAAAGCGATTGCAAACGAGTCCAATGAAAAGATAATATCTGAAATGGAACAAGTATTGATAAATGAGCTTAGTATAAATCAAGGGTTTATGGAGAAAGCACAGATAATATCAGATTTTATGGCAATTGAGGATGGTACATCTGTTAAATTATTTTGTAGTGAACATGGGATAAATATAAAGACTCTTGAAAGAATATTTTTGTATTATACGGGTTATACTCCAAAGGTGTTAAGCTGTATCAAACGTTTCCAAAATGCAAGTAATCAGTTAACGTATCAGCAGTCAGCTAGTCTGACCGATATTACTTATCGTAATAGTTTTACTGACCAGTCTCATTTTATCAAAGAATTTACACGTTTTTCTGGAACGACTCCTTGTACCTTTCAGTCAGAGAAGTCTACGGTAAAAGAAAATGCAAAATATACATATATTTAGTCAGTCGATTTTTTACTATAGCTTCTGTTTTATTTCATGTATGCTATGAAAAACAGGAGGTAATTGATATGACTACTATAACAGAAATTGTAACAATGAAAACCGCAGAAGAAATAACAAAAGAAGAATTCATTAGCATTGTAGATGGTCTTGAAAAGGAATACCACTCAAAACAACCTGGCTTTATTGACACAGAGTTACTCTATGACTGCAAAAGCAACGAATGGATTATGATACAGCATTGGGCTTCCATGGAAGAACTCAAAGCATCGTCCAAGAAATTGCTCCAAGCGAAGGAGTCTGCTTTGTTCGTAAAGACACTGGATTCTAAAGCTGTAAAAATGAAAATATTACCACAGAGTAAAAGTTGGAAATAAAGTAGAAAAAAATGAATTTCAAGTCAAAAAGTAACAGAGTAGATAAAGCTCCTTTCATAAGCCCAATATCCCCATAAATTGAAGATATTTTACAAGCCTTTTACAACAGCGGGTGTTACAATAGGGAAAGGAAAGGAGGTAATGCATATGAGAAAAGAAATAAAAACAGTAGTGTATGATGAGGAACTGCGGATAGAGGCCTATCGTCTCGAGGGAATCGTGCAGCCTTTTCCGAATCATTTCCACGAGTATTATGTAATTGGCTATGTGGAGAGTGGTGAACGCTGCCTTTCCTGTAAAAATCAAGAGTACACTTTAAAATCAGGAAATGTGAACTTATTTAATCCTGGCGACAACCACGCCTGCTTTCAGAGTGATGGAGGGACACTTGACTATCGGGGTATAAACATTCCTAAAGAAATTATGCTGGATTTAGCAAAGGAGGTCACAGGCAAATCTTCCTTACCAGGATTTTCTCAAAATGTAATTTGGGATGAGGAAGTAACCTACTATCTGCGTCCTTTGCATGAAAGCATAATGAATGGTTCCAGTGAATTTAATAAAGAGGAAAATCTGCTATCTATGCTATCCATGTTGTTTCAGCAATATGGACAACCATTTGAAGAATGTATTCCAGAATGCGGAGAGGAAATCGAGAAGGCCTGCGCATTTATGGAGCAGCACTATAAGGAACATATCTATTTAGAACAAATTTGCCATCATGCAGGGCTTAGCAAGTCAACACTTCTACGAGCTTTCACAAAGTCCCGAGGTGTGACACCTTACTTGTATCTTCAGAATATTCGTATTGGAAATGCAAAGAAACTCTTGGAGCAGGGGGTTCCACCGATTGAAGCTGCTATGCAGACAGGATTTTCTGACCAGAGCCATTTTACAAATTATTTCAATAGTTTTATTGGCTTACCACCCGGTATTTATCGGGATATTTTCAAACACGGAGGTAAGCAGTGTGGAGAATAAGCAAACGTTTGGTCATCTGGCAGTATTGTTTACTATTATTATTTGGGGAACTACATTTATTTCAACCAAGGTGTTACTGGTTGCTTTTCAGCCTGTGGAGATTTTGTTTTTTCGATTTATTATGGGAGTGCTTGTGCTATTGATTGCCTATCCACATAGACTAAAAAGGACGACAGTTCGTCAGGAACTTACACTTGCAGCTGCTGGTCTTTGTGGGATATGCCTGTATTATTTATTGGAGAACATTGCGCTGACTTATACTTTGGCATCCAATGTTGGAGTTATTATTTCCATTGCACCTTTTTTCACGGCGATTGTGTCTCACCTCTTTACGAAAGATGGTGAAAAATTGCGTGTGAATTTTTTCATCGGATTTGTGGTGGCAATGGTAGGAATCTTTCTTATTAGTTTTAATGGTTCTGCCTTAAAACTTAATCCTACAGGCGATTTGCTTGCATTGCTGGCAGCGTTTATCTGGGCTTGCTATTCTAATCTTATAAAGAAAATCGCAAGCTTCGGGTATCATACGATTCTAACTACAAGACGGATGTTTTTCTATGGAATTCTATTTATGATTCCAGGGCTATTTTTATTTGACTTTAATTGGGATATGATGCGGTTTTCTAATCCCGTATATTTGTTAAACATCGTGTTTTTAGGATTAGGGGCGTCAGCGCTTTGTTTTGTTACATGGAATTTTGCAGTCAAAGTACTGGGGGCAGTTAAAACCAGTGTATATATCTATATGGTGCCGGTCATTACGGTAGCTGCTTCAGTGTTAATTCTTCACGAGAAAATCACTCGGATTGCGGGCATTGGAACGTTGTTGACACTTATAGGTCTGTTCCTGTCAGAGTATAAATCAAAGAAAGAGGTTAAAGAAAATGAATATTCAAAAAGAAAAATGTGTGATGGTAATTGATGAAAATCTTCCTTTGGGATTAATTGCAAATACAGCAGCTATTATGGGTATTACATTGGGAAAAGAAATGCCGGATATAGTTGGTACAACAGTTATGGATCAGAGTGGAAATCTCCATTTAGGAATTATTGAGTTTCCAGTACCAATTTTGAAAGGTTCCCCAGGAACAATAAAGGGAATTAGAGAAAAGCTTTACCAGGTGGAATATCAGGATTTATCTGTTGTGGACTTCTCTGATTTGGCACAAAGTTGTAAAACCTATGATGAATTTATTAAAAAAATGGCGGGTGTTCCGGAAAGCTCGTTGCAATATTTGGGTCTTGCAATTTGTGGAGCCAAAAAGAAGGTGAATAAACTCACAGGAAATATTCCGTTACTACGGTAGGGGTAGATGAAATAATGATCTACCCCTACCGTAATATTTTTCAAAAGACAATGATTATTCTAGAGTGCGTTTTGGTATTGTTATCGTTACCTCGCAACCTACCCCTTCCGTGCTTTCATAAGAAAGACCATATTTCTTTCCATATAGAAGTTGTAGACGATTGTGAATATTATAGATTGCAATATTACTTCCTCGTGAAGAGGTATGGGAGTTAACCGTAAGAATCCGACTGAGAATGTCAGCAGGAATACCTATTCCATCATCCGACACAAGGATGTAAATGTCATCATTTTCCTCCCATCCTGTAATTACTATGGTTCCTTTTTTTGTAGGTTTTTCCAAAATACCATGGAGGATGGAATTCTCAACAATTGGTTGCAAAGTTAATTTTGGAATCTGGTAACGCGTCAGTTCATCAGGCATATCTATTACAAAATCAATAGAACTTGGAAAACGCAGATTCTGTAATGCGGTGTATATATTAACATGTTCAAATTCCTCTTTAATAGTTCCAATATTCTTTTTGTGACTTAAGGTCAGCCGATAGAAATAGGCTAACTGTTGAATCACAGTACTCGCTTCCTCTGGTTTATTCTGTAACACCATCCAGTTAATGACATCCATCATATTATAAAGAAAATGAGGATTGATTTGTGCCTGAAGAGCATTGAATTCGGACATACGAAGGTCTTCTGCGGTTTGTTGCTGTTTTCTGGTCAACTCATCCATACGGTTTGTCATGTAGTTGTAGGTGGTAATCAATTCCCCAACCTCATCCTGTGATCTAGGAGCTGGAAGGGGTTTGGGATATTCGGATCTTACTTTAGACATCTGAGATGTCAAATTATGAAGTCGATGAATGATGGAACGGCTTTGAAATAGGGAGATAATGATGGCAATGAAGATACTGAATAGACTAATTAGTAAAAACAATTTGGCCACATTATTGCCTATATCAATTAGAGGATCTCTTGGAATTACCGTAACCATAAACCAGTCGGCTGCTTTGATATAGTACATTGCAATATAGACACGATTTCCTGCAACATCCTTCTCTATAAAATTGTTAGAGGACATCAGTGAGTCTTTAAGATTGCTATAATTAATGTAATACATACCTGATAAAGAGGCATCTGTAGTGGATACAATGGAGTCTCTTTCGTTTATTATGAATGATACACTGTCGGTAATGGTAATAGCATCAGTCAGTATCTGGGAGTATACTTTCGAGGAATAATAGAGCACCAGATAAATATAATGTGTTTCACCATTTATTATGATAGGAGTACGATAGATATAAGCACAATCAGCATAGGTGGCTTTTTCCTGGGTACCCAGATACATTGCTGGACAGTATAAAGAAGATGAATTCTGCGACTTCATAATTCCATACCAGTAGGTTCCTTTGATTACTGATGCTGGAAGAAATAGGTTTTTAGAACTATCTTGTTCAAAAAAATTAAAGTCGTTTTCTGGCAAGTCACAGTAGATTCGAATGGCTGAGAGCTTTGAGTATTTGACAAAGTTTTTTATATAAGCAGCAAATTCATAGGCTTCAGTAGTAGTTGCCATAGAGGAATACGGTTGTGTTGCAGAAGATAAAAAGAGATCATGATAGTATTGCTGCGAACATATGTCAGTGGTATAACTAGTGATGGTATTCAGAGTGTCTGTAATTTGAGGCGCAATGGTAATGGTCTCTTGCTGCTCACTTCTTATTGTGTCTGAGATAATCATATCATACAAACGGCTGGAAAACATAGAGGCGAATGTAACAGCAGGAATAAGTGCAGCTAAGAGAATAGAAATTGTGATTTTAATTCGAATGCTTAAGTTGTTATATTTATAAAAAATATGTTTGATTGGTCTCATTTTCTAATTACCTGATCTCGATATTCTGATGGAGAAAGTCCTGTATATTTGCGGAAACTCTTTCCAAAGTAGTTGCCATCACTATATCCAACACTACTGGATATCTCACTGATTCGATTCCTTGGGTCAGCCAAAAGCTGTTTGGCTTTTGTCATACGGAATTCTGTAATATATTGATTTAGTGTCATACCTGTCTCATTCTTAAAAAAGGTACAGGCATAGGAGGTAGATAAATTAGCATACTCGCTAATAGATTTTACAGATAAACCTGTGTCCTGATAATGCAGGCTGACATATTCTCTGATCATATAAATTAGGCTATTTTCTGGTTTACTGTCTTTTTTGCTGGAAAAATAGTCCTTTGTCTTTTCTATTAGAGTAGCGTGTAACTGATGGAAAGAGAAGCATTTATCCATAATATCCATTATGTTACTTTGACTTTCCAAACAAAAGTCAGGGCTCATCTGATGTTTCTTACGCATTTTATATAAAGCGGAGAACATGTCATAGTACAATCCTTTTAATTGGTTGATAAGTATCCCTTTGCTATAGGAAAGCTGATGTTCCAGAGCATTGAGAGAATCCGTGATTTCCATTTCATTGTTATCCTCTAAGGCTGATAGGTAATGGGAGACTTCTTTTGTAACATCTAGCACATTGATGGTCACAAGCGTCGCTACTTTTTCACGGCTAAGTATGGTACCTGGTTCAAAGAAAAAGCTACTTTGCAAAGCAATTACAGCTGTGGTGTATGAATTATAGGCATTGTTGATTCCTTCTACTATATCTCCTATAGATATATAAAACTCTTCTAAAAAAGAAAAGATTTCAAATAATTTTTTGGCAATGAGCTGTTGAGTATTGTTAGAGAAAGAATGAACGCCGTATATGTGAAGTACCACGTGATGAATACGTTTTTCACTATAAATCACATGGAGATGCATATTAGATAGAAATTTTTTGAGTGTCAAATAGGCTGAAGATAAGTTGAGAGCTTCATTCGTTTTCTCATTGAATTTTATTATATATGTACAGATATACTTAAATTTCTTAATGGCATAATATGAATTATATTGTTCACATAAAGAGTCAATGGATTCCTTGCTACTTGCATATGGAATTGTTAACGAGTAAGCTAACTGCGTTGCAACGCGATCTTTGTCTTTGTTTGTAGCTGAGGATTGTATCTTTAGTTTTGCTATTTGCGCGATTGCCGTTTGAATGCTTTCTTGTATTTCTTTTGGATTAATGGGTTTTTCAATATAGTTAATGACCTTAAGCTTGATAGCTGCTTTTAAGTATTCTTTGTCTGAGTACCCACTCATAAAGATAGCGGATACATCTGGGATGAATTGTTCAATCTGTTTAAGCATTGTAATACCATCCATTTGTGGCATACGTACGTCACATAGTATGATATCAGGTAAATATTTACGTGCAGCCTCAAGACCATGGACTCCATCATCTGCTTGATAGATTTCAGTAATACCAAGTTTTTCCCAATCGATTAAGGAGATTAACCCATTACGTGTAAGTTCTTCGTCATCTACAATTAACAATTTCATCCTTAGCACCTCATTTTATCATCTTTTTGCTTAATCATATCTTACACCTATTAAAAATGCAATATACGCAATATGAAAATTTTTACCTAACATCAAAAGAAAATACCATTTTATAAATAAATTATGAATGATATTATAAAAACATAGAAATTAAAGGAGGAATTAATGTGTCCGATTTTATATTGGAGTTAAAAGGGATAACAAAGATTTTTCCGGGCGTTAAGGCATTGAATCAGGTTCATTTTCAACTAAAACCTGGCGAAATACATGCACTTATGGGGGAAAATGGTGCTGGAAAATCTACTTTTATTAAAGTAATTACTGGAGTACATAGAGCCGAAGAAGGTGAGATATTCTTAAACGGTAAGAAGGTAGATTTTAAAGGACCAAGAGATGCACAGGCAGCAGGGATTGCAGCTGTGTACCAACATCCTACTTCGTACCCGGACCTTACAGTTACTGAGAATATTTTTATGAACCATGAGATTAAGAAACATGGAGTAATTCAATGGAAAGAAATGAATCGTCAAGCTAAGGCGTATCTGGAACAGTTGGATGCTGATTTTAAAGAAACAGTAGAAATGGGAAGCCTTAGTGTAGCACAACAGCAGATGGTAGAAATCGTGAAAGCTATTTCTACTCATGCAAGAATCATTATATTAGATGAGCCTACAGCAGCACTTACTGCAAGCGAATCTGAGAAGCTATATCGTATTGTAGAAAAATTAAGAGATGATGGTGTTTCTATCATATTCATTTCACATAAATTTGAAGATATGTATAGGCTTGCTTCAAGAGTTACTGTATTTCGAGATTCTAGGTATATTGGATCTTTCGATGTAGATAAGATTACCAATGCAGATTTGATTAAACATATGGTTGGACGAGAGGTTTCAGATATGTATCCAAAACCAGAAGTAAAGCCAGGCAAAGAAGTATTGAGAATAGAGCATTTATCTAGAACAGGGTACTTTAAGGACATTTCTTTGCATGTACGTGCTGGTGAGATTGTAGGACTAACCGGATTAGTAGGGGCAGGACGTACAGAGGTTATGGAAGCTGTCTGCGGTATCACGAAAGTAAGCCAAGGTAAGGTTTTCTTAGAAGATAAGGAGATTAAAATTAAGAATCCGACAGATGCCAGAGATGCAGGTATCATTCTCCTTCCAGAGGATAGGCAAAAAACAGGACTGATTATGTCATGGGGATTAGGAAGGAATGTCACACTTCCAATTATTAATAAGTTTAGTAAATATGGAATCCTGGATGAAAAAGCAGAATGTGAATTGGCTAAAAAGCTATTGGAGGAAGTAGATACGAAGGCTATTACGGTATTTGATCCCGCTAGTTCTCTTTCAGGTGGTAACCAACAAAAAGTAGTAGTTGCCAAAGCACTTGCTCAAGATAATATGAAGGTAGTTATTATGGATGAGCCGACAAAAGGTGTAGATGTAGGAGCTAAAGCAGAGATATATCAGATTATGGGAGAGTTGGCGCAGAAAGGATATGCAATTATTATGATTTCTTCTGAAATGCCTGAAATCATAGGAATGAGTGACCGAGTATATATAATGTGTAATGGTCATCTTACTGGTGAACTTGATAGAAGTGAACTTTCACAGGAAGTTATTCTTGAACACGCCATGGAAAATAGTAAAGGTACGAAGGAGGGCGTGGAATAATGGAAAAAGAATCTATTTTGAAACGTATTACG